>NZ_JBQCWN010000001.1:0-305044 GCF_051957355.1 Neisseria sp. P0018.S001 | reverse complement strand
GTTCGATCGGCTGCCAATCAATCACCTGATCCAACTTCAATAGTGGAAAACGGTCGATGTGTTTGGCGATCATGGCTTGGGCGGTTTGCTGAAAGAAGGTGCTCATGGAAAATCCCCTAAATGTCTTAGTAGGAATTTAGGGGATTTTAGGGGATTTTGCAAAGGTCTCAGGCCGTCTGAAAATTTTTCAGACGGCCTTTTCATTCATATCGTTTTATGCGGCGAAGCGTTTGGCAACTTCATCCCAGTTAACGATTTCCCAGAAACCTTTCAGGTAGTTAGGACGGCTGTTGCGGTAGTCGATATAGTAGGCGTGTTCCCATACGTCGCAAGTCAACAGCGGAGTGTTTTCAGTAGTCAGCGGAGTACCTGCATTGGAAGTAGAAACCAGATCCAATTCACCGGCAGGCGTTTTCACCAACCATGCCCAGCCGGAGCCGAAAGTACTGGCCGCGCAAGCATTGAAAGCTTCTTGGAATTTCTCGAAGCTGCCCCATTTGGCGTCGATGGCTGCAGCCAATTCGCCGGCAGGTTTGCCTTGGCCTTTAGGGGTAAAGCCCAGCCAGTAGAAAGTGTGGTTCCAAGTTTGGGCAGCGTTGTTGAACATACCGCCGGAAGATTTTTTCAGGATTTCTTCCAAAGGCATTTCTTCAAACTCAGTGCCTTTGATTTGATTGTTCAAATTGGTGATGTAAGTTTGATGGTGTTTGCCGTAGTGAAACTCCAAAGTTTCTTTGGTCAGATGTGGGGACAATGCGTCCAGTTCATAAGGCAGTTGTGGCAGCTTATGTTCCATTTTTGTGCTCCTGATTGTTGATATTTATATTTTGGTAGTGTACGTCGTCATATTGACAACATAGCTATTTTACCTGCTTTAGCCTAAACAAACCAATTGAACTTACACTGCGCTATAATAGCGGATTGCAATTTTCCAGCCAGAGATGCCCGTCATGAGCAATTATTCCGATATGCCGTCTGAAGACCGTGAAATCAGCGCATTGTCACTGCCGCCACATTCCACAGAAGCGGAGCAATCCGTTTTGGGCGGCCTGATGCTGGAAAATTCTGCTTGGGACCGTATTGCCGATGTCGTTTCCGGCGAGGATTTCTACCGACACGAACACCGCCTGATTTTTCGTGCGATTGCCAACCTGATTAATGAAAGCCGTCCTGCCGACGTTATTACCGTTCAAGAAAGTTTGGAACGGAATGAAGAATTGGAAGCGGCAGGCGGATTCAACTATCTGATTACGCTGGCGCAAAACACGCCGTCTGCTGCCAATATCCGCCGCTACGCCGAAATCGTGCGCGAACGTTCCATCATGCGCCAGCTTGCCGAAGTCGGCACGGAAATTGCACGCAGCGCATACAATCCGCAAGGGCGCGATGCAGGCCAGCTTTTGGACGAGGCTGAAAACAAAGTATTCCAAATCGCCGAAAGTACCGCCAAATCCAAACAAGGCTTCCTTGAGATGCCCGACCTTTTGAAAGAAGTGGTCGAGCGCATCGATATGCTTTATTCGCGCGACAATCCTGATGAGGTAACCGGCATATCGACAGGTTTTATCGACCTCGACAAAAAAACATCAGGCCTTCAACCGGGCGATTTGATCATCGTCGCAGGCCGTCCGTCTATGGGCAAAACTGCCTTTTCGATCAATATTGCGGAACACGTTGCCGTAGAAAACAAATTACCTGTCGCCGTATTCTCTATGGAGATGGGTGGTGCGCAGCTGGTTATGCGTATGCTGGGTTCAGTCGGACGTTTGGACCAAAGCGTTTTAAAAACCGGCAGATTGCAAGACGAACACTGGGGCCGTCTGAACGAAGCGGTCGTTAAACTCTCCGATGCACCCATGTATATCGATGAAACTCCGGGCTTGACCGCGCTCGAGCTGCGTGCCCGCGCCCGTCGTCTTGCGCGCCAATTCAATGGCAAATTAGGCTTGATCGTCATCGACTACCTGCAATTGATGTCAGGCTCCGGCCGTTCTGACAACCGCGCTTCCGAGCTTGGTGAAATTTCCCGCTCCCTCAAAGCATTGGCTAAAGAATTGCAAGTTCCCGTCATTGCCCTGTCGCAGTTGAGCCGTACAGTTGAGCAGCGTACCGACAAACGCCCGATGATGTCCGATTTGCGTGAATCCGGCGCAATCGAGCAGGATGCCGACTTAATTATGTTCATGTATCGTGATGAATACTACAACTCAGAATCACCCTCAAAAGGCTTGGCGGAATGTATTATCGGCAAACACCGTAACGGTCCAGTCGGGAAAGTATTCCTCACTTGGATGGGTCAATTTACCAAATTTGATAATGCCGCCTATGTTCCAGAATCCATGTTGATGGAAGATTGAGACAGATTGTCTGAAAAACTAACCGAATTTCATATTTCATTAGTCACGCATTACAAAATCGTTTAAAATAAATCTAATAAAAGCAAAAGCATTGCCACAGGCAAATGCAAAAGAGAAAACGTCAGTTACCCAACACATTACTACCAAAAATCACTCATGTATCAGACACAAAAAGGCTTCACCCTAATTGAGTTGCTGATCGTCATTACTATTGCAGCAGTAATGGCCGTCATCGCACTTCCCAATATGAATCAATGGATTGCCTCCAGACGTGCAGCATCGCAAGCAGAGCAAATTGCCAATCTGCTGCGCTTCGCGCGAAATGAGGCCGTCCGTCTCAATCTTCCCGTTTACATCTGCCCGGTCAAAATCAAATCCGATGGCTCGCCCAATAATGGTTGCGATTCCAAATATGCCGGTAATGGTATGTTGGCCTACGCCGATAAAAACGAAGACTTACGCTATCAAAACGATACTGTCGATTTATCCATCCGCTCCATTATCCTTAATGGAGATACTGACAAAGTGGAATACAGCTTTAACTATATCCCTATCGGCAATGACCGTTCTGCCCTCTCTGCTTCAGCTCCAAAAGAAGTCTGGTGGAGATTTCTTCCCAATGGTACATTTGGCCATTCAATCGATGGAAAGAATTATCAATTTTCAGACGGCCACATCAAAATCAGCCTGACGGATAAATCCGCCACCGATGCTGAAACCAAGAAAGCCCGTGCTACCGTACTTTTAATCAATGGCAATGGGCATGTCGAAATCTGTGCTAAAAACGATGAGCGCAAAATGTGCGAATACTCTTCCAAATAATAACAACGGTATCTTATGAACATTACTAATCCTACTCATCTCAGATTATTTAAAGGCCGTCTGAAAACGAGCTCAACAAGCTTTACTCCAAAACTTCAATCAGGCATGACCCTGATTGAAGTTTTGATTGCCATGTTTGTCCTTGCTATCGGCGTACTGGCCCTTCTGGCTGTTCAATTACGTACCGTATCCAACGTGCGTGAGTCTGAAAATCAAACCACAGTCGCCCAAATTACGCAAAATTTGATTGAAGGCATGCTCATTAATCCGACGCTCTTTGAAGAAACCGATACTGCAGGCGAAAAAACTACCCGTTATAAAAAATCCTACGATGCCTACCTCAAATCAGACTCTAAACAAACTGCAAAATTTGAAGCCAAAATGACCAAAGCGCAACTTGCGCAGGCGCAAATTGCCCAGTTTAAGGCCGACTTAGCCAAAGCCCTTCCCGAAGCCCAAGTCTTCTCGACCATCTGTAAAGATTCTTCCGGTGCAGAGCCGACTTACGAAAATGGGTTTAACGCAAAATGCGATGGCAAAGGCGACACGACCATCGTGAAAGTTTTATGGTTGCAAGATGTCGAAGAAGAAAATAGCGCAAAAAATCTCAACACATCGGGGCATCACGTTGTCTATACCTACCAATCACGCGTAAGAGACTAACAATGAACAATAAACGCTTACTCAACCATATTCCCAATAAAACCGCGATGCGCGGTTTTAGCATCCTTGAATTTCTGGTTGCCAGCCTGCTCAGCATGATCGTCCTAATGGCTGTCAGCTCCACCTACTTTACTGCACGCGGATTGAACAAATCTGCTAACGCCCGTATCGGTATCCAACAAGATTTGCGCAACGCCGCCAATATGATCGTCCGCGAT
The DNA here is from genome assembly GCF_051957355.1 of Neisseria sp. P0018.S001. Lineage (NCBI taxonomy): Bacteria > Pseudomonadati > Pseudomonadota > Betaproteobacteria > Neisseriales > Neisseriaceae > Neisseria > Neisseria sp. P0018.S001. The sequence goes on along the minus strand of NZ_JBQCWN010000001.1, from coordinate 300,984 downwards.
GCGCGTATGGCAGGTAATTTCGGCTGCTTCAATATGGCGAATTTTCCTGCCTCTGCAGTGATAGAAGACAAAAGCTCAGATGAATATGCCTTGAAAACAGCCGGTGTTAATAAGCTGTTACCTGTTAAAGAAATCAATAAATTAAGCTATACCGGCTTTGCTCAAACCGGCAAAGCCCTGCTGTTCCAATACGGTATCGACAAAGCAGACTCAACTGAAAAAACTGCCATTGCCAGCAGCTGCTACGGTATTGCCAAACCTCACACAGAAATTAAAGATTTGGCTGCGGCAAAATCGGCTTTAAAAATTACCAACTCTGATCAAGACGGCAGTATCGCCATCATGAAACATGAAATAATTGCCTACGCTGTCGGTAAACTTGGCAAAGAGATCGGCTTATTCCGTTTCCAATTATCTGATGATGGCTCATGGAACAACCCACAGCTACTGATTAAAGATATCGAGTCTATGAAAATCCATTATTTTTATGCCAACTGTTCCGATGCGCCCAATGCATCTACCAGTGCCACAAGTGAAGAAAACTTTGTGCGTGCAGATAAATTGGATATCTCACCTGAGGCTAAATCTCCGGCTTCTATCCAAATCGTACTGAATGGCGGCAGCATTGATTCCTCAACAGAAAAAGACAATAAAGTCGATATCTATAATATTAATGCCACTATCCGCGGAGGAAACGTATGCGCCGACCGATCACTCTAATCAAACCTGACCGGCAGCAGGGCTATGCTTTGTTTATCGTCTTAATGATGATGGTCGTCATCGCCCTGCTCGTGGTCACAGCCACCCAGTCCTACAATACTGAACAGCGTATCAGCACCAATGATGCCGACCGCAAACTGGCAACCACCCTAGCAGAAGCGGCACTGCGTGAAGGTGAAAATCAAATTTTTGATATTGAAGGTAAAAAGACTACTTTTACCGCAAAATGTGAAAAAGGTTTATGTTCCACACCAAACGTAAAATCCAATGGCGATTTTACTGAAGAGGGTAGCCCAACCGTAGATGCTTGGAAGCGCAAATGCGACAAAAACCTGTGTATTGACGCCAATGGTACGGAATATCCTTTAGATAAAAAAAGCGGCATCGCAAACAATCCACGCTACATTATCGAATATTTAGGCAAAACTACTGAGGGTCGAATTACCTACCGTGTTACAGCCAAGGCATGGGGTAAGAATGCCAATACCCAAGTCATTCTTCAGTCTTACGTTGCCAGCGAATAATAAAATGAATACCACCTCTACCCAACAACTAGGCTTTACGCTGGTTGAGATGATGATTGCCGTCGCCATCTTAGCCATTCTAAGCATCATTGCCATTCCCTCTTACAACCGCTACATTGAACGCGGCTACCAATCACAAGCGCATGCCGAGTTAGTCGCCATCAATTCCGCTTTTAAAAACCAGATGGTTAAAAATCCAAAGTGGAAAACTGATGAGGTTAAAACTCAGTTGGATGACTTTATTTCCTCATATAAAGGCCATAAAGATTTGGCAGACAAATACAAATACTCCGCCGAAATGATTGATGCTAGTACAAGCCGAGCCTATCGTTTGAAAGCCATACCCACCAAAACAGGCTATACCCTTTCCGTTTGGATGGATAGTTTGGGCAATGCTTACAAATGCACTGATATTGATTCAGCCAATAATTTCAAAACCGCAATGACCAATGGAAAAGGTTGCGAATCAATTTCCAAAAAGAAATCTTCTTAGTCTGACAACCATAAAAAAGCAGTGTCATTTTATCGACACTGCTTTTTTATTTTACTGCTTCCAATCATCGTCCCGACGTTGACGCTTCAACAAGATCCTGACTGCGCCATCATTGCCTTGTCGAGGCTCGACATAAGCCAACACATCAGGATGCTGCATCAACCAGCGACGCGTCATATTTTTCAAAACCGGTTTATAGCCTGAAGAACCCAAGCCGCTGCCGTGGACAATCTCGCCGCAAACGCCGCGTTTTTTCGTAAACTCAATAAATTCGTTCAATACCTGCTGCGCTTCCTCCTGCGTATAGCCGTGCAAATCTACATCCGCTACCACGGGATAATGGCCGTTTCGCAAACGCATCAAATCATTTTTACCCTGCCCATTTTTACTGAACGAAGCCGGCGGTTCTTCCCAGCCGCCGCTGCCTACATAAAAATAATCTTCCTGCTCCAAAGTCGCCATTTCTTTGGGGCGCGGCTTCATAGGTGATTTATCGCGGGGCTGTTCATAATAGTTGCCGGCATTTTTCAACGGCGTAACCTTACCAACTGCCTTGCTGAAATCCACATCCTCTACCTGCTTTTTAGCCTTCGCTTCCGCCTCCCGCTCCGCAGCTTCCTTTTTCGCCTGTTTGCCCAAAGCCTTCAGCGTTTCTTGAAAGTTTGCCGTCATGGTTTGTCCTTTCCAAAAAATTGATTGCATACATTATAGCAAACCCGATTACAAGGCCATCTGAAAGACTCTTATCATCGCACCTTGTTTAGGGTATAGTATTGTCGCCTTGTCAGTCTTACAAAGAGAAAAATCATGTTTAAACGCCCGGAAGAAATTATTGTTTTGGTACTTGCCCTATTATGGGTCGCACTCAGCTACTACTTTGCCGCCATCCTGATTTCAGATGCCTACACCATCCTCCTGATTACCGTACTGACTTTCGTTTGGGCGGCCATCTGTTTCCTTTTATGGCAACGCAACTTAAGCCGTCATATTTGGCCGCTGTTCCTCGGCAGCCTGGTTGCCTGCTGGTGGCCGTACTTCACTTGGCTTGCAAGCGATGTTCCCGAAGGCACATGGTATTCAGGCTGGACATTCAAATCCATTATTGCCCTGATTCCCGTTGTTGCCGCTTATGTTTTCAAGTGGAAACGGAGCCGAAAAAACAAAATCTCCAATACCCTTGCCTGATACCTCGCGCCGTCTTTTTCAGACGGCGTTTTCCATATCTGACATAACGCTCAGACTGTCAACAATTCCAATAAAATGCTATACTCTTCACACGATTTAACACCCTAAAACAGGCCGTCTGAAAGACTTATCAAGATGATCAGCAAACAAGAATACCAAGCACAAGCCGCACAAGGTTACAACCGCATTCCACTCGTTCAAGAGCTGCTTGCCGATTTGGATACACCGCTCTCAATCTACCTCAAACTAGCCAACAAGCCTTTCACCTACCTGCTCGAATCCGTTGTCGGTGGCGAACGCTTCGGCCGCTATTCCTTCATCGGCCTGCCTTGCAGCCATTATCTCAAAACCAGCGGCAAACATGTCGATGTGTATCAAAACGGCGAAATCGTCGAACAACACGACGGCAATCCCCTGCCCTTTATCGAAGCCTTCCACAACCGCTTCAAAACGCCCGAAATCCCAAGCCTGCCGCGCTTTACCGGCGGCCTGGTCGGCTACTTCGGTTATGAAACCATCTACAATTTCGAACATTTTGCCCACCGCCTGAAACATACGGCTAAAGCCGATCCGCTCGGTACGCCCGACATCCTCCTGATGCTCTCGCAAGAGCTTGCCGTAGTGGATAACCTAAGCGGCAAAATCTACCTGATTGTTTATGCCGATCCCTCTCAAGCCAACGGCTACGAACGCGCGCGCGAACGTCTTGAAGACATCCGTACCCAGCTACGCCAAAGTTGCGCCATCCCGCTCTCGCTCGGCAGCAAGCAAACGCAAGCAGTCAGCGAATTTGGCGAAGAACCTTTCAAAGCCTGCGTCAACAAAATCAAAGACTACATCTTTGCAGGCGACTGCATGCAGGTTGTCCCCAGCCAACGCATGAGCATGGAATTTACCGACAATCCGCTTGCCCTCTACCGCGCCCTGCGTACGCTGAACCCATCGCCATATATGTTCTACTACGATTTCAGCGATTTCCATATTGTCGGCTCTTCGCCCGAAATCCTCGTCCGCCGCGAACGCGACGATGTCATCGTCCGCCCTATCGCCGGCACGCGCCTGCGCGGCAAAACACCAGCCGAAGACCTAGCCAACGAACAAGACCTGTTGAGCGATGCCAAAGAAATTGCCGAACACGTCATGTTGATTGACTTGGGACGCAACGACGTCGGCCGCATCAGCAAAACCGGCGAAGTCAAAGTCACCGACAAAATGGTGATTGAAAAATACTCTCATGTAATGCACATCGTTTCCAACGTCGAAGGCCGTCTGAAAGAGGGCATCACCAACATGGACATCCTCGCCGCCACCTTCCCCGCAGGCACACTTTCCGGCGCTCCTAAAGTCCGCGCCATGGAAATCATCGAAGAAGTCGAACCGAGCAAACGCGGCATCTACGGCGGCGCAGTCGGCGTATGGAGTTTCAACAACGACATGGACCTGGCCATTGCCATCCGCACTGCCGTGATTAAAAACAATACCCTATTCGTCCAAAGCGGCGCAGGCGTAGTTGCCGACTCCGACCCAACTTCCGAATGGCAGGAAACCCAAAACAAAGCCCGCGCAGTAATACGCGCAGCGCAAATGGTGCAAGAAGGATTGGATAAATAGTTTTCAGACGGCCTACGCTCTGAAATAACTAAACAACAAGATTATGATACTAAAAGAAAAACAACTAAAATCCATCAGCAAATTCCTCAGCTTTATCTTGCGTCATCATCCCGAGCAAATCGGTATTACTTTGGATAAAGACGGCTGGGTGGATATTGATACCCTACTGACGCAGGTAAACCATCCCGAGCGCGGCTTTACGGGCAATCCGCTGACCTACGAAGTATTGTTGGAAGTGGTCGAAAACAACGACAAAAAACGATTTACAATTTCCGAAGACGGTAAACGTATCCGCGCTGCGCAAGGTCATTCGACGGCACAAGTTCAGGTCGAACACAAAGTGGCAACGCCTCCTCAGATTTTGTATCACGGTACGGCTGAGCGCTCTGTTCCGTCTATTTTGGAGCAAGGCCTGCATTCTGCCTCGCGCCATTTTGTCCATCTGTCTGCCGATGCCGCAACAGCCGTCAACGTCGGTTCCCGACACGGCAAGCCGGTTGTATTAACCATCGACACTGTCGCCATGCTTGCGGCAGGACACCAATTTTATCTGGCGGACAACGGCGTATGGTTAACTGAAAACGTTCCGCCGCAATTTATCGGCAAGCTTTAAAACATCAGGCCGTCTGAAGCCGTAAAACCATGTTCAGACGGCCTGCAAACACCCTACCCAATTTCTTCATAAAGCGATTATCCATGAACACATCCCCCATCCTCCCTCCTGCTATGCTCGGCATTCTTGGCGGCGGACAATTAGGCAGAATGTTTACTGTTGCTGCCAAAACCATGGGCTACAAAGTAACCGTACTCGATCCCGATCCGAATGCGCCGGCAGCGGAATTTGCCGACCGCCATTTGTGCGCGCCGTTTGACGATGAAGCAGCTTTGGAAGAATTGGCAAAATGCGTGGCGGTTACGACCGAGTTTGAAAACGTCAATGCCGACGCGATGCGTTTTCTCGCCAAACACACCAATGTTTCCCCCAGCGGCGACTGCGTTGCCATCGCGCAAAACCGCATTCAGGAAAAGGCATGGATACGCAAAGCAGGCCTGCAAACCGCGCCGTATCAAGCAGTTTGCAAGGCCGAAGACATCACTGAAGAAAGCGTACAATTTCTGCCCGGCATCCTGAAAACTGCCACTTTGGGCTACGACGGCAAAGGCCAAATCCGCGTCAAAACATTGGATGAACTCAAAGCCGCATTTGCCGAACACGGCGGCGTGGATTGCGTTTTGGAAAAAATGGTGGACTTACGCGGCGAGATTTCCGTTATCGTATGCCGTCTGAACAATGACAACGTGCAAACCTTCGACCCTGCCGAAAACATTCACGAAAACGGTATCCTCGCCTACTCCATCGTCCCTGCGCGACTGAGTGCCGACGTGCAGCAACAGGCGCGGCAGATGGCGCAGCGTTTGGCCGATGAATTGAACTACGTCGGCGTATTGGCGGTAGAAATGTTTGTTGTCGGCGATACACATGAATTGGTCGTCAACGAAATCGCGCCGCGTCCGCACAATTCCGGCCACCATACCATCGATGCCTGCGCGGCAGACCAATTCCAGCAACAGGTTCGCCTGATGTGCAACCTATCTCCGGCTGACACCAAATTGCTGAGCTCTTGCTGTATGGCGAATATTTTGGGCGACGTTTGGAAGGAAGACTGCGGCGAACCCGAATGGTTGCCGCTGCAAAGCAACCCGAATGCACATCTGCATCTTTACGGTAAAAAAGCCGCGCGCAAAGGCCGAAAAATGGGCCACTTTACCGTCTTGGCCAACGATGCGGACAACGCGTTCCAAACCGCACAAACCTTACATCAAAGCCTGTAACCTTACCCACTTTTTTCAGACGGCCTTTGATTGCCAAAGGCCGTCTGAAATCAATTTTTCCGACCATCCGCCATGAGCCTTCTGACCATCCTCCGTCCAGCAACCGAAAAAGACTGCCAAGACATACACAACGCCCATCTACACGCCGTTCAATACGCCTGCATCCGCAGTTACGATGAAACCATTATGCACACATGGGAAAGTCTGCTCGACATCAACAGCTATTTGGAAACCATCTCTGATAAAAACAAAGCTTTGTGGGTGGTCGAATACAAAGGGCTGATTCAAGGCTTCTTCCAAGTCGATTTCAAAGAAGCGCAACTGGACGCCTTATACGTCCATCCGCTCTTCCACAATCTCGGCTTGGGTACGGCCCTGCTCAGCCGCGCTGAAGAAATGGCACGAAATGCAGGCCTCAGCTTTCTCAAACTGTATGCCTCGCTCAATTCCGTGCCTTTCTATCGGCTCAACCGTTATGAATCGCTCGGTACTGCCGTATTGCAGCTGAACAAAACCGTCCGCGTCGAATGCGAATTGATGCGCAAATACCTGTAATTTCCCCTTCCGCCGTTGCTTTTTTGAAAGAAACCGATGTCCCGAATTGCCGCCCTGCCCGACCATCTCGTCAACCAAATCGCCGCCGGCGAAGTGGTCGAACGCCCTGCCAACGCCTTGAAAGAAATTGTTGAAAACAGTATCGATGCAGGCGCGACAGCGATTGATGTCGAGCTGGCCGGCGGCGGCATCCGCCTCATCCGCGTCAGCGACAACGGCGGCGGCATCCACCCCGACGACATCGAACTCGCGCTCCACCGCCACGCCACCAGCAAAATCAAAACCTTAAACGATTTGGAACACGTTGCCAGCATGGGCTTTCGCGGCGAAGGCTTGGCCAGTATTGCCTCCGTCAGCCGCCTGACCCTGACCAGCCGTCAAGACGGCAGCGCGCACGCTACCCAAGTCAAAGCAGAAGACGGCAAACTCAGCAACCCAACCGCCGCCGCCCACCCCGTCGGCACCTCCATCGAAGCCGCCGAACTTTTCTTCAATACCCCCGCGCGGCGCAAGTTCCTCAAATCCGAAAACACCGAATACGCCCACTGCGCCACCATGCTCGAGCGCCTCGCGCTGGCGCATCCGCACATCGCCTTCTCGCTCAAACGCGACGGCAAACAAGTGTTCAAACTTCCAGCCCAAAGCCTGCATGAACGTATTGCCGCCATTGTCGGCGATGATTTTCAGACGGCCTCATTGGAAATTGACAGCGGCAATGGCGCGCTAAGGCTCTATGGCGCGATTGCCAAGCCGACTTTCGCCAAAGGCAAAACCGACAAACAATACTGCTTCGTCAATCATCGTTTTGTCCGCGACAAAGTCATGCTCCATGCCGTCAAGCAGGCATACCGCGATGTATTGCACAACGCGCTGACGCCTGCTTTCGTCCTCTTCCTCGACCTGCCGCCCGAAGCCGTGGACGTCAACGTCCACCCGACCAAAACCGAAATCCGCTTCCGCGACAGCCAGCAAGTACACCAACTCGTGTTCCACACGCTCAACAAAGCCCTTGCCGACACGCGTGCCGACTTGACCGAAAGCGTCAGCAACGCAGGCGAAGTGTTGCATGACATTACCGGCGTTGTTTCCACCCCAATGCCGTCTGAAAACGACAGCGAAAATCTGTTTGATGGTGCATCCAGCTACCCGACAGACAACAAATCCGACACACGCAATGCCTTTGTTTCATCAGGCAAAACCGCGCCCATGCCTTACCAAGCTGCACGCGCGCCGCAACAACGCAGCCTGTCCCTGCGCGAAAGCCGCGCGGCCATGAATACTTATGCCGAACTCTACAAAAAAACCGACGATATCGACCTTGAGTTGAGCCAATTCGAGCAGGCACGTTTCGGCAATATGCCGTCTGAAATGCCTACCCAAAAAACAGATACGCCGCTTTCAGACGGCCTTCCATCACAATCCGAACTGCCGCCGCTCGGCTTTGCCATTGCCCAATTACTAGGCATCTATATCCTTGCCCAAGCCGAAGACAGCCTGTTGCTCATCGATATGCACGCCGCCGCCGAACGCGTCAACTACGAAAAAATGAAACGCCAACGTCAGGAAAACGGCAACCTGCAAAGCCAGCGCCTGCTTATTCCCGTAACCTTTGCCGCGTCCCACGAAGAATGCGCCGCCCTTGCCGATCATGCGGAAACGCTGGCAGGCTTTGGCTTGGAATTGTCCGACATGGGCGGCAATACCCTTGCCGTCCGCGCCGTCCCCGCCATGCTCGGCAAAGCCGACGTCGTCTCGCTGGCCAAAGATGTATTAGGCGAACTCGCCCAAGTCGGCAGCAGCCAAACCATCGAAGAACACGAAAACCACATCCTCGCCACCATGTCCTGCCACGGTTCCGTCCGCGCCGGCCGCCAACTTACCCTGCCGGAAATGAACGCCCTCCTGCGCGATATGGAAAATACGCCGCGCAGCAACCAGTGTAATCACGGCCGTCCGACTTGGGTCAAACTGACTTTAAAAGAATTGGATGCGTTGTTTTTACGCGGACAGTAACGCTAATAAAAAGGCCGTCTGAAAATGCTTTCAGACGGCCTTTTAACTTATTTGCCCTTAGCGAATATCCATAGGTGCAAACGATTTTACGGTTTCATCGATTGCTTTAACACGGGTCAGGAAATCTTCCAATTGGGCAAGCGGCAATGCGCTTGGACCATCGCATTTGGCTTGGTCGGGATTGGCATGAGATTCAAGGAACAAACCAGCCAATCGGGTTGCCATACCGGCAAGCGCCAAGTCTAATACTTGGGCGCGACGACCGCCTGACGCAGCAGCGCCAGATTCGCGCGTTTGCAGGGAATGGGTTACGTCAAAAATAACGGGCAGGTTGTTACACGTTTTTTTCATCACGCCAAAGCCGAGCATATCGACCACCAAGTTGTCGTAGCCGAAGTTTGCGCCGCGTTCGCACAAAATGATTTGCTCGTTGCCTGCTTCTTGGAATTTCTCCACAATATTTTTCATTTGAGACGGGCTGAGGAATTGCGGCTTTTTGATGTTGATGACATTGCCGGTTTTCGCCATTGCCACCACCAAATCGGTTTGACGTGCCAAGAAGGCAGGCAGCTGGATGACATCGCAGACTTCGGCAACCGGTTGGCATTGGTAAGGCTCGTGAACGTCGGTAATCACGGGAACGTTAAACTCGCGTTTCACCGCTTGAAAAATCTTCATGCCTTCGTCCAAACCTACACCGCGGAAAGAGTGGATGGAAGAGCGGTTTGCCTTGTCGAAAGAGGCTTTGAAAACGTAAGGGATGCCGAGTTTATCGGTTACTTTAACGTATTGCTCACAGGCTTTCAGCGTAGAGTCGAGGTCTTCAAGGACATTGATGCCGCCGAAAAGGGTAAAGGGCGCATCGTTGCTGACGGTGATGTTGTTGATTTGGATATTCACGGCAAAGCCTTTCAGATAAGTTGAATTTGGGAAACAGGCCGTCTGAAACGTTTCAGACGGCCTTTGTTTGAATATTACAACACGGTGTGCGGCGGCTCATAAGAAATCACGTCGCGGATTTTATTGTTCTCATCGACGAGGACGACTTTCGGCTCATGCGCTGCAATTTCGGGTTCGGACAACATAACGTAAGACATGATAATCACGATGTCGCCTTTTTGAACCAAACGCGCGGCCGCGCCATTGAGGCAAACAACGCCGCTGCCGCGTTCGCCGGGGATGGTGTAGGTTTCAAGACGTTCGCCGTTGTTATTGTTGACGATGGCGACTTTTTCGTTCACGCAAATACCTGCCGCATCCAGCAGGTCTTGGTCAACAGTAATGCTACCGACGTAGTTGAGGTCGGCTTCGGTAACGGTGGCACGGTGGATTTTGCCGCCGAGCATGGTACGGAACATGGGTTTCCTTTTTGATTGTGGGTTGATCTGCGGTTTTAACTTCAGTGAAGCTAAAACCGCTGTTTGTGTGATTGAGGATTAGTTATTGGGAAAGTCTGATTCGTCGAACTCGGGTTCCGGGTCGCTTTGAAGGACTTTTCCGTTTAATTTCAACTCGCTGTTTTGCAGAGTCAGATGGGTTTTGACATTATCGTCTTCTAAGGTCAAATATTTTTCTCTTGCCATACTTTTGATGGTGCTGTCTACCATCAGGCGCAAGGTCTCGTTGATATCGTCGATGCTGGCACGGCCTGTGGCTTCATCTTCGGCATTGACGCTAAACAGGCTGCTTGCTTGGTTGACGGCGAGTTGTTCCAACAATTTTTGCGGTACGCCCATGTTGAAGTCAGCTTCGGTTTTTTTCAGCATATCGCCCAAGCTGTTGAGATCTTTGGCCGTCAAACCTTTAAAGGCAAGCTTGCCGCTGACATCGACATCACCATTAGGCATGGTAAATTTGAAAGTTTTGACGTTTAAAACCGGATTGTTGGTAAACAGGCCCGAAGCCTCGTTTTTGGCCGTCTGAATCAAGGAAGCCTGAATTTCTTCTTCGCTCATTTTCTTCACGGACACTTCGGCAATTTTGTTTTTCAATGCTAGAAGTGATGCGGCATCCAAATGTTCGGCAGCGACATTGATATCCAGAGGGCCGTATTTGTCTTCGCCATAGGTCAGGCTTTCAAATTGGAAGCGGCCTTCACTGTTGATGAATTTATCGACTTCGCTGGTCTGGGTATCGAAACGCAGTTTGTTGACTTCGATTTTAGACGGAGCAATCGTGCCGGTCGGATTGATAAACGCACCGATTTGCAGGTTGGTCACAAGGTTGACCAATTCGTTCAACTTAACGTTGTAATCGATATTTTCTTTCCATTGCAGCAGGAATTTATCCAACGTAATGCTGCTCTTACCCAAAGCAAGTTTGGTCAGGCCGTCTTCCGTTTCGGATTGGAAGCGCAGGTTTTCCAAAGACACATCACCTTTGTCGGCCAATTTGACTTGCAAAGACGGCGCAAGATAATCGTGACGATAGCTTTTGAAGCCTTGGCTGTAATCGGTATTGCCGCTAAAGCCTTTCCAGTTGAGCTTGATACCGGAAAGCTCTTCATAATCGAAGGCGGGAATATTGAGGCTGAGTTTGCCGTCGCCGGAAAGGTAAACCGTATTGGTCATGGTCAACGGCGTTTGCTGGCCGAAGAAGCGGTCTAAAACTTTTTTGGTTTCCGGATGGTATTGGAACTCGGTTTCCACGTGGGCGCGCGTGCCGAAGCCGCCGGCAAACGGGCCGTGTGTTACGTGGTTGATGACCGTAATCGGCTCTTGCAGGACGGTTTTCAAATTGTCCGGCAGGTATTTTTGCGTATTTTGAAGTAGGGTCGGCTTGAGGCGGATGACGGTCGTCTCGGTTGAACTAAACCAGCCGCGATCGTATTGGTGGGACTCAACGGTCAGGAAACCGGATTCCTGCAACAGCTTTTGTTGCTCGGTCAGGCTTTCTTCCGCTTTGACACCAAGATAATAAGGCGTGCCGAGCGCAGCGGCGACAACAACGGCGGCAGTCGGGATAAGATACTTTTTCATCACTTCAAACAGATTAGGTTCAAAGCGTAAAGCATAGCATTTTTTAGCTGTTTTGTCTTATCCGCCGTTTCAGACGGCCTTTAGGTAAAGATTGTGATATTATGCAAACATAAACGATTTTTACACTTTTGGCAGGCCTTACCCTGTCTGCCAAGATGTCATTAAAGGTTTGCAAATGCTTTTATTCATTGATAACTACGACAGCTTTACCTACAACATCGTCCAATACTTTGCCGAATTGGGGCAGGAAGTTTTGGTACGTTGCAACGATGAAATCACCATCGAAGAAATCGAAGCCCTAAAACCGCAATATCTGGTCATCGGCCCCGGCCCTTGTTCCCCTAAAGAAGCAGGAATTTCTGTTGCAGCCATGCAGCACTTTGCCGGCAGGCTGCCCGTCATGGGCGTGTGTCTCGGCCATCAAACCATGGGCGAAGCGTTCGGCGGCAATGTCGTGCGCGCGCAAACGATGATGCACGGCAAAGTCTCCCCTGTTTTCCATCACGGCACAGGCATGTTTAAAGACCTGCCCAATCCAGTCAACTGCACGCGCTACCACAGCCTGGCCATCGACCGCGCCACCCTGCCCGACTGCCTCGAAATTACCGCATGGACGGAAGACGGTGAAATCATGGGCGTACGCCACAAAGAATATGCCGTCGAAGGCGTACAGTTCCACCCCGAAGCCCTGCTGACCGAACACGGCCACGATATGCTGAAAAACTTCTTGGAAGAATTCAAAGACTACCGCCCGCAAAAATCTTAATGAAAGGCCGTCTGAAAGGTGTTTGACAATGTTCAAACCGCATTTTCAGACGGCCTGAATCACATCGGACACAAACAAAGGAAAAATCATGATTACCCCTCAACAAGCGATTGAACGCCTCATCAGCAACAACGAACTTTTCTACGATGAAATGACCGACCTCATGCGCCAAATCATGAGCGGCCAAGTTCCTCCCGAGCAAATCGCCGCCATCCTGACCGGCCTGCGGATTAAAGTTGAAACCGTTTCCGAGATTACCGCCGCAGCCAGCGTGATGCGCGAATTTGCCACCAAAGTGCCGCTGGAAAACGCCGATGACTTGGTCGATATTGTCGGCACGGGTGGCGACGGTGCCAAAACCTTCAATATTTCCACGACTTCCATGTTTGTCGCGGCTGCGGCAGGTGCGAAAGTCGCCAAACACGGCGGCCGCTCCGTTTCTTCATCCAGCGGTGCTGCTGATGTTATGGAACAAATGGGTGCCAACCTCAACCTCAACCCCGAACAGGTTGCCCAAAGCATTCAGCAAACCGGCATCGGCTTTATGTTCGCGCCCAACCACCACAGCGCCATGCGCTATGTTGCTCCTGTCCGCCGTTCGCTCGGCTTCCGCAGCATCTTCAATATCTTGGGCCCGTTGACCAATCCTGCCGGCGCGGCAAACCAACTCTTGGGCGTGTTCCACATCGACTTGTGCGGCATTCTTTCCCGCGTATTGCAACAGCTTGGTTCCAAGCATGTTTTGGTTGTGTGCGGCGAAGGCGGTTTGGATGAAATCACGCTGACCGGCAAAACCCGCGTTGCCGAACTGAAAGACGGCAAAATCACCGAATACGATATCAGCCCGGCCGATTTCGGCATGGAAATCCGCCGCAATTTGGACGAAATCAAAGTCAAAAACGCGCAAGAATCCCTGCAAAAAATGAACGAAGTGCTGGATGGCAAAGTCGGTGCCGCACGCGACATCGTCGTCCTCAATGCAGCCGCCGCGCTCTACGCAGGAAATGTGGTCGCATCGCTGGCGGACGGTGTCAAAGCCGCGCAAGAAGCCATCGACTCCGGCAAAGCCAAAGCCAAAAAAGACGAGTTTATCGAATTTGGCAAACAGTTTGCCTAAACTTTAAAACCATAAACAAAGGCCGTCTGAAAAATCTTTCAGACGGCCTTTTATTCTTTAAATATTAAAATTTGCTTTTAATATCATTAATCAAGCCTTCAGCTTTTTCTTTGGCTTCTTCAGCCAAGTGTGCTACTTTCTCTTTGGCTTCACCGGCTAAATGAGCTGCTTTTTCTTTAGCTTCACCTGCAAAGTTTTCTACTTTTTCTTTAGCCTCGCCTGCGAAGTGCGCCGCTTTTTCTTTGGCTTCACCTGCAAAGTTTTCTGCTTTTTCTTTAGCATCCGCAGCAACTTCTTTTGTCTTACCGACGCCTTGTTGAACTACGCCTTCAGCTTTGAGTTTGGAATCGTCAAGAACTTCGCCGGCTTTCTCTTTTACTTCACCGCTGATTTGATCTAATTTGCCAGTCATCATTTATTCCTTCTTAGTTTCATGTTGATAAGAGTAATCACTATACCCCAATAGATATTGGGTTGCAACTTAAAGTCTGTCTCAATATTAAAAACATAATAAAAATGGATTACGTCAAGTTAGCACAACTGTTTCAATATCGCTTCGGCTACTGCCTCGCCTATCATCTTACTGCCGAACTCATTGAAATGAAGTCCATCGCACAGCATCACATCGGTCAAATCCTGCTCAAACATCAGACTGTATAAATCATTGACGGTAAAACCATATTGCCTTGCCAAATCCTCCGCCACACGGTTATAGGCCTTCAAGTCGGCCAGATAGCGGCGCGAGGGTTTGACGATATTGTGTACGCTTTCCAAAAACGGCGTACTGCTCGCCCAAATAATTTTTGCCCCTGTCTGTTTCAGATAATCGAAAATTTGGGTCAGGTTGCTGCGGTAGGTTTCTATATCGGCCACCGGCCCGTTACAGCCTTGATTGTAGCGGATATCGTGCAAACCGCAGTTGATGTGGATAATATCTCCCGCAGTCGCGCCCTCTGTCCATTGCCCGATATGCTCTAACACATCATGCGACGAACGGCAGTTTTCCGATGGAGAAACAATTTCCGCCTCAGGCAAAGCTGCACGCGTGTAAGGCTCCGAAGCAAGCCGCACGGAATCGCCGAGTAAGTAAACGGTCATTTTTGTTCTCCTCCCTTTATTTGAACCAACAGCAAGGCCGTCTGAAATATCACTTATATTATTATAAGAGTGCTATTTCAGACGGCCTTAACTTCAATCAAGTTCTATCGTCAAATCATCAATTAACGCTGACTGTTTTTATAAAAATCAATTAATTGCTTGGCCTGCAATATAGGCAGCCCAAAACGGTCGCTCACGGTTTTCCAATCCTTCCATTCCTGACCGGTCAGATTCTGCCCGACCCACTTGAGGTTTTCCGAATTGCTTTTGATTTTCTCAAAATAAGCCTGCTTGCGTTTCCAGTTGCGCGACCACACCAGCAACATGGTGAAAATACATAAAACAATCAATACAATATTGGTAAACAACATCATGTCCATACAACAAACTCCCGCTTGAGTCTCAAAATCAGAAAATATGGATTAAAGGCCGTCT
This sequence comes from Neisseria sp. P0018.S001, assembly GCF_051957355.1. NCBI lineage: Bacteria > Pseudomonadati > Pseudomonadota > Betaproteobacteria > Neisseriales > Neisseriaceae > Neisseria > Neisseria sp. P0018.S001. The sequence goes on along the minus strand of NZ_JBQCWN010000001.1, from coordinate 285,656 downwards.
GAAAAAACAGTCTTCAGACGGCCTTTATATTATCACTCAATATTCACCCGTTTCAGGCGCAAGGCATTACCCAATACCGAAACCGAGCTTGCCGCCATTGCCGCGCCTGCGATGACGGGGTTTAAAAAGCCGAGCGCGGCGAGCGGAATGCCCAAGATATTGTAGAAGAAGGCGAAAAACAGGTTTTGCTTGATGTTTTTCAACGTTGCCTGCGACACCAGCAGGGCATCGGCGAGCTGGTTGACCGAATGCTGCATCAGCGTGGCGGACGCGGTGTGTTCGGCAACGTCCGCACCGCCTTTCATGGCGAAGCTGACGTTGGCGGCGGCGAGCGCGGGGGCGTCGTTGATGCCGTCGCCGACCATCGCCACGGTTTTGCCGGCGGCTTTGAGTTTCTGCACTTCGGCTGCCTTGTCGCGCGGACTCATGTTGCCGAAGGCGTGTGCGATGCCCAGTTGTTTGGCGACGTATTCGACCGTGCCTTGGTTGTCGCCGCTCATAATATAGACATCGATATTGTGTTTTTTCAGACGGCCTATAGCTTCGGCGGTATCGGCTTTCAATGCGTCGGCAAGTGCGAATGCGCCGACGGGTTTGTTATCGACCGAGACTGCAACAATGCTTGCAATGTCCCAAACGCCGTCTGAAAACTTCGGCAAGGTCAGTTCGGCAAATTCGGCTTTGCCTGCTTTCACCAAACCCACGCCTTCCACTTCGGCGGTAATGCCTGCGCCGACAACGGTTTGCGCATCTTGCGCGGAGGGAATATCCAAGCCGCGCGCTTGGGCGGCGGAAACGATGGCTCGGGCGAGCGGGTGGGCGGCGTTTTGTTCGACGGCGGCGGCGATGCGGTATAAAGCGTCTTCGTCAAAGCCGTTGTCGGGCACGCAATAGACGGCGGCAACCTGCGGCCTGCCTTCGGTCAGCGTGCCGGTTTTGTCCAGTACGACGGCATCGACGTGGGCGGCTTCTTCCATTGCCGCCGCGTCTTTAAACCAAATGCCGTGTTTCACTGCTTTGCCCATGCCGACCATAATCGCGGCGGGCGTTGCCAGACCGAGCGCGCACGGGCAGGCAATCACCAAAACGGCGACGGCGTGCATCAGCGCCACCGTCCAATCGCCTTTCACCAGCCAAGTAACGATAAAAGTCAAAAGCGCAATGCCCACGACGGCAGGCACGAATACCGCCGCCGCTTTATCGGCTACGCGCGCAATCGGTGCTTTACTGCCTTGTGCTTCAGAGAGCGCATTCATCATGTCGCCGAGCAGGGTTTGGCTGCCGAGCTGCGTAGCGCGGTACACCACGCTGCCTTCGGTCATCAGCGCGCCTGCCAACACTTTGCCGCCCGCCTTTTTCTCTTCGGGGTTGGATTCGCCGGTAAGATGGCTCTCATCCGCCCAGCCGCTGCCGCTTTCGATGATGCCGTCGGCAGCAATACGTTCGCCGTGGTTGGCGCGGATAAGGTCGCCGATTTGTACTTGGTCGATGGGCAGTTGTTTCCATTCGCCATCGCGTTGCACGTTGACTTGGGTCGGCGTGAGCTTGAGCAGCAAGCCCAAGCTGTTCAGGCTGGATTTTTTGGTGCGGTGTTCCAAAAATTTGCCCAGCGACACAAAACCGATCACCATCACGCCTACTTCAAAATACACGTGTGCCATGCCGTGCGCCGCGTGCGGGCTGAAAAACAGCATATAAACGGAATACAGGTAAATCGATACCGTGCCGATGGTAACCAGCACGTCCATGTTCGCCAACCCGCCCTTAATGCTTGCCCACGCGCTTTTGTAAAACGGGATGGCCAGCCAAAGCTGCACCACGCTTGCCAGCACAAACTGCCATACAGGCGGAATCATCCAATCGTGCCGCCCGATCATCATGCCTGCCATGCCGATTAAAAACGGAATATTAATGGCCAGCAAAAGCCACAGCCTCCAGCCGATATGGTGTTCTGCTTCAGGTTGCGGCAATGTATCTTCCGTTTTTTCCTTTGCGCCGTAACCGGTTTTCTCAATGATTTTGGCGATGTCGGCAGCGGAAGTTTTGCTGTCGTCAAACGTAACCTGCGCCTCCTCGCTGGCAAAGTTTACCCCTGCCGATTCGACAAAATCTTTTTTGTTCAACACTTTTTCAATGCGCGAAGCGCAGGCCTGACAGGTCATGCCTTCGATTTGGAAACGGACTTTTTGTTGCATGGTTTCTTCCTTCTGAATGTGGTTGGGCTACCTGAAAAAAGCGGAGCAGGGTTTTCAGGTAGCCTTTGGGGTGTTGCAGTCGATTTGTTGCGATTCGATTTACAAAGCCGCATCAAAGCCGCCGTCTTCCACCGCTTCTATCAGCGCGGCGGGGTTGGTTTGGGCGGGGTCGAATTCCACGACGGCGTTCTTGTTTTCCAGGCTCACTTCGGCCTTGTCCACGCCGTTTACGCCTTCGAGGATGCTGGTAACGCTTTTCACGCAACCGCCGCAGGTCATGCCTTCGATGTTTAATGTGATGGTTTGCATAGGGTTTCCTTTCTGTTGGAATGAGGCTGAGGTTTTAAAGCCCGTTGCAGCCAAAGCTTTCAGGTAACCTGAAATGATGGGTCTGCTCTTGCTTTCCCGCTAAGTGCCGCCACTATAAAGCTTTACCCGAAGTAAAGGTCAAGCATCATGATGAACATCAGCCAGGCCGCGGCCGAGAGCGGCCTTTCCGCCAAACAAATCCGCGACTACGAAAAGCACGGCCTAATCGCCCCGGCCGCGCGCAGCGAAGCGGGCTACCGCCGCTACGGACAGGCCGACCTTGTCCGGCTGCGCTTTATCCGCCATGCGCGGGAAGTGGGCTTTTCGCTGCCGCAGATCGGGCAGCTTTTGAGCCTGCAACACAACCCGCAGCGCACCAGCCGCGAAGTGAAAACGCTCACCGCGCGGCACATCGCCGAGCTGGAAGCCAAAATCGAACGCTTGCAGGGCATGGTGGCCGAGCTGCAACGTTGGCACGATGCCTGCGCGGGAGACGACTTCCCGGATTGTTCGATTTTGGCCGGGCTGGAGGAGAGTTAGGCGGCTTGGGCAGAATAGAAACAGGCTACCTGAAAAGTTTCAGGTAGCCTTAGTCGGCCGCTAACGGTTTGGTACAGGCCTCGTCGTAATACGGCAGCCACTTGCCGCCGCTTTGCTTCAGATATGCGCGAAAACTTTTGTTTACCCGTGTGGCGGTGTAATCCAAATAATGGCAAAAAGTAAGTTATCAAGAGACAGAGGCCGTCTGAAGCGTTTCAGACGGCCTTTTCAAAATACGCTTATCGGTTACAAAGCCACATCGTATCCGCCGTCTTCTACGGCATCAATCAGCGCATCGGTATCTGTCTTGCTTTCATCAAAAGTAATCACTGCATTTTTGTTTTCCAAGCTGACTTCTGCTTTTTCCACGCCTTCTACGCCTTCCAAAAGACGGGTTACGCTTTTCACGCAGCCGCCGCAGGTCATGCCGTCGATATTGAGGGTAACAGTTTGCATTTGTATTTCCTTTCATTCAAACAAATATAGTTGCCAAATACTTTACTCCTTACACAAACAGCTTGCAAATTCTTCATTAAGGCCGTCTGAAAAATGCAGATAGGCGTACAATAACGCCCTTTGCTTCATCAAACGGACATAATAATGACTTCAACATTCAAACAATGGGTTAGCGTATGCGCGCTGGCGGTGGGTGCATTTATTTTCAATACCACCGAATACATTCCGATTGCGCTTTTGAGCGACATCGGTCAGAGCTTTGGCAAACCGGCAACGGAAGTGGGCATGATGATTACGGTGTATGCATGGATTGTTGCGCTCCTATCGCTGCCGCTGATGCTGATGACGAAAAACATCGAACGGCGCAAATTATTGCTGATGCTGTTTGCACTGTTTGCGCTGTTTCACGCGCTGTCGTTCTTTTCTTGGAACTTCAACATCCTCTTGGTCAGCCGTATCGGGATTGCGCTGACACACGCGGTCTTTTGGTCGATTACGGCTTCTTTGGCGGTACGGCTTGCGCCCACGGGCAAAACCAATCAGGCTCTGGGCTTGCTCAGTACGGGTACGGTTTTGGCGATGGTTTTGGGTATTCCGCTGGGGCGCGTGGTCGGGCAATACTTCGGCTGGCAGCTCAGCTTCCTGCTGATCGGGGTCTGTGCTGCCGGCGTAATGCTGGTGTTGGCCAAAAACCTGCCTGCTTTACCAAGCCAAAATACCGGCTCTTTAAGCAGTCTGCCGAGTTTGTTCAAACGCCGCAACCTGATGCTGCTCTATGCAATGACGGTGTTGATTATTACGGCACATTTCACGGCATACAGCTATATCGAGCCTTTTGTGTTGCAAGTTGGCGGATTTAAGGCAGAACAAGTAACAATAGTCTTAAGCCTGTACGGTTTGGCAGGATTTGCCGCATCTTATCTATTCGGCAAATGGTTTGCCAAAGCGCAACGTTTGTTTATGCTCGGCGCGGTGGCGGTCATCCTGCTATCCGCCCTGCTGCTTCTGCCGTTTGCCGCTTTCCCTTATGCGGTATACGCGCTGGTGTTTATTTGGGGCGTGGCCATCGTCATCGTCAGCTTGGGCATGGTGTCGAAAGTCTTGGCATTCGCCTCGGATGCAACAGATGTGGCCAACTCAATTTATTCAGGTTTGTACAACGTCGGTATCGGCGGCGGTGCGCTTTTGGGGCATTATGTGACCACTTGGTTCGGCCTTTCCAATATCGGCATTGCTGGAGCCTTGCTGGCAGCGGCAGGTCTGGCCGTTTGCGGTTTATTGTTTAAGGAACAAGACAATCTGACGCAAAATGTTTAAATCCATATAAATCAGGATGGTATTACTGACCCTGCCGTAATTTTGGCAGTTTTACCGATTTGTCCTGATTCTTATTAACTCACGATGGATCTTCATTCCGCCGGATAAGCAGTTTTCTTGCTGCTTATCCGGTTTTCATTTCATTTCTAAAAAACAATTTACAATTTGTTTACACTACATCAAATTACAAATATACTGTCGCCTATTAGGCCGTCTGAACGTACGGCTGAAAAGAAAAACCAATCATGTTTCAGAGGAATACATCATGGACTTAAACGCCAAGGATAAGACTCAGCATCCTGAGAACGTCGAGCTTCTCAGTGCGCAGAAGCCGATTACCGACTTTAAAGGACTGCTGACGACCATTATCTCTGCTGTTGTCTGCTTCGGCATTTATTACATCCTTCCCTACAGCCCCGATGCCAACAAAGGTATCGCGCTGTTGATTTTCGTTGCGGCACTTTGGTTTACCGAAGCCGTACACATTACCGTTACCGCACTGATGATCCCTATCCTTGCCGTTGTACTCGGTTTCCCGGATATGGACATCAAAAAAGCGATGGCCGGTTTCTCCGACCCGACGATTTACATCTTCTTCGGCGGCTTCGCGCTTGCAACCGCCCTGCACATGCAGCGTCTCGACCGTAAAATCGCTGTCAGCCTGTTGCGCCTGTCCCGTGGCAATATGAAAGTTGCCGTGTTGATGCTGTTTGCCGTTACCGCCTTCCTGTCTATGTGGATCAGTAACACTGCAACTGCCGCGATGATGCTGCCTTTGGCAATGGGTATGATGAGCCACCTCGATCAAGAAAAAGAACGCAAAACCTACGTTTTCGTCCTGCTCGGTATCGCCTACTGCGCCAGTATCGGCGGCTTGGGCACCGTGGTCGGTTCTCCGCCGAACATGATTGCCGCCAAAGCGCTAAACTTGGACTTCGTCGGCTGGATGAAGCTCGGCCTGCCGATGATGCTGTTGATTCTGCCGCTGATGCTGTTCTCCATGTACGTCATCCTCAAACCTAATTTGAACGAGCGTGTAGAAGTTAAAGCCGAATCTATCCCTTGGACTTTGCACCGCGTTATCGCGCTGTTGATTTTCTTGGCAGCCGCCATCGCTTGGGTATTCAGCTCCAAAATCAAAGCCGCATTTGGTATTTCCAACCCTGATACCGTTATTGCCCTGATTGCCGCCGTTGCCGTCGTCGTATTCGGCGTGGCGCAATGGAAAGAAGTTGCCCGCAATACCGACTGGGGTGTATTGATGCTCTTCGGTGGCGGTATCAGCTTGAGCGCATTGCTGCAATCTTCCGGCGCATCTGAAGCTCTGGGTCAGCAAGTTGCTTCCACGTTCTCCCATTCTCCTGCATTGCTGGTGATTTTCGTGGTTGCCGCCTTCATCATCTTCCTGACCGAGTTCACCAGTAACACGGCTTCCGCCGCCTTGCTTGTACCTATTTTCGCCAGCATCGCCGCACAAATGGGTCTGCCCGAACAAGTCTTGGTATTCGTCATCGGCATTGGCGCATCTTGTGCCTTCATGCTGCCGGTTGCCACGCCGCCTAACGCGATTGTGTTCGGTACAGGCTTGATTAAGCAACGCGAAATGATGAACGTTGGCTTATTGCTGAACGTCCTCTGTATCGTATTGGTTGCGCTGTGGGCTTATTTCGTCCTGATGCCGTAAACCCGTAAAACCATATCCCAGGCCGTCTGAAAGAATATTTTTCAGACGGCCTTGAAGTTTGTCGTTCAGACACAATTTAACGAATGATTCAAAACCGGATTCTAACGAAAGGAAACCCATGATTATCCTGCACACCAACAAAGGCGATATCAAAATCGAACTCGATTTCGACAAAGCCCCCGTTACAGCTAAAAACTTCGAGCAATACGTTAAAGACGGCTTCTACGACGGCGTAATCTTCCACCGCGTCATCAAAGGCTTCATGATTCAAGGCGGCGGCATGGATGAAAACATGAACGAAAAAGAAACCCGCGATCCGATTCAAAACGAAGCGTCCAACGGTTTGCCTAACGAAAAATACACCATCGCCATGGCGCGTACTTCCGATCCTCATTCTGCCAGCGCGCAATTCTTCATCAACACTGCCGACAACGCTTTCCTGAACTTCCGTTCTAAAGAGCTGTACGGCAAAACCGTAGTCCAAGACTGGGGCTATGCCGTATTCGGTAAAGTCGTTGACGGTTTTGACGTTGTCGATGCCATCGAAGGCGTTTCTACCAAACGTCACGGCTACCACGACGACGTACCGAGCGAACCAGTCATCATCACTAAAGCCGAAGTGGTTTAATTGATTTGATTTCCCATAAAAACAGCCTGTCCGAATTAAAACCGGATAGGCTGTTTTTCAATAATGACGCATACCGTCACACATCATAAGTACCGACCACGCATGCCGAATCCAAGACATGACCCTGCATGGCAAAATGCAGCTCATTAAAGCGGAAACCGCGCGGTAAATCCAAAACAGTATCCAGCGCGTACACAATCAGTTCATAACGATGGCGGTTGTTCGGTGGTGCCATACCGCCGTAAAAAGAAGCCTCTTCAATTTCAAATTTACCCAACGCACTCGCCCAAGTGTTCGCGCCCTGTGTGAAATCTGTTGCAGAAATACTTTCATTTTCTGCCACGGAAGTGCGTTTCAAATCCGAAATCAACCAATGCGTCCATACGAAGCCGGATGCTGAAATGGCATCTTTGTCTTCCAGCACCACGGCAAACGATTTTGTTCCTTCAGGCGCATCTTCAATCTCAAAAGGAATCGAATAAGAAGGCATACCGCTCGGGCTGAACTGGCTGCCGCGCTTGCCGTATTTGTCTTCAAATTCGCCGTTGACAATAGCTTTACTGCTGACTTTCATCTTATATCTCCCAATAGTAGGTTTGTTCATTCTAACAAACACCAAGGCCGTCTGAAAGATACTGCCGTTTTCACTTTCCCGATGCCGCATTTTCAGACGGCCTCAAGCAATATTCACAATTCGATCAAACACATTTGACATTCCATAGTATAATCCGCCGCATGAAAATTACACAGGATACGCATTATGGATTGGAAAGGTCGTGAACAAAGCCAAAACGTCGAAGATCGCCGCGGAAGCCGTGGCGGCGGCAGCGGTAAAACGCCGGGCATACTCGGCATTATCGTGGTTTTGATCGGCGCATATTACGGCGTGGATTTGAGCGGTTTGGTTGGCGGCTCATCTTCGATGGGCATTCCTACCCAGCAAGCTTCCCGACTCGACAGCCAACAAGAAGCCGAGTTGAAAGAACTGTCCCGTGTCGTCCTTGCTAATACCGAAAAAACATGGAGTAAATATTTCCAGCAACACGGCCAACACTACACACCGACAACCATGGTGTTGTATGAAGGCAGTACGTCCACCGCCTGCGGTACGGGCCAATCTGCCATGGGCCCGTTTTACTGTCCGGGCGACCAAAGAGTTTATTTGGATTTGAGTTTCTACGAAGACATGCGCACCAAGCTCGAATCCGCCAGCGATGCCGCGTTTGCCTACGTTATTGCCCATGAAGTCGGCCATCACGTTCAAAACCTGCTCGGCATTCTGCCTAAAATCCACAAAATGCAACAGCAAGTCGGCAAAAAAGAGGCCAATGCCCTTTCCGTCAAACTCGAATTGCAGGCCGACTGCTTCGCCGGTATTTGGGGACACTACGCCATCAACAACAATATCTTCAAAACAGAAGACATTCAAAAAGCGATGCTTGCCGCCGAATCCGTCGGCGACGACCGCTTGCAGAAACAGGCGCAGGGCTATGTCGTTCCCGACAGCTTTACCCATGGCTCGTCCGAAGAACGCATGACTTGGCTCAAGCGCGGTTTGGAAAGCGGCGACATCAACCAGTGCAACACTTTCAACAATTGATTCGTCCAAACAACACTGTTCTTTGATGTAACGACAAAAGGCCGTCTGATTTTTTCAGACGGCCTTTTAGCCGTGTTAGAATAAACCCCATTATTTCCACTTAAATTTAAAGGAAATCCACATGGCAAATATCGCCCGCGACATTTTCAAAGCCTACGACATCCGGGGCATCGTCGGTAAAACTCTGACTGACGAAGCTGCCTACTTAATCGGCAAAGCCATTGCCACCAAAGCCTCCGAAAAAGGCATTACCCGCATCGCACTCGGCCGCGATGGCCGTTTGAGCGGCCCCGGCCTGATGGCACAAATTCAACGCGGTTTTACAGACAGCGGCATCGATGTCCTCAACGTCGGCATGGTTGCCACTCCTATGCTTTACTTCGCAGCCATCAACGAATGCGGCGGCAGCGGCGTGATGATTACCGGCAGCCACAATCCGCCCGATTACAACGGTTTCAAAATGATGCTCGGCGGCGACACGCTCGCAGGCGAAGCCATTCAAGAACTTTTAGCTATTGTTGAGAAAGACGGTTTTGTTGCCGCCGACAAACAAGGCAGCGTAACCGAAAAAGACATCTCCGGCGAATACCACAACAACATCGTCGGCCACATCAAAATCAAACGCCCGATGAAAATCGTGATTGACGCGGGCAACGGTGTCGGCGGCGCATTTGCAGGCAAACTCTACAAAGGTTTGGGCAACGAAGTGACCGAACTTTTCTGCGAAGTGGACGGCAATTTCCCTAATCACCACCCTGATCCGTCCAAACCGAAAAACCTGCAAGACCTCATCGTCGAGCTCAAAAACGGCAATGCTGAAATCGGCTTGGCATTTGACGGCGATGCCGACCGCTTGGGCGTGGTCACCAAAGACGGCAACATCATCTATCCAGACCGCCAACTGATGCTTTTCGCGCAAGACGTGTTGAGCCGCAATCCTAAAGCCAAAGTGATTTTCGACGTCAAATCCACCCGCCTGCTCGCACCTTGGATTAAAGAACACGGCGGCGATCCTGTGATGGAAAAAACCGGCCACAGCTTCATCAAATCCACCATGAAAAAAACCGGTGCACTGGTTGCCGGAGAAATGAGCGGCCACGTTTTCTTTAAAGAACGCTGGTACGGCTTCGACGACGGTATGTATGCCGGCGCACGCCTCTTGGAAATCCTGTCTGCCTTCGACAATCCGTCCGAAGTGTTGAACAAGCTGCCGCAAAGCATTTCCACTCCGGAACTCAACATCGACCTGCCCGAAGGCAGCAACGGCCACAAAGTGATTGAAGAGCTGGCTGCCAATGCCAAGTTTGAAGGTGTGACCGAAATCATCACCATCGACGGCTTGCGCGTTGAATTCCCTGACGGCTTCGGCCTGATGCGTGCTTCCAATACCACGCCGATTTTGGTATTGCGTTTTGAAGCGGATACGCAAGAAGCGATTGAGCGTATTCAAAACCAATTCAAAGCAGTCATTGAAAGCAATCCTGCATTGAAATGGCCGCTATAAGGGTTTAGGCTAAAACAAAAGGCCGTCTGAAAATCATTTCAGACGGCCTTTAATATTAAACATTGATTATTTAAAGTTTGGAAACCAAGAATATCCCGGCTTAGTTATCCGACTTGCGCCAACTGTTGACGCATTTCATCAATAACGGCTTTGTAATCCGGTTTGCCAAAAATCGCCGAGCCGGCAACAAACGTATCCGCACCTGCCGCCGCAATTTCAGCAATATTGTCTGTCTTCACGCCGCCATCGACTTCCAATGCGATATGGCGGCCGCTTTGCCGTTCATACTCATCCAACATCTCGCGCACTTTGCGGATTTTCCCCAGCGTATTCGGAATAAAACTTTGTCCGCCAAAGCCCGGGTTGACCGACATCAGCAACACCATATCCAGTTTATCCAAAACGTTTTCCAGAATATTGACCGGCGTAGCAGGATTCAATACCAAACCAGCCTGACAGCCGTATTCTTTAATCAAACCCAAGCTGCGGTCGACATGGCGGCTGGCTTCGGGATGGAAAGTAATGATATTGGCACCGGCTTTGGCAAACGCATGAATCAAATCGTCCACCGGCTCAACCATCAAATGCACATCGACCGGCATGGTTGCATACGGTTTCAAAGCCGCGCAAACCATAGGGCCGAAAGTCAGATTCGGTACATAATGGTTGTCCATCACGTCAAAATGAATCAAATCCGCACCGGCGCGGATAACTTCGCCAACCTCTTCGCCCAAGCGGGCAAAATCGGCAGACAAAATACTGGGGGCAATACGGTAGTCGGTCATGTTTATTCTCCTAAAGTGTGTTCCTTTGTCATTATCGCATTTTTAACCCTATGTTGTATGCTGCCGACAACATCTCTGCCGTCATTTTTATGAATTTACATTTCATATACATTAATGAAACTTATAATCACATAGTAAGGCTTTGAAAATAAATTATTAGATTACATACATGTGCAAAAAAATCTAACATCATTAACAAAAGTTAACTGCATTGATACTGCCTTTCACACGCTTATCGGTTATATTTCCAAACCTGATGAAACATTAGGAAAACACCGTGTCTGTTGCACTTTCCCGCTATCCGACTTTTATTTTCTTAGCACTTGCCCTACTCTGTTCCAGTCTGCCTGCACACGCCAGTCCGTTTCTGGCCACTTTGGACGACTTCCACCCGAATTGCGACATCCGACAGCTCAATTTATCGGCCGACCAACACGCCGCCCTGCGCCGCCTGCGTACCGACTTCAAACAAATCAACGATAAAGCCTACCGCAAAACCGTACGCTCCGACCGCAACCGTCGTCAAACCATCATCAAAATCCTCTCCGGCGACTCATTCGATTCAAACGCCGCCCGCGATTATGTTGAAAACCGCTACCTCTCCAGCATGGACTATGCTGTGGATGAAATGGAAATCCAATACCGCCTCTACCATCTGCTCAATCCGCGCCAACGCCAGCAATGGTTGTCTTCATGCTTACGCTGATGGATAAATAAAAATACAAAAAGGCCGTCTGAAACCATATTCAGACGGCCTTTGCTTTTTTCAGCCTTAATCCAACACTCTTTCTTCCGGCAACCGGCCTGCCCAGTCGCAGGCAAACTGCCATGCCGAGCGGCCTGAACGGCTGCCGCGCATTTGCGCCCATTGCAACGCGGCTTGGCGCGCCGTATCGTCAAAAGGCACATTGAAATCGTCCAACCAGTTAGCTACGGCGGTCAAATAATCGTTTTGATCGAAAGGATAAAAACTCAGCCATAAGCCGAAGCGGTCGGAAAGGGAGATTTTCTCCTCAACGGCCTCTTTCTGATGGATTTCGCCGCGAGTGCCCGTAGTACCGCCGTTTTCATCCATGTATTCGGGAATTAAATGACGACGGTTGGAAGTGGCATAAACCAAAACATTGGTGCAACGTTGCGACAGTCCACCGTCTAAAGCAGTTTTCAAGGCTTTATAGGTCTCATCGCCGGTTTCAAACGACAAATCATCGCAGAAAACGATAAACTTCTCAGGGCGCTCGGACAACAACGTCAACAAAGCCGGCAAGCTGATCAAATCGCTTTTGTCCACCTCAATCAGTCGCAGGCCGCGCTCGGCGTATTCGTGCAACAATGCTTTAACCAAGGAAGATTTACCCGTACCGCGCGCGCCGGTCATCAAGACATTATTTGCCGGACGGCCTGCCAAAAATTGCTCGGTATTGCGTTTCAGCCTGTCGGTTTGCGAACCGACTGCCGCCAATCTGCTCAAAGGAAACGTATGCGGACGCGGCAGGCTTTCCAAAATACCTTTTTTGCCCACGCTGTGCCAACGGTAGGCCAAAGCGCGCCAGTCGGTTTTACCGGCTTCGTCAGGCAGGATTAAATCCAGACGGTTTAAAACGGAATTGGCTTTTTTCAAAAAATTGGATAATTTCATTTTGGCTTTCTTTTTTTCAGACGGCCTTTTGCGCCAATACTCGCATAACGGTATCGACAACGGCTTGGGTTTGCGGATCGATTTCAATATTGATGAGGTCGCCTTCCTTGCGGCTGCCAAACAGGGTACGCTCCAGCGTTTCCGGAATCAGGTGTACGCAAAATTCGCTGTCGCTGACTTCGCCTATGGTCAGGCTGCAACCGTCCAAACCGACAAAGCCTTTGGTCAAAATGTAGGGCTTAAGGTTTTCCGGCAGCTCAAACCAAACTGTGCGGTTGAACTCGCTGGATTCGATACGGGAAATTCGGGTAACCGCCATCACATGGCCGCTCATCACATGACCGCCGATTTCATCGCCAAACCGCGCCGCGCGTTCCAAATTGACACTGTCGCCGACTTTCAAGCTGCCAAGATTGGTTTTGCGTAAAGTCTCGTCCATCAAATCAAAGCTGACTTTGTTGCCGTCGATTCGGGTAATGGTCAGGCAGCAGCCGTTGTTGGCGACAGAGGCGCCGGTTTGCAGATTGTCGGCGATTTCGGGGGGCAGCTCGACAGTGTGGGTACGAAAGTCGGGCGAAGGTTGGGCGATGTCTGTAATTTTGCCCATGCCTTGTACGATGCCTGTAAACATGATGTCTTCTTTCCGATGGTACGATAAGGCGGATATTGTAGCATTTTCCAGGCACAAAGGCCGTCTGAAAGCGGTGGTGGCGATGGTTTGGGGTATAATCGGATTTTTATTTCCGCAGCCCGATCATGCTCAGCTACCGCCACGCCTTCCATGCCGGCAACCATGCCGATATGCTCAAGCACTTTACCCTCTTCCTCGTCCTCGAATATTTCAACCGCAAAGACAAGCCTTATTGGTATATCGATACGCACAGCGGTGCCGGTTTGTATGATTTGAGCGGTGATGAAGCGCAAAAAGTCGGCGAATACAAACAAGGCATTGCGCTCTTGGAACAAGCTGACAAGCTGCCTGCCGAATTGGCCGAATTTGTAGGCCGTCTGAAACAAATACTGCCGCAAGACAACCTTTACTGCGGCTCGCCTTGGCTGGCACAGGCGCTCACGCGCGACAGCGACAAAATGCGCCTCTTTGAGCTGCACCCTGCCGATTTTGTTCATTTGCAAAACAATATGCGCGAAGTCCGTCCGCCGCGTAAAGTGCAGGTCAGCCAAGCAGACGGTTATCAAGGCCTGATTTCACTCTTGCCTCCTCCGCCCCGCCGCGCCGCCGTCTTAATTGATCCGCCCTACGAAGGCAAACAAGACTACCGCCGTGTCGTCCAAGTTTTGAAAGATGCCTTGAAACGCTTTGAAACCGGCTGCTACATGGTTTGGTATCCCTGCCTGAGCCGCGAAGAAAGCCGCAAACTGCCGGACGAACTCAAAAAAATCGCTCCCGACAACTATCTACACGCCGAGCTTCATGTCCATACGCCGCGCAGTGACGGCTTCGGTATGCACGGCAGCGGTATGTTCGTCATCAACCCGCCCTATATGCTTGCCGAACAGCTGCCAAACAATCTGCCCGAACTTACCAAAATTTTGGCGCAAGATGCCGGCGCGCATTATGTATTGGAAAGCAAAACGAAATAAACGCTGCCGTCTGAACGCATACCCAAGCACTTCGATTTTGCCGCCATACCTGTTCAGACGGCCTTAACCCTTTATACTTAAGCCTTTTTCCACTACAATTCACAACATAACAATTAACGACCGTCCACTCATGAATATACGCACACCCCTAGCCTGCACACTCCTGCTTTGCGCGTGCAGCGAATCTGTAAAAAACGAATTTAAAGAAGAATTTACCCAAAGTTTCCGCACCGAATTTGTCCGCTCGGCAACCGAAGCCTGTGTAGAAAAAGCTTCCGGAAAAAGCCCGTTTGATTCCGCGACCACTGAAAAAATCTGCCGCTGTATCGGCGAAAAAACAGTCGACCAAATCAATCCTGAAGAAGCGACATCGCTTTTGGGCGGCAGCGACTCCATGAGTGACGAGCTGAAAAAACGCATCAAAGACACCAGCATCGCCTGCACTAAAGAAGTTTTAGGCATGGCTGACAGCAAAACCAAATAAACACACCGTTTTCAGACGGCCTGAAATTGAAAAATATTCGATTCAAACTTAGGAAAAGAGTGAAACCATGAATACATTGAGCCAATTCTTAGCCCAACACCTGCCCGAACACAAACTGCCACAAGAGCTGGCCAGCGTATTGGAATCCGTGGCCTCAGCCTGTTTGGACATCAACGCCAAAGTCCGCCTCGGCGCGCTTTCCGGCGTTTTGGGCATGGCAGGTACCGGCAACATCCAAGGCGAAGACCAAAAGAAACTTGACGTCATCGCCAACAACATCATGATTGATGTTTTAAAAGCCAATGCCAACATCGCAGGCCTTGCCAGCGAAGAAGAAGACACCTATGTCGCCACACACGAAAACGGCGGCTATTTGGTATTGTTTGATCCGCTGGACGGCTCTTCCAATATCGACGTCAACATCTCCGTCGGCACCATCTTCTCCATCTTGGCGAAACCTGAAGGCGCATTGACTACCGAGTCTTTCCTACAAAAAGGCCGCAATCAAGTAGCCGCAGGTTATGTTTTATACGGTCCGCAAACCCAACTGGTACTGACTGTCGGTCACGGTGTGTTCGTCTTCACTTTGGACGATGCCAACCAATTCCTGCTGACCAAAGAAAATCCGCGCGTTCCCGAATCCACTAAAGAATTCGCCATCAATATGTCCAACCAAAGACATTGGTTCGCCCCTGTTCAACAATACATTGACGAATTGCTGGCAGGAGAAACCGGCGTACGCGGCAAAAACTACAATATGCGCTGGGTAGCCAGCATGGTTGCCGAAATTCACCGCATCCTGATGCGCGGCGGCGTATTCATGTATCCGCAAGACAAACGAGACCCATCCAAACCGGGCAAACTGCGCTTGATGTACGAAGCCAACCCGATGAGCCTGATTATGGAACAAGCCGGCGGCGCATCAAATAACGCCATCGAAGCCATGCTCGACATCCAACCTACCGGCCTGCACCAACGTGTTGCCGTATTCATGGGCAGCCGCGAAGAAGTCGAATACGTTTACAATCTGCATCAAAAATAATCGGATGTATTGATTTCAAACCAAAAAAAGGCCGTCTGAAATATAATTTTCAGACGGCCTTTTGTTAAAAAATAAAGGGGCTGTACTAGATTAGCTCTAAATTCCACACCAATCCCGCAGGATTTTTAGCTGCCGGGACGGTGTGCCGAAGTTAAATCGAAATTCGCATTCTTTCAAGAACAGCGGGAAAGATTTGCGATCGATTCCGTTGTATTTTCGCAAGACACGTTTTGCCTGATTCCAAAAATTCTCAATGCCGTTAATGTGGTTCTGACGGTCTGCAAATTCCTTGGAATGGTTGATGCGGTAATAGATGAAACCGCTCACGTCCAACTTGTCGTAGCTGCTCAGGCTATCCGTGTAAACAATGCTGTCCGGCATGATTTTCTTTTTAATGACAGGGAGTAACGTTTCAGACTTGGCATTATCCACCACAACGGTATAGACCCGTCCGTTGCGTTTCAGAATGCCGAAGACAATCACTTTTCCTGCCGCACCGCGACCACGTCTGCCTTTACGCCGTCCGCCGAAATAGCTTTCGTCCAGTTCGACAGAGCCCTCAAAAACCTCATCGGCAGCCAAGGCCAAATGATAGTTGATAACCGTGCGGATTTTACGGTAGAACAGTGCTGCTGAATTGGGATGGATACCCAAAATATCGGCGGCAGAACGGGTGGTAACTTCCAATACAAAAAAACGGAGCAGTTCTTTCTGTGCTTTTTTCTTTAATTTGCAGTGCGTTATCTTCATATTTCGATGGGTAACATATCTGCTAATCTAGTACAGCCCCAAAATAAAAGAAACGAAAGATTAAAAGGACAGACTCAAATCCACCCTTTGCTGTTTTCCATCTAATTTTTATTGGATTACGCCGAACGAGCCAGCTCTTCCGCCGCTTTTTGCACCCTATCCGGCGTCAGCTTATTCAAACAATCCGTATGCCCTAACGGACATTCGCGTTTGAAACAAGGCGAGCAATCCAAATTCAAACTGACGATTTTTGCCTTTTGGCTTAGAGGCGGCGTATGGTCAGGGCTGGATGAGCCGTAAACCGCAACCAATTTCCGATCAAGCGCAGCCGCAAGGTGCATCAGACCGCTGTCGTTGCACACGACCGTATCGGCGCAAGACAACAGATCAATGGCTTCAGGAAGATTGGTTTTGCCGCAAAGATTGGTACACAGGCCGTCTGAAAGTCGGTTGATTTCATCTGCAATATCAAAATCTTTTTGAGAACCAAACAGCCAAACCTGCCAACCCTCGGCTAAATATCGGCGGCCGAGTTCGGCAAAATGACGCGCAGGCCAACGCTTGGCCGGGCCATATTCCGCACCGGGACAAAATGCCAAAATCGGTTTATCTGTCATCAAACCATGTTTTGACAAAGCGGCTTGACGGCTTTCAGGATCAATCGTGAAACACGGATTATCGGAATGCCCGTTAAAATCCGCTTGGGTCGGATGCGCCAGCGCAGTATAGCGGTCAACCATCAGAGGCAACGCGGCCTTATCCAACTTGCGGATATCGTTCAGCAAAAAATAGCGCGATTCGCCGACGTAGCCCGTACGCTGCTTAATGCCCGTAGCCAAGGCAATAATGGCGGATTTGAGCGAACCGGGCAAAACAATCACTTGATCGTAGCCTTCTTTTCCCAATTCACGCCCGATACGCCAGCGTTTTTTCAATTCCAATGCACCATGTCCAAACGGGTTTTCCATCACACGGTTGATTTCAGGCATGCGCTCAAATACGGCCATCGACCATTTGGGCGCAAAAGCATCAATAGTGCAGCCGGGATGCAGCTCATGCAAACGGCGATAAAGCGGTTGGGTCATGACGCAGTCGCCAATCCAGCTTGGGGTAATAATCAGGATTTTTTTGGACATAATGGAATGTGTTTTTAATTTTGGCTTATTGTAATGCGATTTTTAAAAGACCGTCTGAAACTTGGTTTAATCGCTCAGTTCAAAACGTACTAGTTGATACATGTCATTTCAACAGATGCACTCTGGTTTGAGCGCGTGAAGCGTTTGTCTCCCCAATTATTCTGCAAATACCACGCCCCAAATACTAAGCATAACGGCGGCAAGCAATATTCTCTTCATTTTTAAAACCTTATAAAAACAGAAAGGCCGTCTGAAATATTTTCAGACGACCTTTTTATACTGGTTTAACGATGGTAGTTAGGTGCTTCTTTAGTGATTTGTACGTCGTGAACGTGAGATTCGCTCATACCGGCAGAAGTGATTTCCACAAATTCTGCTTTCTCGTGCATTTCAGCAATATTGGCGCAACCCAAATAACCCATGCTGGAGCGCAGACCGCCGGTCAGCTGGTGGATAATGTTCACGATCGGGCCTTTGTAAGGAACGCGGCCTTCGATGCCTTCAGGAACATATTTGTCTGTGCTGTCGGTTTTGTCTTGGAAGTAGCGGTCGGCAGAGCCTTGACTCATCGCACCCAACGAACCCATGCCGCGGTAAGACTTGTAAGAGCGGCCTTGGTAGAGTTCGATTTCGCCCGGTGCTTCTTCCGTACCGGCAAACATACCGCCGAGCATGACGCTATATGCACCTGCTGCCAGAGCTTTGGCAATATCGCCGGAGAAGCGGATACCGCCATCGGCAATCAGGGGAACGCCTGTACCTTTCAGGGCTTCGGAAACATTGTGAATCGCAGTCAGCTGAGGCACGCCCACGCCTGCCACGATACGGGTCGTACAAATCGAGCCTGGGCCGATACCGACTTTAACGGCATCCGCACCGGCAGCCACCAAATCCAAAGCGGCTTTAGCAGTCGCGATGTTGCCGCCGATGACTTGAATGTGCGGATAGGTTTCTTTTACCCAGCGCACGCGATCGATAACGCCTTGGCTATGGCCGTGGGCAGTATCGACCACAATCACGTCCACGCCGGCTTCTACCAATGCTTTGACGCGCTCTTCGGTATCTCCGCCGGTACCCACCGCGGCACCGACGCGCAGACGGCCTTCGGCATCTTTGTTGGCATTAGGGAATTCGGTTGTTTTCAGAATATCTTTAACTGTAATCAGACCTTTGAGTTCGTCTTGGTCGTTCAATACCAAAACGCGCTCAACTTTGTGCGCATGCATGATTTCGCGGGCTTCATCGATGCTGGTACCTTCAGGAACGGTAACCAAACGGTCGCGAGGGGTCATGATGGCAGAAACCGGCAGATCGACACGGTTTTCAAAACGCAGGTCGCGGTTGGTTACGATACCAACCACTTTGCCGTTTTCAACAACAGGCAGACCGGACATTTTACGTTTGCGTTGTGCGCGCATTTCCAAGACTTCGCGGATCAATGCGGTCGGCGCAACGGTAACGGGATCTTTCACCACGCCGCTCTCATGGCGCTTCACTTTGGAAACGGCACGCGCTTGCAACTCCGGCGTCATGTTTTTATGGATAATGCCGATGCCGCCTTCTTGAGCCATAGAGATGGCCAGACGCGCTTCGGTAACGGTATCCATTGCAGCAGAAAGTAGAGGGAGGTTGAGCGTGATATCGCGGGTGAGTTTGGTTTGAAGTTTGACATCTCGAGGTAGCACGTTTGAGTGCGCTGGAACCAACAAAACGTCGTCGAAAGTATAGGCTTTTTCTACAATACGCATGATGCTCGGTCTTTCAGTTTGTGCAAGATGCACGGCATTATATCACACCGGCTTGATGCTAACATTGGCAATACATGTTTTAACGTTATTTTTTTACATGATTTGATCCGCAGTACAAAAATATGCCAACGCATTGCAGTTTCAAGTAAAATAGGTCGAATGAGAACATCATTTACATAAGGGAAATCCATGAAATCTTCCGCACTCAAAACCTGTCTGACAGCAGCCCTTCTCTCTTCCGCCGCCCTGACCGGTGCGGCCGAGGTTTACACTTGGAAAGGCGCATCGGGCAACAGCTATTCCGATACGCCAAACCGTCTGCAACCGAAGCGTTCCGGCGTGGTCAACATCCGCACGCACAACGTCAAACCTGCCGTTGCGCCTGCTGTTGCAGCATCTGAACCGGTTGCCGAGCAGCCCAACGAACAGGTCGCGGAACAAAACAAACAAATCGAAGAGCGCAATAAAAAAATCGAAGAGCAAAACCGCCAAAACAAGCTGGAAAACTGCAAAATCGCCAAAATCAACCGCCAAGTCGCCGAAAGCGCACGCTTGGCCAATCGCGACAGCCTGATTAAACAATACCAAAACGACGTCAATAAATACTGCAATTAAGCTCTCGAATAACAATATCAAAAAGGCCGTCTGAAATTTAATTTCAGACGGCCTTTATTTTTCAGCCTATCAATAATACAGCTGAACCAACAACAAACCGATGGCTAAGCTGAATGCCATGCTCAACAGGCCCGGAATCATGAAGCTGTGGTTGAAGATAAATTTGCCGATTTTGGTCGAGCCGGTTGTATCGAAGTCGATAGCGGCAATAATCGGGCCGTAGTTCGGAATGAAGAAATAACCGTTTACCGCAACGAATGTGCCGATAATGATGGGCGCAGGAATACCCAGTTTGATGGCGATTGGAAATAGCGTTGCCACTGTCGCGCCTTGGCTGTTGACTAATACCGACAAGACAAACAGGGCAAAGGCAAAGGTCCATGGTGCAGACTCAACCAAATGGCTGACGGTCGATTCTACTTCTGTTAAGTGGCCGTTCATCAAGGTATCGCCCAACCAAGCCACGCCAAACACCGCAATCACGGCACGCATACCGGCATGGAATACCGAACCTCGGGTAATCGCATCGCCATTGGGTTTACACGCCAGAATAATCAGCGCAGAAGCAGACAACATCACAATTTCAATCGTATGCGCCATACCCATAGGCTTGATCGCGCCATCGTGTTCAAAAGCCGGACGCAACTCAGGCAATGCACCCATTACCACCACCAGCAATGCCGCAGTCAAGAAAATACCAACCGACAATTTGGCTTTCGGCGAAATGGCGACGTCGGTTTTTTGTTCCTCCACATCGATGTATTCTTTCACATAATTCGGGTCTTTCAGCAAAGCCTGATAATGCGGATCATCTTTCAATTCTTTGCCCAGTTTGTTTACGAACACGCAAGCCAAACCGATACCCAAAATCGTGGACGGAACGGTGACTTTCAACACGTCCGCCATCGTAATGTGCTGCGGCTCAAGCATGGAGACGCAAGCAACAACGGCGGCGGCAATCGGGCTGGCGACAATCGCAAATTGGGAAGCGATAACCGCCATCGTCAACGGACGGGAAGGACGTATGCCATTGCGACGGCTGACTTCGGCAATCACGGGTAAGACCGAGTAAGCCACATGACCTGTACCTGCCAAGACGGTGAAGGTGTAAGTTACCGCCGGCGCGATAAAGGTGATGTATTTCGGATTGCGGTGCAACACGCGCGTGGCAATCTTAATCATATAGTCCAAACCGCCGCTGGCCTGCATGGCCGCCGCGGCAGACACTACCGCCATAATCATCAGCATCACATCAATCGGCGGGCTGGTCGGCTGAAGATGGAAACCAAAAGACAATACGGCCAAGCCGATACCGCCGAGCACGCCCAAACCAATACCGCCAACCTGCGCACCAATCAGGATACACAGCAGCACAATGGCAAACTGGATAAAAAACATAGTTGACATCACAACTCCCAAAATCCGGCCTTAGCCGAAATAAAATTACAAACGGTTGGATTATAGAGTAAACCCTCTTCCATAACCATACTTTACCTAATTATACATACTGATCTATATCAAATAAATAATATTCTCATTTAACCGCTAGGTTTTTAAAAACACAAAAAAGGCCGTCTGAAGATTTTCAGACGGCCTCTATGATTTAAAAAGATGATAAGGCTATTTTCCGGCTACTTCTTCATCTTTTACAAAATCCGATACGCCATGGACACAGCGGATTTTGCGTTCCGACAACGTTGCCTCCAACAAGGCATCGTTTTGCGGCAATGAATCGCGTTCTGCCTCATTGTGCCAGAGGTGGTACGCAATGCCGGCAAATTTCAAATTATGGCGTTTCATACCGTTATGATAGCAACGGGCGACAAATTCGCTGTCTTCCCTGCCCCAACCGACAAAGCTATTGTCAAACCCATTGACGGCAAGCGCATCGCTGCGGAAAAAACCCATATTGCAGGTTTTGATGCCTTTGTGCTTGCGGTTGCCTTTTCGGCCTGCCAATTTGGCCAAACAACGGCAGCGCAGGGCGGACAGCCGTTTTTCTATTCCCGAGCTGAACATAGACAAGGCAGGCAAATCGCCTTCGTCTAAAATATCCTGCGTTTTATCCTTAGTCAAAATCACGCGGGAACCCTGTATCAGACGTCCTTTGCGGGCAATCTTCAAATGATCGGCGATAAAAGACGGATCCAAAACCATATCGCCGTCAATCAACACAATATAATCGCTTTTCGCCTGCGCCAGCGCACGGTTGCGCGATTCGGCGGCACGAAAGCCTCTATCCGGCTGCCATGAATGTTTGATCGGAATGCTTGTCCTACGGCGGATAAAATCAACCACTTCGGTGGTTTCCTGCCTTGAGCCGTCATCTGCGACAATAATCTCATCCGGCAGACGGGTTTGCGATAAAGCCGATTTCAACACCAGCTCCAGAGCATCAGGGCGGTTGTAAGTGGTGATGATGAGGGAGACGGTTATCGTGCGGTTGCGCTCGTAGAGTTTGACATATTTGTAATACGAACCTTGTGCATTGGAAACTGAAATCGTCAGCCCGTCCGCCCCATAGGCAAAACCGCGCTTGAGCAGGTAATTTTTCACAAACGATACGCCGCCATGCAGCAAAGCCTTAAACGGCGAACTGTCTTTCTTGAAGCGGTTTTCTTCCGCATACAGCGAACTGTACTGCTGCATTTTCTGAATCAGCCCTTCGGCGTTTTCAAAAGAATAATGTTTCAGACGGCCATCAAGTTGTTTAATCTTAGCTTCCTGCGGCAACACCAAAGATTCATGCACCTGACGGTCGGAAAAACGGGTAAATCTGCGATGATAAAGGCGTGGAATAATATCCGGATACCAACCGCAGCCTTTAATCAGTCTGCCGTGGTAATGGTTCAGACGGGAAAGCGAAAAAATATGTTCCTTCTCATTTTCCAAAACGGCCCCATGAATGGATTCGATTAAAGCCTCATCCGCCACTTCATCGCTGTCTATGCTGAAAATCCAATCGTTTTGCGCCAGTCTGGCCGCCAGATTTTTCATCGGGCCAAACCCGATAAAGTCATGCTTGTAATAGCTGACATTGGGAAAGCCCTTGGCAATTTCAAAAGTACGGTCGGTCGAGCCGTTGTCCAACAGCAGGACTTCGTCAAAGTCTTTCAGCGCACTCAAAACTTCTGAAAGATAACGTTCTGAATTTTTTACCAACATGGCGGCGGTTGCCGGAATTGTGTACATCATAAAAAGGCCGTCTGAAAAAGGAAGCTGTATTTTAACCGATATACCGCTACAATATGTCCTCCTTTTTTTCAGACGGCCTGACCCATGCAGCTTATTCTTGCCCCCATGCAGGGGCTGGTGGACGATGTGATGCGCGACCTGTTGACGCGTATCGGCGGATTTGACGAATGCGTCAGCGAATTTGTCCGCATTACGCACACGGTCCACTCACGCGCCACTTGGCTTAAATATGTTCCCGAAATCGCCCATGCCAACCGCACGCCGGCCGGCACGCCCTGTACTGTCCAGCTTTTGGGCAGCGATGCGGAAAACATGGCCGTCAACGCTTTGGAAGCCGTGCGTTTCGGTGCGGACAAAATCGACCTCAACTTCGGCTGCCCCGCGCCGACAGTCAATAAACACAAAGGCGGTGCGGTCTTGCTCAAAGAGCCGGACTTGATTTACCACATCGTCCACACCCTGCGCCAACGCCTGCCGCAATACATTCCGTTGACTGCCAAGATGCGGCTCGGTTATGAAGACAAAAGTCTGGCATTGGAATGCGCTTCTGCGATTGAAAACGGCGGCGCATGCGCGTTGACCGTCCATGCGCGCACCAAAGTCGAAGGCTACGAACCGCCGGCACATTGGGAATGGGTGCGCAAAATCCGCGATGCAGTCAGTATTCCCGTTACCGCCAACGGCGATGTATTCAGCCTTCAAGACTATCTCGACATTAAAACCGTCAGCGGCTGCGACAGCGTGATGCTCGGGCGCGGCGCGGTTATCCGCCCCGACTTGGCTCGGCAAATCAAACAATATGAAAACGGCGAAACAGTCAAAGACACTGACTTTGCCGAAGTCTCCTCATGGATAGTCCAATTCTTCGACTTATGCCTTTCCAAAGAAGCCAACAACAAATATCCAGTTGCCCGTTTGAAACAATGGCTGGGCATGATGAAAAAAGAGTTTGAACAGGCGCAGGTATTGTTTGACCGCATCCGCGCCGTCAAAGAAGCGGATGAAGTAAAACAGATTCTGCTGTCGTTTGAACAAGAAATGCATTCATGATTCAAAAAGGCCGTCTGAATTTCAGACGGCCTTTGATTTCATCACCTACATACATAATCAGCCAACAGTCTGCCTTTTTCCGCACTGGCTGCATTAGCCATATTCACCTGTCTGGTCTCAGGGCCATTCTTGGATTTCAGGGCTTCACCATATTTTCTGGCAAACTCTTTATTGGCACTGGTCACTCTTGACTCAGTGGAATCCAATATAAACCCGTCTTGCTCATATTTGCCTTGCGCAGTAATAATCAAGATATTTTCAGGTGAAGGATAATCCGGAAAATTAACATAGTTGGTAACCAGCTTGTAGGAAACGCCTTTGCCGTGTTTCATATCCTGACAGATGCCGTTAGGCGCGGTAAAGATCGCATGTCCGATCCGACCACGTCCGAAATCGTAAAAATCGATTCTCTTAGCAGAAGCCAATAGTTTTCTATCGTTGCCGTCATTGATATTTAATGACTTGCCGTTTACCAAAAACAGGGTTGGCAACAAGGGGGTGCCATGAGAGGCTTCCAAATTATATGCTTCTCCCAACAGCTTGCCCTGACGATACACAGTCAAGACAGGCTTTTTCAGACCATTTTCCGGATTGCCGGTTTTCTTAAAAGAAATCTTCTGAACCACATTGCCAAATTCATAATAAGGCCGCGACTGCACGCCTGTTTTCGTATCCTGCAAGGCGCTCCAGCTGCCGTCCGTCGTTTGGGCGCACGCAGTCAGAGCAACAAACAGAATACCCGATAGTAAAACTTTAGAATGTTTCATTCATAAACTCCTTCTCAAGTAAACAAAAGAACGGATGTGTGCCTTTACTGCCTAATTTTGTTTCTTTGTTAAAATTTTAGAACCATTGCACTAAATTAGCAAGGGATTAAACAACAGGCCGTCTGAACATTCAGACGGCCTTGATTAAGCTCAAATTTTTAAGAAGCCAAAACGCGGTGGAACAAAATCTCATTTTCCAAATGGATATGGTCTTTCAAATCATCCACCATCTCTTTGGCCAAAGTGTACAAACGGGTCCAGCTGCCGCAAGCGCCTTCGGGAAGCTCAAAATTGTTGGTCAATTCTTCCAAACGCGCGATGGCTTGGTCGTGTTCTTCATGCTCGTGCATCATCACGCTGATGGGCATTGCCGCGCCACGACCCACGCCCTGATTAATCATTGGGAACAACATGCGCTCCTCTTTCATCATGTGCATCAACAGCTCGTTTTGCATATAGGCCAACAAATCAGGAACTTCGGCAGGGAAAGTATCAGCATGAACCTGCGCCACTTTTTGCGCCAGCGGAACCAACTCTTCAAACTGGGCGCGGTGGACATTGTGGTAACGCTGCAAAATATGGTCAATGGTGGAATTGAAAGGTGCGGTTTCCCAAACGGTAAAGTCGGTCATGGCTGTGTTCCTTTAAAGATTGATATTGGATGAATGTTAGGCATAAGGATACACGCTGCTTGCGGCTTTGTATAGTTTTTTAATTGCTTAATTAATTGATAATAAAAGTTATTTTCAAAATTAAAATACCAAACAGGCCGTCTGAAACATAAAGTCAAAGTTTCAGACGGCCTGCCCTTTTCTTAAATAATCCAACGATATAACGCAATCATCACCGGCATGGTTACCACACAAAGCAAGGTCGTCAGTCCATAAATCGCGCTGGCTTTTTGGGCATTTTTGCCGTAAACAACCGCCATTTGGGTAACCGTCGCAGCTGCAGGCGAAGTCGTTGCCAAAAAGCTGATTAAAACAACCGTATCCGCATGCGCATCATGATGGGCAAAACCGCAGACTTTGACGGCAAAAAGCAATAATACCGGAATCAAAATCAGCCTTAAAAAAGCAACAAGATAAAGCCTTGGCGTCCACATAATCGAGCGCAACGGCAGAGAAGCCAAAAGCATGCCCGCCACCAACATGGCAACTGGGCCAATCATACTGCCCACCGTCGCCAAAGTATTATCGACAATATGCGGCAGCTTGATTTGGAAGGTAAACATCAGCAACCCGACTAGCATAGATAAGATGTTGATATTGGTAAGAATGGTTTTCCAAGCCACATTGCCTCGGCCGCAAATCAACAGGCGCAGATGCGTCCAAAATAAAAACGTCTGCACCATGATAAAACCGCTGGTGTAAATCACCCATTCCGCACCAAAGACCGACATTACCAAAGGGATAATCAGGTTGCCCGAATTGCTGTACACCGTCGCCGCGTGTTCGAGCGCATCGAGTTTGAACAAGTGCTTAAACAACCTGCCCAGAACAATCAGTACCACATGGAAAAACACCGCCAGCATGACGGAAAGCTTCAGCCCTTCGATAATCTGCGGCGTATTATCCATCTGAAAAGCGTGAATCATGACGGACGGGCTGATCAGGTAAAGCGCGATGACGGAGAGCGTGTAGCTGTTTTCCGATTTCAACAGCCCGGCCTTCACCAAGGCCACGCCCATCAAAACAATCAGCGTCAGCTCGGTAATTTTTCCGGCAAGCAGGAAAGAGGTTTCCATAATAAAAAAGCGGTAAAAACGTTGATTTTACGCTTCTACCGCTTCGCATACCAAATTCAGACGGCCTCAACATTCAAGGCCATCTGAAATTTTCTACCACAGATAAGTTACGCTGGCTCCACCGCCTGCACCACCCTTAGATGCGCCAACAGCCGAACCTTTCACCAGCCATTTGCCGCTGGCGGATACTTTCGACACTCCGACAGCAAAACCGGCCTTTCCGCGCCAAACGCCGCTGCCAATGGATACCGCACCCTGTCCCGGCTGATAAGCTTGTCCCAGATTACCCACCGCAATCGCAGCGGCAGAGCCGGCATCAGCACGGTCTTCCAGTTTTTTCATTTCTACGCGTGTTTCAGCGCGTATCTGATTGATTTGAGCGGCTACTGCCGACTCTTTTTGCTGACTGTCGGCCTGCCATCTTTCCGCAAGCCTTTTGACCTGAGCCACATTAATACCTCCGTCCGCATACGCAGTACCGAAAAAAAGCGCTAAAGCCAAACACAAAGGACTGAGCGATACATTTAGTTTCATCTTTATATTCTCCATTTTTTAAATATTAAAAATATCTCGTTCAATCAAATTAATACTTTTGAACTAGTTATATTGTATATATTTTTATTCTTATATTAAATAGTTTGGATAAATATTTTGATTTGTGTCATAAATTTCAAACATCCTGGCAAATGTTCCTGGCCATCTTTCTAAACAACCATCAGTTTCAGACGGCCTGAAGCCTTTTTCCAACAACCCGACATAATTTGCCCTACCGCAAAGCAAATCAATATAAATCTGTCCGTATATCCGCTATAATCAGCCATTTTCTTCAAACAGGAAACATCATGTCCCCCAGCCGTTTCAATCAAACGGGCCCCAAAATCGGCCTGAGCGTACGCCTTGCAGAAACCCAAGCTGAAATCGAAGCCGCCCAAAGATTGCGCTATCAGGTTTTTGCCCAAGAATTGGGTGCGGAAATCGAAAGCGATGACGGCCGCGATGTCGATCCTTATGATGAGCATTGCCACCACTTGCTCGCGTTTGACGATGCAACCGGCGAGGTAATCGGCTGTTACCGCCTGATTACCGAAGAAACCGCAAAAAAAGTCGGCGGCTGGTACAGCGAGCATGAATTCGACCTTGAACCTTTGAAAGATATCCTGCCGCAAACCGTCGAACTCGGCCGTGCCTGCACCCACCCGGACTACCGCAACGGCGGCTTGGTCATGCTGTTATGGACCGGTTTGGTCAAATTCATGAAAGACGAAAACCTGCGCTTTATGATTGGTTGCGGCAGTATCGAAATGCGCGACGGCGGCAACGATGCGGCCGGCCTGTATCATACTTTGAAAGACAAATACCTTGCTCCGGCACAATGGCGCGTCAAACCGCTCAACCCGCTCAAATGGGACAGCATCACGCCGTCTGAAAATCCGCCTGTGCCCGCCCTGATCAAAGGCTATCTCAAAGCAGGCGCGTGGTTCTGTGGCGAGCCTTGCGTCGATGAAGCATTCAACTGCGCAGATGTGCTGATCATGATGGACATCAGCCACCTTTCCGACCGCTACTTGCAGCGTTTTGCCCCTAAAACCGATTCATAATAAAAGGCCGTCTGAAACTTCAGACGGCCTGCCTAATCTTTATAAAAAAAACACACACAATGACTACCAAAATCCGTTTTATCTTCCGTCTTCTCTGCATTGCCGGCTGCCTTTTGTACGGCATGGCCGAAATGTTTTTTCTGTTTCCCTTTTACAGCAGCAAACGCAAACTGCGCGCGATCCAATTATGGTCGCTGCGCGTGCTCGCTTCCTGCGGCATGAAACTGCAAACTTTCGGCACGCCGCCGCAAGAAGGCCGCGGCCAGATGCTTATCAGCAACCATATTTCATGGTTGGACATTATGGCGGTCAACGGTGCTTTCCCCGGCCGTTTTGTGGCTAAAGACGATGTGGCCAAATGGCCTGTGGTCGGTTATCTCGCCACACAGGCGCAAACGGTTTACGTTTCGCGCAACCGCGGCATCAAAGGCAATTCCGCCAAAATCGCCGGCGTAACCGAAGCACTGAAAAACGGCGATACCGTCACTATTTTTCCCGAAGGTACCAGTACCGAAGGCCGTGAAATCCTGCCGTTCAAACCCAGCTTTTTTCAGACGGCCTATGATGCAGGCGTACCGATTATTCCGGCACTCTGCCGCTATCCGAATCCGGACGGCAGCAGCCCCAATCCGCACACTGCCTACTACGGCGACATCAGCCTCTGGCAATCCATCTGCATGGTCATCAGCCAACCTTCCAGCATGGTCGAGCTGCATTTCCTCGATCCGATTGAAGCGGGAGAAGACCGCTATGCTACCGCGCTTCACGTACACGCCCTGTTGAGCGAAAAGCAAAAACAGTTGGGCTGATCAAAAAAAGGCCGTCTGAATGTTCAGACGGCCTTTTCCATTATCTTATGTCTTAAGATGAATATTGTACCGAATCGCTACCACTTTTCTTTTGAATAAATTCAATTTTGTAGCCGTCCGGATCTTCGACAAACGCAATCACAGTCGTGCCGTGTTTCATCGGACCGGCTTCGCGTACCACTTTGCCACCCATTTCTTTGACACGTTCGCACGCGGCGTAAGCATCATCGACTTCAATCGCGATGTGGCCGTAAGCATCGCCCAAGTTGTAAGACTCGGTATCCCAGTTGTGGGTCAGTTCCAAAACAGTATGATCCGCTTCATCGCCATAACCGACAAAAGCCAAAGTAAAACGGCCTTCAGGATAATCGCGGCGGCGCAGCAGTTGCATATTCAATACGTTTTGATAGAAATCCAAAGAGCGTTCGAGATTGCCGACACGCAGCATAGTATGAAGCAAGCGCATGATTTTGTTCCTTTCTGAATTATGTTTGGTCATGGATTATAACACATCGGGCACCATCCTCTTCAGCCTCAAAATACCGACACTGAAACTGCATAAAAATGAAGCACACACCCTGCCGTCATTTGAATTTCATGTATTAACAAGCACACCGACTGACTAAATTGCTATAATCGCCACACTTACAACACAACACTTCAAACCGTCATGAAAACCTTTGTTCTTCCAGATACCCGCCCTTATCCGCAGAGCCCTATCAAAAACTACCTTCTGCTCAATGCCTATCAGCTGGCGCACAACTCCTCCTCCGCATCACGCAAGCTTTCGGCCGGCCAACTTCAAACCGAAATCCGCACCATGCTCAGCCAAAACCATTACATCAACCTTTCATTGGCGATGACCATGGCGCCCGATGTCGGCACTTACACCAGCCTGATTCAAAGCGTGGGCGAAGTCCTGAAGGCAGAAAACGATAACGAAGCCCAATGGTTTGCCCTGCCTGTCGTTTTGGTCGCCGGTTGCAAAAAAGAACAAACCCTGCCGCTTACGCTGCCTACCGAAGCCCTCTTCGCCTGCCTGCAAAACTACCCCAACCTGCGTGCCCTCACGCAAAACACGCAATGGCTGCCTTACCTCGTCCAATCGACCGATTTGAGCAGCGTTACCCCGGGCGAATGGTTCCAAGCCAAGCAAAACGATGAAGTGGCAGGCGCATTCCTGCAAAAATTCGAATACAAACCATTGACGCTGCCCGAAGGTCAATCCGTCCATGTTGTTTACGCGCTGGGCTACGGCAATAAAGACATTCAGACGGCCTTGGGTCTAAACCTGCAACAGGCAGGCCTGCCATTGATGCAGGTTTGGCAAGAGCATCTCGCCCTCGACGGCGTTACCCTCTTTACTAACCCGCTCTCGCCCAATACGCCGCTTGACGCGCTGACCGATGGCAACCACACCCGCCAACGCATGGCCATGGACGTTTTTGCCACCAACGCCATCCGCGCCATCCGTATGCAAAGCCCGCGTGTCGGCGTTGTTGCCGCAGCCAAGGCGGACGGCAAGCTCCAGTTCAGCTTCAACGCGACAGACAGCGCGTTTGAAATCGTTCCACAGACCTTCACTTGGGAGCTGGCTTCAACCGACAATATCGCCATCGTTCAGCAAAACTTCCTCGACCTGATGGCCGAATGCCGAATCGAGCACCTCTACCTGCTGCACAACCCATTGGGCGAAAACGAGAACATCCCGACTTATGCCCAAGCGTTGAAACTGGAAGGCCATAATCCTTTCTTCAGCAATGTAAACTAAATTGAAAATGCAACACGCCAAGGCCGTCTGAAAACGGTTTAACGTGTTGCATTGATTTTCAAACCTTACCGCTCATTTTCACGCATATGAAAACCCACAAAATCCTTTTCGTCTGCCTCGGCAACATCTGCCGCTCCCCCATGGCCGAATACGTCCTGCGCCATCGCGCCCGCGAAGCAGGCATGGGCAATGCTGTCATTACTGCCAGCGTAGGCACATCAGGTTGGCACGACGGAGAAGACATGCACGAAGGCACGCGCCGCGCACTCAAGCAACACGGCATCGACCCGTCAGGCTTTACCAGCAGCAAAATCAAACCCAGCGATGCCGAGCATTTCGACTACATCATCGTGATGGACGACAACAACCTCAGAGAAACTGAAAAGCAGCTCGGTTTCCACCCTGGCAAAATCTTCAAACTGACCGACCTTATCCCCGATTCAGGGTACAACCACGTTCCCGATCCGTGGTACACGGGCGACTTTGACGAAACCTACCGTCTGGTCGATGCCGGCAGTTTGGCCTTGTTGGAAAAATTGAAACAGGCTTAAACCGACTTTAACAATAAAAGGCCGTCTGAACAGCTATCCGCAAAAGCCATGCTTTCGTGATTACCTGTTCAGACGGCCTTTATTGATAACCGCAATCAACCTACGCGATAAAACGCCAGGCTGCCCAATAAATTCGGCAGATGTTTGACCTGCCGGTTGCCCGTCATGACCGCACGCTCAAGCACGCGGATTTTATTTTTGGCACACAGCAAATCAAAGTCTTTGAGGGTACACCAATGGATATTGGGCGTATCGTACCAATGATACGGCATCCGCTCGGAAACCGGCATATGGCCGCCGACCGCGATTTGAAAGCGGTTGCGCCAGTAGCCGAAGTTAGGGAAGCTGACAATAGCCTGCTTGGCCACGCGCATCAGGCAGCGCAGGATTTTTTCCGTGTTCTGCATCGCCTGAATGGTTTGGCTCAAGACAATCACATCAAAACTTTGATCACCAAAAGCCACCAAACCTTCTTCCAAATCGGCTTGAATGACGTTCACACCGCGGGATATAGCAGCAATCACGCTATCGGTATCGATTTCAACACCGTAGCCGGTGCAATTTTTATGTTCCACCAACGCAGCCAACAGCTCGCCGTCGCCGCAGCCTAAATCAAGTACTCGGCTGCCTTCGGGTATCCAATCGTAAATGAGTTGCAAATCGTCGCGCAGATTCATTTTTGGCAGTCCTTGTAAACGTTGTTCATATAAGCGGCAACCGCGCGGATATAGGCTTCGTCTTCCATCAAGAAGGCATCGTGGCCGTGATTGGATTTGACTTCAATGTACTGCACGGATTTTTGCGCGGCGATTAATGCCTTGACCAATTCATGCGAACGTTGCGGCGAGAAGCGCCAGTCGGTACTGAAGCTGGCAACAAAGAATTTGGCCTGCACATTCTCCACGGCGCGCGTGAGGTTGTGGCCGTAATCTGCGGCCGGGTCGAAGTAGTCAAGCGCCTTGGTCATCAGCAGATAAGTGTTGGCATCAAAGCGGCCGACAAACTTGTCGCCTTGATAGCGAAGATAAGATTCCACTTCAAATTCAACACCGTAGCCGTATTGATAACCGTCTGATTTTAAATCACGGCCAAATTTTTTACCCAAGCCATCTTCGGCAAGATAGGTAATGTGCCCCATCATGCGCGCGATACGCAAACCGCGTGAAGGAACGGTATGATGGCTGCGGTAATTGCCTTCATGGAAATCGGGATCGGTCAAAATGGCCTGACGGGCAACATCGTTAAACGCGATGTTTTGAGTGGAAAGTTTAGGCGCAGAAGCGATGACGAGCGCGTGGGCAACGCGTTCAGGCAAAGAAATCGTCCATTGCAATGCCTGCATACCGCCCAAACTGCCGCCGACAATGGCCGCCCATTTTTGAATGCCGAGATAATCGGCAAGCATGGATTGGGACTTCACCCAGTCTTTGACGGTTACGACGGGGAAATCCGCGCCATATTCGCGGCCGGTTTCAGGATTTTCGGACAAAGGGCCGGTACTGCCGTCGCAGCCGCCCAAGTTGTTCAAACCGACAACGAAAAAGCGTTCGGTATCGATGGGTTTGCCGGGGCCGACCATATTGTCCCACCAGCCGGCGTATTTATCCTCCGCACTGTGCTTGCCGGCAACGTGATGATTGCCTGACAGGGCGTGGCAGATAAGGACGGCATTACTTTTGTCGGCATTGAGCGTACCGTAGGTTTCAATCATCAGGTCGAAACGAGGTAAGGTTTTGCCGTTTTCCAGAGCAAGCGGTGTGTCAAACGGGATTTTCTGGGGCGTTACAATGCCCACTGAGGCATTTGTTGTCATTTGTAATTTCCAAGTGAAGCGGCAAAAGGGGTATTATAACGTTTCGTTTTTGTTTTGTGCATGAGGCTTCAGACGGCCTGCCCTAATTAGAGGCAATATTTTTGAGAGGATGTAGAATGATAGGCAGGCTTTTGCGATTTTTTTTCTTTTGCGCCATAGCGGCATTGATTGTGAACCGTTTGTTCAGCCGCAAACAAAAGCGCACCATTCGGGAAATCGCCAAAATCAGCGCGTGGGTATTGCTGGGCGCGGCGGCCGCTACGCTGTTTTGGTATCTGATGATGCTGTTTTTCAAGCATATTCCTAATTCTTATTGAAATAAAATATAAAAGGCCGTCTGAAAACCTTAATCCAGCGTTTTCAGACGGCCTTTTGATGTTCAAATTTAAAACAGCTCTTCCGGAATCTTGCAAACCGGAATCGGATTGACTTTGTGCTGCATGGCTTTGTGCAATCGGGTATAGATTGCCAAAACTTCGCGCTGTCTGCCTTCAAAATCTTCAGGCTTGTGGCTGTCGTACACACTCATCGCCCATTCGAGTTCGGGATAAGATGCGCCCATTTGTTCTTCATCGGTACGCTCGGTATCCCAAAGTCCGTCCGTCGGTACGGCTTTTTGAATATCCTCCGATACATCCAACTCGGCTGCCAACGCGTACACCTGAGTTTTGGTCAAATCGGCAATCGGGCTGATGTCCACGCCGCCGTCGCCGTATTTGGTGAAGAAACCGACGCCGAAATCTTCAATTTTGTTGCCCGTCCCCGCCACCAACAAACCATGCAACTGGCCGTAATAATACAGCGTCGTCATGCGAAGGCGGCTGCGTGCATTGGCCAGTGCCAGCTGTTTATTGGAAAATTCGGTTTCGCTGACGTCAACGGTATCGGCAAACGTATCGAACGCCGGAGTCAAATCAACGCTTTGCGCTTTTACATTCGGATAACGCTGTTTCAGACGGCCCATGTGTTCTTGCGCGCGGTTTACTTGGTCGGATTTCTGACGAATCGGCATTTCCAACAACAAAACCGACAAACCGGTTTGCGCGGCAAGTGTGGAAACCACGGCAGAATCGATGCCGCCGGATACGCCGACGACAAAACCTTTGGCACGCGCCTGCTCGGCGTAATCTTTGAGCCATTGAACAATATGGCGGATGATGGCTTGGGTTTGCATAGGGATAAATGTTCGCTTCAAATAAAACGAATGATAGCCTGATTTGCACTTGTCTGAAAGACGACAGGGTATAATGCCCTTTTTATTTCTTGCACACACACCATGTCCAAACCCATCCTTCTGCGCTGGCTCGTTGTCTGCCTGATTCCGCTCGCCACCCTTTTGTGGTTTGCCCTCAACCCGCCCGAAGACAAAACGCAACACCTCATCAACGGCATCATCCTTGCCTGCGAAGCCACGTTCCTATTCAAATTCATCCTCTTTGACGTCATCAAACACCACCTAAAACAAGAGCCCGAATTGAAACGGCAAAGCATATGGATGTTTATTCCGATTGTTTTGCTGATTGTTTATTTGTTTCACTATTTCGGCGCATTCTGATGTTTTCAGACGGCCTTGGGCATATTTTTTCCATGAACACCACCCCACCTTATACCTGCTGGATTTTCTGCAACGTCATCGACAACTTCGGCGACATCGGCGTTTCATGGCGGCTGGCGCGTATTTTGCAACGCGAACTCGGCTGGCAAATTCATTTATGGACAGACGACTTCCCGTCCCTTCAGGCACTCTGCCCTGACTTGGCCTCAATTCCCAACATCCATCAAGGCATCGGCATTCACGCTTGGCAAGCCGACCACGCCGAAGATACCGACACAGCCCCTACCCCCAACATCGTCATCGAAACCTTCGCCTGCGAACTGCCCGACAACGTTCAAACCATCATCCGCCGACACCGACCGCTTTGGCTTAACTGGGAATACCTCAGCGCGGAAGGTAGCAACGAAAGGCTGCACTTAATGCCCTCGCCCCAAGCCGGCGGCATACAGAAATATTTTTGGTTTATGGGTTTTAGCGCAAAAAGCGGCGGCCTGCTGCGCGAATGCAATTACGCCGAATCTGCCGGATTTGATACGGAAGCCTTACGCCGACAACTCAAACTTCCCGCAAAAAATGCGCCCGAATGGCTGCTTTTCGGCTATCAAAGCGATATTTGGGCAAAATGGCTGACCATGTGGCAACAGGCCGACCAACTACCCATTACCCTGCTGCTGGCAGGTACACAAATCATCGCCAGCCTGAAAAACAGCGGCCTAGTGCCGAAAAATGCCCTGCTTGAAAACGGCGATGTGTATCAGAGCGAACACGTTACCCTTATCAAAATCCCTTTTGTCCCCCAACAGGATTTCGATAAACTGCTCAATCTTGCCGACGGCGCCGTCATACGCGGCGAAGACAGCTTTGTTCGCACCCAGCTCGCCGGAAAGCCTTTCTTTTGGCACATCTACCCGCAAGAAGAAAATATCCATCTCGACAAACTGCACGCGTTTTGGAACAAAGCGCATCAGGTTTATCCGGATGTTGTCGCCACGGCACACTGCCTCCTTTCCGACGAACTCAACAACGGAGAAGCACTCAGCGACAGCCAACGCCTGCAGGCATGGCAAATCCTAGCTGCACACCAAAATGAATGGCGCCAAAGCGCGGCAAAATGGCGGGACGGACTTTTTGCCCAAAAAAGTGCCGTTGAAAAACTTGCCGCCTTTATTTCAAAGCACAAAAAAATACGCTAAAATAGCGCGTTTTATTACAACCGATTTGATTGGAAAACTACAATGAAAACAGCACAAGAACTGCGCGCCGGCAACGTATTCATGGTTGGCAACGACCCTATGGTTGTTCAAAAAACCGAATACATCAAAGGCGGTCGCTCTTCCGCCAAAGTCAGCATGAAACTGAAAAACCTGCTGACCGGTGCCGCTTCTGAAAGCATTTACAAAGCCGACGACAAATTCGACGTCGTAATCTTGGCCCGTAAAAACTGTACTTACAGCTACTTTGCCGACCCAATGTACGTCTTCATGGACGAAGAATTCAACCAATACGAAATCGAAGCCGACAACATCGGCGACGCGTTGAAATTCATCGTTGACGGCATGGAAGATGTATGCGAAGTCACTTTCTACGAAGGCAACCCAATCTCCGTAGAATTGCCTACCATCATCGTTCGCGAAGTTGAATACACCGAGCCTGCCGTTAAAGGCGATACCTCCGGTAAAGTGATGAAAACCGCGCGTCTGGTCGGCGGCACTGAAATCCAAGTGATGTCTTATATCGAAAACGGTGACAAAATCGAAATCGATACCCGTACTGGCGAATTCCGCAAACGTGCTTAATCAGCCCGTAACACAAAAAGGCCGTCTGAATATTCAGACGGCCTTTTTCTCAATCTGCCTTATTGTTTCTTCAAGCCCTTGGCTTCAACAGTTGCAATCGTACCATCAATGCCTTTGCTCTTAATCAGCTCACCAAATTGGTTGCGGTATACCGTTACCAGGCTGGTACCGTCCACGCGGATGTTGTAAATCTTATACGCACCGCCGCTTTGGTAAAGCTGGTAGGCCACTTCATACTTAGTGCCTTTTTTGGTCTGAATTTCCGAGAAAACGTCAAACTTATTACCGTTTGCCGTCATCTTCGGCAACAAGCGCACATTCGCATCCGCCGCACCAATCAGTGCAGAATGCGAGTACATCGCAATCACCATATCTTTGAATGCACGGATAAAATCGGTTTTCTGTTTGGCAGAAAATTCACGCCATGGCGCACCGACAGCCAGAGCCGAAATACGTTCATAATCCAGATAACGGTCAGCATACTGCTCAACCTGTTTCACACGCTGCGCTTCTGTCAAAGACGTATTGCGTGCAATTTTCAACACGGCATCAATGTTCTGCTGCATCTGCTTTTGCGCAGGATGCGTTTCCGCCGCCACATAAGGCGCGGCAATCACCATCGGCGCGGTCACAATCAAAGTCTGAAGAAAACGGTTCATGACGATATCCATCCAACCAAAATAAAACCGCATTGTAAAAACAATCTATTCCAAAAAACTTAATTCTTTGTAAAAGCAGTCATGAGCAATGAAAAATCCTGCAATCAAATTTCAGACGGCCCGATAAAAATAAGATAACATATGAACGCTATTTTAAAAGGAAAAAGCCATGCCTTACGTCAATATCAAAGTAACCGGCGGCAATGAAGCCCCGAGTGCAGAGCAAAAAGCCGAATTAATCCGCGGCGTCACCGAATTACTTTCACGCGTTCTCAACAAAAACCCTGAGACGACCGTCGTCGTCATTGACGAAATCGATATGGACAACTGGGGCATAGGCGGCAAAAGCGTGACGATTCGCCGAAATGAAGCGCGCAATAACTAAACTTTGGCCGTCTGAAACCCTTTTAATTTACCCTCAAAAAGAGTACATTTATCCCATTGTCTACAATTTTACGGAACACACATCATGGAGAAATTCCCCAAATCATCAAAACTGGACCACGTTTGCTACGACATCCGCGGCCCGGTTCATAAAAAAGCCCTGCAACTGGAAGAAGAAGGCAACAAAATCCTCAAGCTCAATATCGGCAACCCTGCCCCGTTCGGCTTTGAAGCGCCCGACGAAATCTTGGTTGACGTCATCCGCAATCTGCCGACTTCTCAAGGCTATTGCGACTCCAAAGGCCTTTATTCCGCACGCAAAGCCATCGTTCATTACTATCAAACCAAAGGACTGCTCGACGTTACCGTCAACGACGTTTACATCGGCAACGGCGTGTCAGAGCTGATTACCATGTCCATGCAGGCATTGCTCAACGACGGCGATGAAATCCTGATTCCTGCGCCTGACTATCCACTGTGGACCGCCGCTGCAACACTGGCCGGCGGCAATGTGCGTCATTATTTGTGCGACGAAGAAAACGACTGGTTCCCGAATCTGGCCGATATAGAAGCCAAAATTACGCCGAAAACCAAAGCCATCGTCATCATCAACCCCAACAACCCTACCGGCGCGGTGTACAGCAAAGAAATCCTGCTGGAAATCGCCGAATTAGCGCGTAAACACGGCCTGATTATTTTTGCCGACGAAATTTACGACAAAATTCTTTACGATGGCGCCGTACACCATCACATTGCCGCCCTCGCCCCCGACTTGCTGACCATTACGTTTAACGGCCTCTCCAAAGCCTACCGCGTGGCCGGTTTCCGCCAAGGCTGGATGGTGCTCAACGGCCCGAAACATCATGCCAAGGGCTATATCGAAGGCCTCGACATGCTCTCCTCCATGCGTCTGTGTGCCAATACGCCGATGCAACACGCCATTCAGACGGCCTTGGGCGGCTATCAAAGCATCAACGAGTTTATCCTGCCCGGCGGCCGCCTGTTGGAACAACGCAATAAAGCATGGGAACTGATAAACCAAATCCCCGGTGTTTCCTGCGTCAAACCGATGGGTGCGATGTATATGTTCCCAAAAATCGATACCGAAATGTACGGTATTCAAGATGACATGAAATTCGTCTACGATTTGCTCGTGCGTGAAAAAGTCTTGTTCGTCCAAGGCACAGGCTTCAACTGGATACGCCCCGACCACTTCCGTATCGTTACCCTGCCGCCCGTTCATCAAATCGAAGAAGCCATGGACAAACTCAAACGCTTCTTGCAAAACTACCATCAATAAATCTAAGCCAAACAGGCCGTCTGAAAAAGCAAACTGCTGTTCAGACGGCCTTTTCAATTAATCGGCAACTTGGCAAAGCACGCTGACATGCGTATAATCGACTTTTCCTATCTGGGGGCGATCTTGGTTTCGACGGGGGTTGCAAAGCAGATGCGGGCATACCGGGGTCTCAGATTTCCCGTTAAACACTGAATTTAAATAGTCGCAAACGACGAAACTTACGCACTGGCCGCTTAAGGCCTGCCGTTGCAGCAGTTGGTCAATGGGCTGTGTAGCGCGAGCTACCGCAACGTCATTCTACATTGACTGGTTTTCTGTCGGGTTACTTGGCAGGAAACGA
The DNA here is from genome assembly GCF_051957355.1 of Neisseria sp. P0018.S001. NCBI lineage: Bacteria > Pseudomonadati > Pseudomonadota > Betaproteobacteria > Neisseriales > Neisseriaceae > Neisseria > Neisseria sp. P0018.S001. Next base: position 246,287 of record NZ_JBQCWN010000001.1, on the reverse strand, counting down.
GATTTAAGGTAACTGGTTCTCTGAAGGCCTGTTGGTCGGCATGATGGGGACGAGATTCTAAATAGACACAACTAAGTATGTAGAACGCTCTGTAGAGGACTTTCGGACGGGGGTTCGATTCCCCCCGCCTCCACCAGATTTGAAGCGCAAATTTTTGATTTAAAAAGGTTTGCGCTTTTTTATAAACTTAAACAGGCCGTCTGAAACTTTTCAGACGGCCTGTTTTTATCTCAAATATCTGATTGAAAAAACTTTTTCTTTCGATACATTGCCAATAGTGCTTTAAAAAATTTCAGCCTTACATTTTTCTATCTGATTTCATATTCATTTTACGATGCGGCCTAACTGTTACACTCAATGGCAGATGATCTGACAAATGCTGCCAGTCTTTACTGTTGTGGATTTCAGAATCGATGACATCAAGATTGCGCGTGTAAATGCGGTCGAGGCTGAGGATGGGCAGGCGCGAAGGGAAGGTTTTGGGGCGTTTGCCTGTATTATCGACGAATACTTCGTTCAAATCTAATGCCCTGCCCAGCTCACGCGCTGATTTCTGCCGCCAGTCATTGAAATCGCCGGCGATAATCAACGGGCTTTCCGGACGAATGTATCGACCAACGTAGTCGCTGATGGCACGGTATTGTTTGAGGCGGTCCGGCTCACGCAGGTTGAGGTGGACGCACAAACACACCAGCGGATCTTCCCAACCTTCAGGCACGACTTCGCAATGCAACAGGCCGCGTTGTTCGAGTTTATTGACGCTGATATTGAGGTTGTTTTCCGTTTTCAGCGGTAGGCGGCTGAGAATGGCGTTGCCGTGGTGTCGTTTGGGATAGACGGCATTTTTGCCGTAGCTGCGATGATAATCCAGGCTGTCGCCGATGATGTCGTAATGCGGCGCATCGGGGAAGTCGGTACGACGGCTTCTGTTGAGATGTTGTCCTTGGACTTCTTGTAAAAACAAAACATCCGAACCCAATGCACCCAGCGCGTCAGCCATGCGGTTGACCTGTACTTTGCGGTTGAGCGCAGACATGCCTTTGTGCATATTGTAGGAAGTAATGGTAACTGGACGGGGAGACATGATGTGTGATGAAGCGGTTTATTTGTTTTAGTATAGCACCGGAGCGTGTGGTTTTACGGCAATTTTGGTTATACTTGTTTAAAAAATAAAACGGCGTTTTGACAGAGAATTTCCCAATCAAAACGCCTTCTATTTTTCAGACGGCCTTGCGTCCAAATCAGTTGTTGATTACTTCGACATTGGTTTCAAAAGTAACGGCGTGCTGATATTTAGATGCGGTTTTGCGTTTCGGATAAGGATATTTGGAAACGCTTTTCACTGCGCGTTCGTCCATTTCAGGATTGCCGCTGGATTGAATGATATTCACGCGGTCGACATTACCGGCAGGAGTTGTGAAGACATCCATCAAAACGGTTTTAACGCTGCCGTTTTGCGCTTTCATGGCTTCCAGAGTTTCGGTATCGGCTGCTTGTGCAGTACCGAATACAGCGGCAAACAACAGGGCTGAGGCGAGGAGTTTAGTCGTTTTCATGTTTTAGTCCTTATTAGGGTTGTGGTTAGGTTAAATATTTCAGACGGCCTGATTCGTCGTTATTTGAAATTCAAAATCGGCCAACCTTTTGCTTTGGCTTCTTTTTCCAGCTCGGCATCCGGATTGACGGCGACAGGTTCGTCCACGATACGCAGCAACGGCAAGTCGTTTTTGGAGTCGCTGTAAAAATAAACCTTACCGTAGCTTTCAAATGTCTCGCCACGCTCGGCAAGCCATTGGTTTAATCGGGTAATTTTGCCTTCTTTCAGGCTGGGCGTACCGATATAGTTGCCGGTATATCGGCCGTCTTCGCCGGTTTCAAGCTGTGTGCCGATAACATTGTGAATACCGAAAAGCTGGCAGATAGGGGTAATGATAAATTCGTTGGTCGAAGAAATAACCAACATTTCGTCGCCCGCCATTTGATGGCTTTGCACCAACATACGCTGCATCGGAGAAATGTGCGGAACAATATATTCGGCCATAAACTCGCGATGAAACTCAGCCAATTCCTTCTTGCTGAAACGGGCTAAAGGCGCGAGATGAAATTTGAGGAAAGCATCAATATCAAGACAACCGTTTTGATAGTCTTGGTAGAACTTTTCATTTTGCGCCTCGGTTTCAGCCGCATCGACTATGCCTTTTTTAATCAGGTATTGCGGCCAGGAGTGATCCGAATCGGTATTGATCAAGGTATTGTCGAGGTCGAAAATGGCAAGGTTTTTCATTGGGTTTCCTGTTGTTTTAAAAGCTGACGCAAAAGCGGCAAAGTAATGCGCTTGCCCATCATAACGGCGTAGTTGTCGAGGGTATCGAGCATTTGCATCAGGCTGTCCATATCGCGCCGCCAATGGTTCATCAGGTATTCAAAGATTTCCGGATCGATGGTTACCTGACGGGCGGCCGCCATGCTGACGAGCGCATCGATTTTTTCCCGGTCGGTCAGCGGTTTGACTTCGTAAACCAAGCAATACGCCATGCGTGTACGCAGGTCTTCACGGATAACGAGCTGCTGCGGCGTATATTCGGAACTCAAAAGCAAAAAGCCTTTGCCGCTGTTGCGGAAGCGGTTGAAGATGGCAAACAGTAAAGCCTGTTCTTCATTATTAAGCTTTTCGATTTGGTCAATGGCAAGATATTCCGCATCCAGCGCGGCTTCTGTCAGCGGCGTGGCGGCGGCATCAATATAGAGGGCATTTCGTCCGGCATCGAGCGCCTGTGCGACCCATGCCTGCAAAAGATGGCTTTTGCCTGCACCCTCTTCGCCCCAAACATAGATAAATTGCCCATGTTTGTGCTGCAACACATACACCAGCTCGGCATTTTCTGTTCCCAGAAATTTGTCGAAGCCGGGATAATCATGGCTGGCAAAATCGAAGATGAGCTGGTTCACAAAGGCGCACCGGTTAGGTTGAAATCGGTTTTATTTTACGTTGTTTTGCGGTTCACCATCAAGGATAAAGGCCGTCTGAAGCCTATACCTGCAACATATCTGCACTTCTAAACATATCTTGACGCGCTTACGGCATTGGTTTTATTCCGCTTTGGTTTTACAATGTCGAACTTCTGGCCGAAACATTTGTCTGTTCTTTTTCAGACGACCTTTTTATTTGGGAACCCTAGTGATTTCTACCCTTATTGATTTCATCCTCCATATCGACCAACACCTTGTCCACCTCTCCGCCCAATACGGCCCGTGGATTTACGCGATTTTGTTTGTTGTGATTTTCTGCGAAACCGGTTTGGTCGTGACTCCATTTTTACCCGGCGACTCGCTGCTGTTTGCTGCCGGCGGTATTGCGGCCATCGGCGGCATGAACATCCATGTCATGGTATTGCTGCTCTTAGCGGCCGCCATTTTAGGCGATGCGGCCAACTTTATGATTGGCAAGTATTTTGGACAAAAACTGTTTGCCAATCCTGATTCCAAAATTTTCCGCCGTTCGTATTTGGAAAAAACCCATGCGTTTTATGAAAAACACGGCGGGAAAACCATCATCATTGCCCGCTTTGTGCCGATTGTGCGGACGTTTGCGCCATTTGTCGCCGGTATGGGCGATATGCACTACGCGACGTTTATCCGTTACAACATTATCGGCGCAGTGTTGTGGGTATTGTCGTTTTCCTATGCAGGCTACTTCTTCGCCAATATCCCCATCGTCAAAAACAATCTGGGCTTAGTCATGGCGGCAATCATCGTAATTTCGATTTTACCTGCAGTAGTTGAAGTCATTCGTGCCAAACTTAACGCCCAAAAATAACAATCAATCGAAAAGTTTGAAAGTTTAAACACATCAAGGAATTGTCATGCCGTTGTTGTCTATTGAGTTTGCGGTATTCTTTATCGTATTTTTGCCGCTGTACTGGGCATTTGCACGTTTGCCGAAAGTTCAAAACGTTTTACTTTTGGTTGCCGGACTGGGCTGGCTTTACCGTATCGACCCCATCTTTGCCGCGCTGATTTTGGTTTACTCGTCTGTGGTTTACCTGGTCAGCGTGCTGATGTTTTCTGAAAACGAGCATATCCGCAAATTTTGGCTGGGTTGCGGTATTTTGGCGGCATTGACTGTTTTGTGTTTCTTCAAATACTTCGACTTTTTCCGCCCGATTATTCAGCAATATACAGGACAAAGCGCCATCATCGACATCCTTTTGCCTCTGGGCTTGTCTTATTACACTTTCCAATCGCTGGCTTACTTGGTGTATTGCTACCGTGAGCCTAAGGGAGAGCGTTTTGAATGGCACGAGCTCCTACTGCATCTGAGCTTCTTCCCCACCATCACATCCGGCCCGATTATCCGTGCAGCCGCTTTTAAAAGCATAGATGGCGAACAAGCAGGCGCATTGGTGCAAATCCGCACCAAACAGGCACGCCAGCTGATTTATCCGGCTTTGGCGGTTGGCCTGATTATGTTGGGCATTGCCAAAAAGTGGTGGCTTGCCGGCGTATTGGCGGAAGGCTGGGTATCGCCTGTTTTTGAAAATCCGGCCCAGTTCGACGGCTGGGGCGTGTTGTCTGCGATTTATGGCTACACCTTCCAACTCTTTTTCGACTTTTCCGGCTACTCAGATTTGGTCATCGGCTTGGCCATGCTGCTCGGCTTCCAGCTGCCGAAAAACTTTGCCGCGCCGCTTCGCGCCATCAACATCCGTGACTTCTGGGACAGATGGCACATCAGCCTGTCCACTTGGATTCGCGACTATATCTATATCCCTTTGGGCGGCAGCAAAAAAGGCTTCGGCCGCACCCAGCTCAACCTAATGATTGCCATGTTGCTTTCTGGCATTTGGCATGGCTACGGCTGGAGCTTTTTGATTTGGGGCGCGTTGCACGGTGCGGCTTTAGTATTTCTTAATTGTGGCGATAAAATCGTTGGCCGCAATGCTTTAGGCCGTCTGAAAATCGGTAAACCGCTCGCCTGGCTGTTTACTTTCCATTTCGTTTGTTTCGCTTTTGTCGTGTTCAACAGCGCAACGCTTGCCGATACGGAAATGCTGTTCAGCGCATTATTTGCCAATGACAAAGGTTGGAACGCGCCTCTACCGACCGACCTCATGTTGCTGGGTGCCTTTGCACTGATGCTTTTGCTATACCCATATTTGCTTCGCTTATTTGAAGCATCGGTAAAAGGCTTGGACAAACTGCCTGCATGGCTGTGGTTTATCCCCATCACGCTTATCCTCGCCCTGATTATCGTCTTCGCCCCGTCCGGCATTCCCGGCTTTATTTACGCCAACTTCTAAGGAGCAGAACATGAAACGCTTTATCTCCCTGTTTGTTTCGATTCTGCTCAGTGCGGTTGCGCTGACGTGGTTTGCCCAAAACTCCATCAATGCCTATTGGCAGCAAACCTATCATGAAAACAGTCCGCTTGAGCCTTTATCCGAATACGCTTGGTGGCGTATCGGTGCGGATTGGCAACAAAAAGCCTACGAATTTTCAGACGGCCTGAAAGCTTCGCTGGAAGCAGAAGACACTTTGGCTTCGGAAGACTCTGGCATTGAAACAACAAGGTCGTCTGAAAATACCGAAGATATTGGGGTATCGGACAACCAAAAAGACTCTGCTGCTTCTGATGTAGCCAACAATACGGATACCGCAGCCAGCGAGCCAAGCAATCAGGCTGATCAGTCGGCAACGCAGGTTGTATTGAAAAAAGGCAACAAAGTTTTCTTTGCCGGCGACTCGCTGATGCAGGGCGTTGCACCTTTCGTACAAAAGCACCTCAAGCAAGAATATGGCGTACAATCGGTCAACCTCAGCAAACAAAGTACCGGTTTGTCCTACCCCAATTTCTTTGACTGGCCGAAAACCATCGAACAAACTTTGCAAAAAGAACCTGACATCCGCGTTTTGGTTGTATTCTTAGGCCCTAACGACCCTTGGGATTTCCCGATGGGTAAAAAATACCTGAAGTTCGCTTCCCCCGAATGGGAGGCAGAATACCTCAACCGCGTCCGCCGTATTCTTGATGCAGCCTCTACACATGATGTCCAAGTCATCTGGCTGGGCATTCCTTACATGAAAAAAGCCAAGCTCAACGAACAGATGCGCTACCTCGACAAAATCCTGTCGGGTACGGTGTCGCCTCAAGCCATTTGGCTGCCGACCGACAAACTGTTGAGCAATGGCGCAGAAGAATATGCCGACTCTGTCAAAGTAGATGGAAAAATCATCCGTTACCGCAGTAAGGACGGCATTCACTTTTCCGCAGAAGGCCAAAAGCTATTGGCCGGAAAAATTATGGAAAAAATTAATTTTACACACGATACACAACCATGAAATTTAATAAAACCTTACTCCTCACGCTTCTCGCACTCCCTATTACCGCCTGCGCAACCAATGACGGCCTGTTAAGCAACTACGGCTCCAACCGCCCTGCCTGGCTGAACAAACTGCAACAGCTCAACAACACTTCAGACGGCAAATTCCGCATCATCCAAGTCGGCGACTCCCACACCGCCGGCGACTACTTCACCGACCGCCTTCGTCGCCGTTTGCAACAACAATGGGGCAACGGCGGCATCGGTTGGGTTTATCCCAACACCGTCAAGGGCCAACGTATGGCAACCGTCCGCTACAACGGCAGCGGTTGGAACACCATAAGCAGCCGCAAATCACACAGCGATTTTTCTTTCGGCGGTATTGAAGCACGCGCCGATGGCGGCAGCGTTACCTTAAGCGCAGCCGACGGCAACATGGATATGCAACAAATCTCCATTTTCGGCAAACCGGTTTGGTCCGAGCAAACCCTGACCGTCAACGGCCACGAAATCCCTGCCACACAAAACGGTTGGCAACTGATGCATACCAATGCCTCCCTACCGATGACCCTCAGCAGCAGCATGCCTTGGCAAATCGGTTTCATTAATATCGAACGCCCCGGACGCGGCGTAACTGTTTCCGCCATGGGCATCAACGGCGCGCAGTTATCCCAATGGTCAAAATGGCGGCCGGGCATGTGGGAAGATTTGGCACAAACCAAAGCCGATTTAATCATCCTTGCCTACGGTACCAATGAAGCCTTTTCCGGCAATCTCGATATTTCCTCTACCGAACGGACATGGCGCAATTACATCCGCCAAATCAAAAATACCCTGCCCAACGCAGGTATCCTGATCCTCGGCGCTCCGGAATCTTTGAAAACCGCCTACGGCAGCTGCGGCAACCGTCCGGTCTTGCTCAGCGAAGTACAACAAATGCAGCAACGCGTTGCCCGTGACGAAAAAATCATGTTCTGGTCTTGGCAAGATGCAATGGGGGGCGCATGCAGCATGAAAAGCTGGATGGCTCAAGGCTTGGCAACCAAAGACGGCGTTCACTTCTCTGCACAAGGTTACGAAACTGCAGCCGATAAGCTTGCCGACAGCCTGATCCGCTTTGCTCAATAAATTAGCCAAAGCCTAAGTACTTTTCATTAACAGTACACAAAAGGCCGTCTGAAATTAATATTTCAGACGGCCTTTTATTTATCGCTTATTCAGCAAACTGCTTAATTTTTAAGCCAACATATTGCTGCTCATGCGTTGCGTTTGATTTTCCGTAAAACGAACCAATCCTGCCTGCTTGTCAAAGCCTAATGGCTTGGCGACAAGACGGTTGGGCAGCTTGTTTAAATGATGGTTGTAACTTCCGGCTCTGCGGTTGTAAGTGCGGCGTGCCGATGCGACTTCCGCTTCTGCTGCATTCAGCATTTCCATCAAACCGGCCAATTTCTTATCAGGATACTGTTTCAAAAGACCGTTGACGGCAGTTTGCAATTTTTTCAGGGCATAATTCAATGCTGTTTCGGCTTCACACAGATGTTTGATTTTGGATTCGGAAAATGTTTTGACAGTTTGCGCCAATGCGGTTTCGACTTCGGCACACATCTGCTGAACGTTTTGATCCGATGCAATGCCCTGCTCTTGCAGGTGTTTGCTGTATGCATCCAATATATGACGGACAGCCTGATGGCGGCAGTCGAGCGCAATGCGCAAAGAGACAAAAGATTCGCGACAGTCTTTTTTGCGGTCTTTCAACTGTTGTTTGAAATACAATAAGACGGCGGTGATTGATACGAAGATAAGTGCAAGACTAATAATACCCATAGTAAGTTCCCTAGTTATGATGCCACTCATATCGGTGGCTGATTTTTTACATTGATTATAATCCAATTTCAATATTTTTCCCAATTTTCATAAAAAAGGCCGTCTGAAATTCAGACGGCCTGAAGTTTATATTTCTATTTCAATGCTTTGACTTGATGTCGATAATCCACACTTCTGATTGCGAACCCAAACGAAGGGGAATGCCCCAGAAGCCATAGCCCGAAGTGGTGAAGAAATGGCCGTTGCCGATTGCTTCATAACCATAAGCGAGACGATAAAGCGTATGGACGATAAGGTTGGCAGGTGCAACTTGGCCGTTGTGGACATGGCCGGAGACCTGCACATCAATCGGCAGCCGGGCATGGGTTTCGATTGAAGTAGGACGGTGATCCATCAATAAAACCGGTAATTGGGTATTTTGACCTTCCAAAAGCTGCTCCGCACTGGGACGCTTGCGATCCAAATCATCGCTCCGCCCTACCAGCAACACACCATTCACTTCCAGAACCTGATTGGCCAAAACCGTCAAACCTGCCGCTTCCAATTCATGTTTGATACGCTTCTGATCGCGGAACCAGTCATGATTGCCCAAAGTGGCATAAACGCCCATCGGCGCAGTCAGCTTCTGCAAATGCGGTTTCATGTTTTCTTTAAGGTAGGCATCAACGGTATCGTCCATCAAATCCCCCGGCAGCAACACCATGTCGACTTTTTCCCGCTTCATGATGTCCGTTAGCTTGTCCAATTGACGCGCGCCAAACAAAATCCCCAAGTGCAAATCGCTGGCCACGCCGATACGCAGCGGCTTATCCATTTTCTTATTGATGAATACAGTCTGATGGCGAACAACAGGCGTATAGGCGTTATACATCCCAAAACCGAGCAAACCGGCCACAAACAAAGGCGCAAACAGCCGCAGGCTTCGTGACAGCAGTTGGCGTGCCATAAAACGGCGCAGCAAAAGATACAGGATAAATGTCGCCAGCGCGGCATACATCACAAACAGCAAGATCACCATCCAAAACGCCATCGCGCGGAATATTATATGTCCCAACTCCAGCAGCAAACCGACCAACAAGCCGTTTGTAATGAAATAGGAAATACCCATCAGCCAACGTCTGCCGACTTTGCCAATCCAAGGCGCAAACAACCATTGCAGCGAACGCCCGAGCCCGAATGTAAACACTTGCAACAGAATGACGCTCACAAAAAACATCTTGCCAAACATGCCTTTCCGCCCTAAAAAATCAAAAGGCAGATTTTAGGCCGTCTGAAACTTTCAGTGTATAATCCCCCGCGTAAAAACCCATAATATTTTGAAAGGAATCATCATGAGCCATCCCCAATCAGCCATTATTCCTGATCACGCACAAGCCGGTATTTTTATCGAAGCAGACATTTCAGACGGCCGCAATGAAGACATCAAATCTGCCTGCCGTCTTTCTTTGGAGGCTCTGGCTAAACTGAAAACCCGTTTTCCGAATGATATTTTGGGTTTGACCATTGCCTTTGGCAGCCGCGCATGGCAATCGTTCGGCCATACTGACGAAGGCAGCGAAATCAAACCTTTCCCAGAATTGGGCAACGGCCTCGCACCCTCCACCCAACACGACCTCTATATCCACATTCAAGCCACCGAGCAAAAAGCCGCCTACGCCTTGGCCCAATCTGTTTTCAGCGCATTCGGTGATAGCATCCGAGTAGCCACTGAAGAACACGGCCTGCGCCTGTATGAAGACCGCGGCTTGGACGGTTTTGTCGATGGTACGGAAAATCCGCAGGGCGATGACAATGTGCGCAATGTTGCCATCATTCCCGAAGGCAAGCCGGATGCCGGCGGCAGCTATGTTTTGCTTCAAAAATATCTGCACGATTTGAAAAAATGGGATGCTGTTTCTACTGCCGAACAAGAAGCCAGCGTTGGCCGCAGCAAAGAAACCAATGACGAATTCGGCAAAGACGTGCGCCTGCCCGACTCTCATCTCGGTCGCGTCAATGTCAAAGAAAACGGCGTTGGCCTGAAAATCGTTCGCCGCAGCCTGCCCTTCGGCAAACTCAGTGGCGAACATGGTCTGATGTTCACTTCCTATTGCAACACGCTGCACAATATTGAAGTTCAACTGCTCAATATGTTCGGCGAATCTGACGGCAAAACCGACTTGCTGTTGAAACATTTGTCTAAAGCCGTATCAGGTGCTTACTACTACGCACCTTCTGTCGAGCGTTTGCAAAATCTTTAACGGCTCAAAGGCCGTCTGAAAAAAACCTGCCTTTGAAAAGGCAGGTTTTTGTTATTTAAATTCCCTTAATACTTTTATGGTATTATCATAGAAATTTATCCACTTGTTGCTTAATAAACCCTGATTACAGACAACGATAAAAACTGATACGCCCAAGCAGCTATTTTCGATAAAATAAACCCAATCATTATCCCTATAAAATTACGACACCATGTATAAATCCCGCCTTCTTCCCTTGCCTGTATTGATTCTCTCCGCGCTAAACGCCTATGCGGCCAATACGCCGAATCCGCTTGATCAAATCGATAAAAACGTACCCAACCAATTCGACAAAGACTTCCGCGACAATCTCGACCAAATTCATTCCGTCGAAATCCAAAAACGCGAGCAGTCGGCATGGGATTTGCAGAAAAAGCAAGATAATGACGCGGTTGCACAAGAAATGCCGTCTGAAAACAATACCGAATGCTTGGATTACACCGGTATCGAGCTTTCCGGTATTACCCTCATCGATTCCAAAAAGATTGAAGCCAAGTTACCCAAATGCATCAATCAAAACAGTATCAACCAACTGAACCGGGATATCGTTGCCGAATATATCGCTCAAGGCTATCCGCATACGCAAATCAAATTTGAAACCACGCCTGAACGCGTCCTGAAATTGGCAGTCATCGAAGGCAAAATCCGTGAAATTACCGGCGGCTCCCGTACGGTCAATGTCAATACCCTCTTCCCCGATCATCAAGGCAAACCGCTGAACATCCAATACCTCGACCAAGGTATTGAACAGGCAAACCATGTTGCCGGCAACAACGTCAGCATCGATGTTTATCCGCATGATGACGGCACCGCCTCCATCCAACTCAACAACGATGCCCAAAAACATTGGGGCGGTAGCGTGACTATCGACAATAAAGGCAGCAAACCCAATACCACGACACTTCGCGGCAGCCTGAATGTCGGCAGCCCGTTGGGATTGAGCGACTCCCTTTATCTAAACGGCTATACCAATCTAAACAATCACGACAGCCATTACAGTCGCGGCGGCAGTATGTTCTACCAAGTACCTTATGGCGCATGGACATTCAGCACTTACGCCGCCGCGTCGCAATCGCAAAGCATCTTAACGCCCAGCGTAACGCGCTATGCCTACCGCTCCAAATCCAAAGCGGCAGGAATCAAAGCGGACCGCGTATTTTCACGCAGTCAAAAACACATTACCTCCGCCTATGCCGGCATCGATTATGTGAAACAGACTGCAAAATTTGCCGACAGCAAACTGGAACTGCAAAGCCCGGAAATCTATTCGGCACAAGTCGGCCTGTCGCATACAACCATCCTGCCAAACGGTATTTGGCTCAACAATATCGGCGTGGAACAAGGGTTTGCGAAAAATACCGAACATACGCCGTTCGACAAGCGCTATACCTCTGTATCCTTGCAAAGCAATTTGATTCAAAACCGCCCATTGGGTAAATGGATCGTGCGCAACCATCACCAAATCGATGCCCAATATAGCCCTCATGATTTGTTTGCCACCAAAGAAATGGACGTCGTCGGTCATCAAAATGTACGCGGTTTCCGTTCAACTTCTTTGAGCGCAAACAGCGCAGTCCTGTTAAGCAATACCGTTTATTTCCGCCGCAATACGCCTCACGGCATCTATATCGAGCCTTATCTGGGTGCAGACATCGGCGTTGCCAAAAACAATAACGAAGGTTCGCAACGCGCCATGGGTGTGGTTGCAGGTTTGAATTTGGGCAAGGCGGATAAATGGCAACTTTCTGCCGACTATGGCAAAGGTTTTGCGCGCATGCCCAACCAATCAAACAGTGAAATACAGGATCATGTGACCGTTTCTTTGCGCATTCCATTTTAAAGTTATGTAAATATATATCCTTTTATCCAATATATAAACCGCCCATCTTAACATTATTAATTTTTCATTAATATCAATAAGATGGGCGGTTTATATTTGCATTTGAAATAGTGCACACAAGGCCGTACTGGTGGTATTATTGTAAAAAATTTTATAACAATGTTAATACATTCAAAATTTCCTCAACAGAAATCTCATACCCGATATGGGATTTCTGATTCAATCTCCATCACGATAAATAAGGATTAAAATCCATGAAAATCGACACTTTATATCAGCCTAAGCTCTCAGCTTCTGGCAAAGTAACTGTCGCCGTGTGCTTTGCATTCCTGGGAAATGCAGCGGTAGCGGCCAATATCGAAGCCATCGGCCAAACTTCGGTACAGCAGCAACACAATGTTGACATCGTCAACATTGCCGCACCGACGGCCCAAGGTCTTTCTCACAACCAATATAACAAGTACAACGTTTCCCAACACGGTGCCGTTTTGAATAACGCCCTGTCTGCCGGTAAATCCCAACTGGCCGGAAACCTGTCTGCCAACAAAAACTTCCAAGGTCAGGCCGCATCTGTGATCTTGAACGAAGTGGTCAGCAAAAACCCTTCTCTGATCTTGGGTCAGCAAGAGATCTTCGGTATTGCCGCAGACTATGTTTTGGCAAACCCTAACGGCATTACCCACAACGGCGGCAGCATCCTGAATGCCAACCGCACATCCTTGGTTGTCGGTACGCCAACCGTTTCAGACGGCACGTTGAAATCTTTTAATATCAGCGACAATGGCAAACAACTGCAAGTAAACGGCAATTTGAGCGGCAACCGCGTAGTTGACCTGCTCGCGCCGCAAGTTGTTGTCGGTAAATCAGCCAATGTTAATGCCGCCGACGCCATCAACGTTTCTTCAGGCAAAAGCAACTTCGACTACAAAACCTCGCAAATCGAAGCATTGGACGCTGCTTCAAATGCGCCGGTGCTTGACGGTCATATCTTCGGCAGTATGCGTGCCGGTACCATCCGCATCCACGCGACCGACAAACGCGCCAAACAAAACATTCAAAATGCGGCGATTACCGGCACCCGCTACCTGAATATCGACAGCAAAGGCAACCTGAGCATCCAGTCTGCCAATCTGACCGGCGCACAAATGGAATTGTTTGCCCGCGATACCGACATCAAAGGCACGGTTAACAGCCATTCTGCTAACAAGTCTTCCAGCGGCAAAGAGGCGAAAAATGTTCAGCACTTCCGTTCAGACCGCAACAAAACGGAAACCTTTACCGCCAGCAATATCAATGCATCCGAGTCATTGACTTTGAACAATAGCGGCAGCCTCAACCTGAGCGCAGCCAACATCAATGCCGGCGCGCTGACCGCATCTGCCACAGGCAACTTCAATTCTAACGCGGTAAAAACCACCAACCGCATAGAATCCGACCATACTCAAAGCAAAGGCCTTTGGTACAACAACAACCTGAGCTCTTCTGCTGACGAAAGCCTGCATCAAACCAAAATCAATGCCGGCTCTGTCAATATTGCCACCACAGGCAAAGTTCAATTGGATGCGACCGAACTAAACTCGGCTGCTGATGCTCGCATTGCCGCCCAACAAGGAATCGTATTGAGCAGCAACAGCGAAACCGACAGCAGCTCGACTTATGTCAGCTTCAAAAATGAAACTGCCGCCCTGAAAACCGGTATCGCTACAAAATCTTCCAAAAACTCTACCGCCCATCAAACCAAAATCTCCGCAGCCGGTGATATCGGTTTGATTTCCGAAGGCGATTTGAGCACTTACGGCGCAAGCATCGCGGCAAACGGCAATGTCGTTACCGATGTCAACAAGATCAACTTGGGCACTCAAACCACCACTAATACCAACAGCCTCGATGACCAGAAAAAATACTGGGGCGGCCTGTTCGGCGGTGAAAGCCAAGTTCAAAACAACCGTACAGAAAACCTGCACGGCAGCAACATTACTGCCAACTCAAACGTAGTCTTGGGTGCAAAAAACGGCGTCAACGTTTACGGCAGTACCGTTGAAGGCCAAGCCGGTACATTCGTCAGCTCCAAAGCAGGCAATGTTGATATTAAAAACGCCACCAGCACCGATACTTCCGCACAAAGCGCGCGTAAAGGTACGATTTTCAATATCACTACCTCTAAAACCAGCAGCAACAGCAGCATTGAAAAAGTAACCGGTTCTACCCTGGTTTCCAATGCCGACCTGACCGTTGTTTCCAACAAAGACATCAATGTGATCGGTTCTGCATTGTTTGCGGCACAAAAACTGCAACTGTCTTCCGCAGGCGATTTGACCATTGATGCAGCCAAAGCAGTAGAAAACAAGCAGGTCAACGAGTATTCCATCAAAGGCTACTCTGGTATCGAAACCAATAAAGAAAACGGCAGCGTGACTGCCAAAGCCGGTATCAAATTTACCGATACCCACACCGACACCCATTCTGTCGGCCTGAACGGCAGCATTTTGACCGGTAAAAACACCCAGTTGTCTTCCAACTCAAACGTTACCGTCAGCGGCAGCCAAGTCAACGGCGAAGAATCTGTCAACATTTCCGCAGCCAATGACGTCAATGTTGTTGCATCCAAAGGCAGCAGCACTGTGACCGAATCCGGCCGCGTAACCGATTTGGGCGTATCTGCTACTGCATACGAAAAAAATAACGTTGCAGGCGTCGGCGTATCTGTCGGCATTACCAGCACCAAAACAGATGCAACTACCGTAACGAATACATCCCATGTATCCAACATCAACACCGGCGGCAACGCTACCATCACTGCAAACGGCAATATTAATCAAGAAGGTACCGTGATTAACGCGACCGGCAATGTGGTTGAATCTGCCAAAAACGTTACCCATGCAGCGGCACACAGCGGTGCAAAATCCGATGTGAAACAAAACGGCGGCGGTTTGGTCGTTTCTGTTGGCATCAGCACCAACAAAGGCATCGGCGGTGAAATCACTGCACAAGGTCAAGGCAACTCTTCGACCCACAATGAATCCACTGCAACCGTAACCACCATCAACGCAGGCAATGCCATCATTTTGGCAAATGACAAAGTGTCTGATGAAGGTACAAAATATGATGTTACCGGTGCGATCAACATTGATGCAGGTTCATACCACAACACTGCCGCCCACAACACCAGCAACAGCAGCAGTAAACAAGGAGGCGCTTCTTTGACTGTCGGCGCATACACCAAAGACGGTTCAAACGTTGATGTGAATGCCAACCTGAACGTCAACTACGCTGATGAAAACAAAAAAGAATCTACCGCCGTCAAAGGCGATATGAATGCGACCAATGTTGTCATCAACGCCAAAGACTCTGCTGAAATCGCATCCAACATTACTGCCAACAACAACGTCAACATTACCGCAGGCAACGGCGTAACCTTCACCGAGTCAGCCAATACTGCCTCCAACCAAGGTACAGCCGTTAATGTCGGTATCGGCGCTGGCGCGACAATCAATGTTGAAACCGGTGTTGCCGTTCCTCACGTCAATGGCTCTGTCGGCGTCAATAAAACCGATAACGCTTCATCTACCGCCACAGGCGCGAATGTAGCGGCCGGCAACGAGATTAAAATCAATGCCAACAACGGCGACGTCAACCTGCACGGCACCAACCTGGTATCCAACAACTCCGTTGAAGTAGAAGGCAACAAAGTCAATACTTCCGGCGCGATCAGCAGCGTTAACGAAAAAAATCTGACCGTCAATGTCAACGGCAGCTACGCTTCAGGCAAACCAAACGGCGGCATCAACGCCAAAGGTAAAAACGAAGCCAACGTAACCAATACGGCAAACACCATCCAAAGCGACAATGTTGTTATTACTACCGGCTCTCCAACCGGTTTGAGCGTCAACAATACGACCATCAACGGTAATAATGTTGCGTACTACTATGACGACAGTAAAGCTCCTGCGGCGAACCGTTATACCTACCGTCCTCGCCAACCAAGCTACGCCAGACGCCGTTTGCGCTACTAAGATGCGCTATTGAAGTCATTTAATAGCCATTAAGACATGCCGTCTGAAAACAGAAAGTTTTCAGACGGCATTTTTATCATCAATGCAAAACAACACACTATCTCTGTTATGATAATGCCTCGCTAATATTATTCCGTTCCCACCATGTCTTCCGCCCTTCCTTTTGACGCGCTCACACTTTCCATCGACGGTACCAACCTCATCGAAGCTTCTGCCGGTACGGGTAAAACCTACGGCATTGCCGCGCTTTTTACCCGACTGATTGTTTTAGAAAAAAAAGACATCGAGAAAATTCTGGTCGTTACCTTTACCAAAGCGGCGACGGCAGAACTGAAAACCCGTTTGCGCGCGCGTTTGGACGAAGTGTTGCAGGTTTTGAACGAAATTCAAACCTTGGGCGGCGAGCCGGAACATATTTCAGACGGCCTGAACAAATATTACGAAAAAGAGAAAAAATCCCCCGATGACTTTCTCAATCGATTGATTCCTTTGGCTTTAGGCGAGCAAGACGGACAGGAAAGCTGCCATCGCCTGATTCTCCGCCTCAAAGCCGCCCTGAGCCAGTTTGACAACGCATCGATTTACACCATCCACGGCTTCTGTCAGCGCGTCTTGCGCGATTACGCGTTTTTGTGCGGCGCGCCTTTGGATGTCGAACTGTCGGACGACTCGCGCGAGAGGCTGCTGATTCCTGCGCAAGACTTTTGGCGGCAGAGAGTGGCAACCGATGCCACATTGGCACAATTGGTTTTTGACCGGAAATGCACGCCCGAAGAAATGCTTGCCGAAATCAAAAGCTATACCGGCCGCCCCTATCTGAAATTCAGACGGCCTGAAGGCGATTTGAAAGAAGCCCAAGCCAACCTTCAAGAAACATGGGAAAAAATTTGCAACCAGTTGGAAGACTTGGAAAAAGCGTTTTGGACAATCTTGCCCAAACTTAACGGCCAAACCTACAAAAGAAAAACCTTTGAAAATGTTTTTACCGATTTAAAAACAAACACTGAATCCAACCGTCTGCCCCGCCTGAGCAAAGAAACACTAAAAAAATTAAGCCTCTTCAATATCGACACGCTCAACAGTAAACTGAAAAAAGAATATAAAGCCGATGCCGATGCGCCGGAAATTATTCAGCTGCAAGCCTTGGCTAATCTCGGTCGTGATTTGCAGGCAATGGAAAGTGCAGAAGAAGCAGTCTTCATCTGCCTGCAACTCGACCTCCTTTCCTACATCAACCAATCCATTGCCGAACAAAAAAAATCACGCCGCGAGCGCGTGTTTGACGATTTGCTGCTGGATGTCCATCAGGCATTGACCACCAATGAACACGGCAACGCGTTGGCAAAAGCGGCGGCGGCAAACTGGGAAATCGCGCTGATTGACGAATTCCAAGATACCGACCCGTTGCAATACGAAATTTTCCGCCAAATTTTTATCGAACAAGGCTGCCCGCTGTTTCTCGTTGGAGACCCCAAGCAGGCGATTTACAGCTTTCGCGGTGCGGACATTTACGCCTATCTGCAAGCCGCACAAGATGCGGACAGGCATTACACCCTCGCCGTCAACTACCGCAGCCATGCCAAGCTGATTAACGGCATCAGCGCCTTGTTCAAACAAAAAAAACATCCATTCGTATTGGAAAACATCGATTACAGCGATGTCTCCGCCAGCCGCGCCGAAAGCCGGCTGTCGCCACACCGCCCTGCCATCCAAGTGCGCTGGCTCAATACGGACGACCAAACCGGCAAAGAGATTTTGCGCGTCCGTGCCGCCGAATATTGCGCCGATGAAATTGCCTTTGCGCTCAATGAAGCAGCCGAAGGCCGTCTGAACTTCAAAGGCCGCGCGTTGGAATCCGGCGATATTGCCGTCTTGGTGCGCACCAACAACGAAGCGGCGATGATTGCAAGGAAACTGAAACAGCGCCGTATCCAAAGCGTGTTGCTGTCGCGCCAGTCCGTTTTCGATTCTGCCGAGGCAGACTCTCTGTCCGCGCTGATCGGCTTTTGGCTCAACCCAAGGCAAACCGACTGGCTGCGCTTTGTCTTGACCGGCGTTTTGTTCGGCTATACCGCCAAAGAGATTTACGAACTCAACCACAACGAACACCAGCTGCTGAAATGGCTGGAGTCATCTGCCGAGGCCATGGAAAAATGGCGGAAAGGCGGCATTTTTGCCGCCGTGCAGCAGTTTGCCGCCCTACATGATATCGAAACACGCCTACTCAAGGGCGGCAACGAGCGCAGCCTGACCAACTACTACCAAATTCTGGAGCTTTTGGCCGAAGAAGACAGTCAAAGCCGCAACCCTGCCGCCCTGCATAAATGGTTAAACGAACAAATCAGCCGTGCACGCAGCGGCCATTTCCCGTCAGATGCGCAAACCATCCGTCTTGAAAGCGACGAAAAATTGGTCAAAATCGTTACAATGCACGCATCGAAAGGTTTGCAATATCCTTTAGTGTACTGCCCCTTCGCGTGGGATACCAAAGACAATTCCAAAGAAAACTGGAAAATCCTGCATACTGAAAACCACGAAACCGAGCTGCTGGCAAAATCGCAAACCTCGGAAGCAGAACTAAGCCATCTTGCCGACGAAAAGACGGCTGAAGATTTGCGTCTGCTCTATGTCGCCCTTACCCGCGCCGAAGAACAGCTCAACATCTACGTTGCCGCCAACAAAAACTGTACGCCAAATAATCCTTTTGCCTATCTGCTCGAAGGTTTGCCGGATGCTGGCCGTGAAAGCGTCAGCCAAAGCTATAAAAGCGCGACAGACGTTGTGGAAATGCTCAAAACCAACTGGCAACGCTTTATCACAAACGCGCCCGAAAATACGGAGTTTGCCTTCACGGAAGAAGCCCCGCCAGAAACCGTCTACCAATACAGTCGCCAGCAAGACCAAGCCTTGAGTGCACATAGCATTAAACGCCGCGATTTTGACTTTATCCGCCACACCAGCTTTACCGGTTTGAGCAGGCACACCAAGTCAACCGACGAACAACACGAGCCTTTGCAACCTGCCATTGATCCTGCAGAAAGCGCAGACCGTGCCATGCCGTCTGAAAACCTGCCGTCCTCGCTTTCAGACGGCCTCGATATCCACCATTTTCCCCGCGGCACCAATGCCGGCGTATGTTTGCATGAAATGTTGGAAAAACTCGACTTCGCCACCTCTGCCGAAAGCCAATCCGAAATGATTGCCGAAGTTTTGCAACGCCACAGCTTTGAAGACAAATGGCTGCCAACGGTAAGCGCCATGCTTGACACCTGCCGCCTGACGCCTTTAATCAACGAGAACCTATCGCAGATTCCGCCGACCCGACGCCTGCCCGAAATGGGGTTCACCCTGTACATGGACGATTTCAAACTGGACGACTTGCGCCGTTGGTTTGCCTCAAGCGAAGCAAACCTGCCGCCCGAATGCGTCCAAGCCGCGCAACTGCTTGATTTCCATGATTTGCAAGGCTATTTAAACGGCTTTATTGATATGGTTTGCCAAGATTCAGACGGCCATGTCGTTTTAATCGACTACAAATCCAACCATTTGGGCAACGATGCAAGCGCGTATACGCAACAGGCGATGAACGAAGCCGTGGCGCATCATCACTACTACCTGCAAGCCCTGATCTACGCCGTTGCCATCGCGCGCTACTACGCCCTGCGCGGCAAGCCCTTGCCCAAAATCGCCATCCGCTACCTCTTCCTGCGCGGCATGGACGGCTCGGATCAAGGTATTTGGAAATGGGACATCGATACCGCCCTGCTTTCCACTTTCGTTGATCGGAAAACAAATTCTTGATAAATCAATTGTTAAGCCGTCAAAAAGGCCGTCTGAAACGTTTTCAGACGGCCTTTGATTATTTATGCAAACCGCATTCCTTACTGTCTTTGCTTTCCCACCACCATCGTCCGGCGCGGATATTTTCGCCCAGCTTGACCGGACGCGTGCAGGGTTCGCACCCAATGCTGGGATAGCCCTGATGATAAAGCGCATTGAGCGGAACTTGGTGCTCGTGTGCATATGCCCAAACATCCTGCTCTTCCCAATCGAAAATAGGATTAAATTTGGCGATGTTGCGACCCGTATCCAGCTCTTCAAAATTCAATTCGCTGCGCGTTTCGGACTGGCTGCGGCGTTGTCCGGTCAGCCAGGCAGGCGCGTTGTGCAAAGCGCGGTTGAGCGGTTCGATTTTGCGGATATGGCAGCAACGGCGGCGCAACTCGACGCTGTCGTACATGGCGGTCGTGCCGAATTCCGCTTCAAATTCATCGGCGGTTTGCCGGTTGGGATAAAACACTTCCAATTCGGTTTGATAACGCGCATTGGTTTCGGCAATCAGTGCGGCGGTTTCGGGATTGAGTTTGCCCGTATTGAGCGTAATGATGCGGATGGGCAGTTTTAGACGGCAAACGGCATCGGTAATGACCATATCTTCAACCGCAAGGCTGGATGCGAACACGGCTTGCGGATAGCGCGCGACAATGTCTTGCAAACGGCGCTCCAAAGCAGCCGCCAACTCAGGCAGGCGGCGGCGTTCGGCATCATTGGTTTCGGGGATTTTCCAAAATTGAGGACGGAATAAAGACATGGCTGGTTGTTCCTAATAATTTTCAGACGGCCTGTTGAAACGGCTGTCGATATGGTTATGGAACGATATTGTCCTGCGCCCTATCTTCAAACGGAAAGAATGCTTTTCTATTTCTTTATAACCAAAGCGTCTGCTGCTGGTTTTTCGGCAGCAAATGACTCACACCGATGCCGATCAGGCGGAAGGCGTCTTCGCGTTGCGGCGGTATGCGTTGCAGCAAAGTATGCGCCGCCTGAAGCAGCGAGGCACTGTCGGGAAGGACGGAAGAATACGTCAGCGAACGCGTGATAATGCGGAAATCATGGGTTTTGAGTTTGAGGGTAACGCCTTTGGCTTCAACGTTTTTGCGCTCAATCTGCCGCCAAAGGTCTTCGGCAAGGTGCGGCAAATGGCTTGAAGCCTGTTCCAAAGACAAATCTTCGGGCAAAGTGATTTCGGTTGAGATTTGCAGGCGTTCGCGTTCGGCTTTGACCGGCCGCTCGTCGATACCGCGTGCCAAATCGTAAAGGCGGTAGCCGTAGCGGCCGAAATGGTTTAAAAGTTCGCCGCGCTCAAAACGGCGCAAATCGCCGGCAGTCTGCATACCGAGGGCATTCATTTTTTTCAGCGTAACTTTGCCGACACCGGGAATCTTACCCAACGGCAAGCTCTCCAAAAACGCCATGATTTTGGGCGGCGGCAATACAAACTGTCCGTTTGGCTTGCGCCAGTCGGACGCGATTTTGGCCAAAAACTTATTGGGCGCGATGCCTGCGGAGGCCGTCAAACCGGTTTCTTCAAAAATTTCGGCGCGAATGCGTTTGGCCACCTCGCTGGCGTACGGAATATTTTTAAAATTTCGGGTAACATCCAAATAGGCTTCGTCCAAAGACAAAGGCTCGATCAAATCGGTATAACGCCGAAACACGGCATGAATCTGCGCCGACACTTGGCGGTACAAATCAAAATGCAGCGGCACAAACACCGCCTGCGGACACAGCCTTTTTGCCGTCGCCACCGACATGGCCGAGTGCAAACCGAATTTGCGCGCTTCATAAGACGCGGCACAAATGACCGAGCGCGCACCGTCCCACGCCACAACGACGGGCAGCCCTTTCAAATGCGGCTGATCGCGCAGTTCTACCGAAGCGTAGAATGCGTCCATATCGATATGGATGATTTTGCGTTGGGACATGGGAAAAGGTGGATAAGGGAAAGGCTTATTGTAACAAAAGGCCGTCTGAAATTTCAGACGGCCTCTATGTTCAAATCTTATTTTTTACCGGAAAGCTGATCAAACAATCCGCCGTCGGCAAAGAATTTTTTCATGATGTCCGACCAAGCGCCGAACTTCTCATTCGGATTGAAGGTTTCAATATCGGGGAAGTCGGCTTTGTGTTTGGCTAACACTTCGGCATTGCGCGGACGCAGATAAAGATTGGCGGCCAACTCTTGAGCCGGTTCGCTCCAGAGGTTTTTCAGGTAAGCTTCGGCAGCGGCGCGCGTGCCTTTTTTATCGACCACGCTGTCCACGACGGCAACCGGTGCTTCTGAAATAATGGTGTAGCTCGGATAGACGATTTCAAATTGATCTTGAGTCAGTTTTTTGCTGACGTAGTTGGCCTCGTTTTCAAAGGTAACCAATACATCGCCGATATTGCGTTGGCTGAATGTCGTCGTTGCCGCGCGGCCGCCGTTTTCAAATACAGGCGTATTTTTCAGCAATGCGGCCACAAAATCTTGGGTTTTGCCTTCATCGCCGTTGTTGACTTTCAAGCCGTAGCCGTACGCGCCCAAAAAGGCGTAGCGGCCGTTGCCGGTGGTTTTCGGGTTGGCCAAAACAATTTGCACGCCGTCTTTGGCCAAATCGCCCCAGTCTTGAATGTGTTTCGGATTGCCTTTGCGCACCAAGAAAACGACGTTGCTGGTATAAGGCACGGCATTATCCGGCAGGCGCGTGTTCCAATCGTCTTTAATCAAGCCTTTTTTCACCAAAAGCTCGATATCGGAAGTCTGGTTCATGGTGACCACATCGGCGGCCAAACCGTTGGCCACGGCCAAAGCCTGCTTGCTGGAGCCGCCGTGCGACTGTTGGATTTCAACCGTTGCACCGCCGTTTTTCACAGCATATTCTTTGACAAACAAAGGATTGTATTCTTTATAAAAATCTCGTGCGACATCATAAGAGACGTTCAACAGCTTCACATTACCGCCCTTGCCTGCGGAAGCTGCATTGTCGGCAGACTGTTCGTTTTTGGGAGAGCAGGCACTCAACGCCAGCGCGGCGGTC
The DNA here is from genome assembly GCF_051957355.1 of Neisseria sp. P0018.S001. Classification (NCBI taxonomy): domain Bacteria; kingdom Pseudomonadati; phylum Pseudomonadota; class Betaproteobacteria; order Neisseriales; family Neisseriaceae; genus Neisseria; species Neisseria sp. P0018.S001. The sequence continues at coordinate 223,148 of NZ_JBQCWN010000001.1, read as the reverse complement.
AATGCGGCAAAAGAAAGGGTACGGATATTCATGGTCGGCTCCTGTTGAAAATATGGGAGCACTTTATCGGGATTGGATGCAAACTGGAAATAATGTTTGCTTTCGCGTTTATCAGTTTTGGTTATATACAATCCGGGCGGAAGTCGGGAAAAAATGCCCACTCAGACAAAAATTACAATAAATTATATATACATCAATCAGATAAAGATTAAAGCAGCTATTTATACAAGATAAACATACGTTGCAAAAAGCATTACCAATACGTCAGGCCGTCTAAAAATTCAATATAAATAATTATTTATAATTAAAAAATATAGTTCTTATTATTTACAAAAAATGCAAATAAGAGTAATGTTTCTACTCGCCAAAATACAAGGCCTTTCATTCAACAACAAAATGGAGTGTAGAAACGATGAAACAGTGGATGCTTTTAGGATTGCTGGGATTGGGCGCAGCGGCACAGGCGCACGATGTTTGGGTGGCCGCACCGGCACATCAGCCTGCCGGCAAAATCCTGCATGCGGATTTGGGTTACAGCCACGACTTCCCCAATATCGAAAAAATCGCCGACGACCGCGTGCATATTTTCAAACCGCTGCAATTGACCGACAGCTCAAAGAAAACCGTTGATTTGGTGAATAAGGGCGAAAACTATCAATACGTTTCCAAAGCCGCCCTGCCCGCAGGCTCCTACTGGGTCAGCGCGACCTACCAACCGACTTTCTGGTCGAAAAACCAAGACGGCTGGAAACAGCAAACCTTGAAACAGCTGGCCGGTGCCACCTATTGCGAACAATCGCAAATGTTCGGCAAGAGTTTCGTCCACGTGGGCAACGGCGCAGTCGATGAAGCGGTATTGACCCGCCCTATCGGCCAAGAGCTGGAACTGGTTCCGCTGAAAAATCCGAACGCAGTCAAAGCCGGCGGTATTTTGCCGGTCAAAGTCCTGTACAAAGGCGAGCCTTTGGTTAAAGCCACCGTTACCGCCAGCTCGGACACTTTGGCCGAAATGGACTTGGAATCGACCCATGACCACCGCGAACCCCAAGGCTTCTCCGGCAAAACCGATAAAAACGGCGTGGTCAATGTGATTACGCTGATTGACGGTTTGTGGAAAATCAAAGTGGTGAACGAGACCGATTACGGCGATAAAAGCGTATGTCAGAAAGACAATACTTACGCAACGCTGATTGTGCCTGTCGGTACCAAACGCGCGGCTGCACGCCATGCCCACCATCATCAACATTAACAGCCATTAAAAAAGGCCGTCTGAACTTTCAGACGGCCTTTTTTTATTCTAATTCATAACCCAAATTTCTAAAAAAACGGGAGTATGTTTCCAACTCATCACCATTTAATTGGGTAAAACGGACACGGTTGCAGCCGGTCAAGACCACACTTCCCATCCAGTGCGCCCCAAAGACGCGCTCTAAAGGGACATTCCTCATTCGATTGATAAACGGTACTTCTGAAGAAAATTGTGTAGCAATATTCGGAGGCGCGAATTTCAAACCCAAGTCCTGCAATCTATAACGGTGTTGCGCCGTCAAAAACATATCTTCGTGGTGCAACCGTACCAGCCATTCCATATCGGCAATTTTCTCGTCTTTCGGCGGCAAAGGCGGTCGGATTTCTACATTTAAACCCAGTTGTCGCGGCATGGTTAAAAGCCGCTTGCTGCGCAGGCTGAAACCGCCGTTCTGCGGCTCGTCCAAATTCGGAGAAGTCTGAATCAGATGTTGTTTGGCCAAATATTGGTCGGTTCCCTTCAGGAAAAACTGCCCGTCTGCTTCGGTTTCCAACAAAATCGGCAAAGGTGCGCCGATATAATCATATTCCCGATAGGCATCCTGCCAATTTTGACCGTTCAACACCCAGCCGTCATTCTGAACAATCAAACAATAATCGGTTTCGATGTAATACATCAGTTGGTACAAAACAAACAGATTGTATTCTAGATAACCGAATGGCCGGCAAGGCTGATGTCGGATATTTTCCGGCAAACCTTGCGGACAGCTCGGGCTGATCAGCAATCCACGGCTACCGGGCAATTCGGCACAGCTGCGGATAATGGCATACATCGTGCCCTCGGTATAAGAATCTGCGCCGGTAATACCCACCACGGTAATATCAGTAAAACTCATTATATATTTCCCCTGTTTCAGACGGCCTTTACGTTATTTACGACACCTTATTGCAGATATCTTTCAAACGATACAAGGCATCCAAGGCTTCGCGCGGCGTGAGGTTGTCGGGCTGAATTTGCGCCAAAGCTTCAGCCAATTCATTGGTCTGCAAATTATCAATAGGCTCAACTTCTTGTTCTTTCCCTTCCTCATCTGTCCCATTTTCAGACGGCATGGTGCTGAAAATATCCAACTGTGGACGGTTGGCGGCAGCTTGGTTTTCCAAATCGTTTAAATGCTTTTGAGCCGCTTTCAAAGCGCGGTTGGGCAGGCCTGCGAGTTTGGCGACGGCGATGCCGTAGCTTTTACTGGCGGGGCCTGGCTCGATGTGGTGGAGGAAAACGATGTCTTGTCCTTGCTCAAGCGCGGAGAGGTGCATATTGACTGCTGTTGCGTGGGCTTCGGGCAGTTTGGTCAGCTCGAAATAGTGGGTGGCAAAGAGGCTGAAGGATTTGTTTTTTTGCAGCAAATGTTCGGCAATGGCTTGGGCAAGGGCGAGGCCGTCAAAAGTCGAAGTGCCGCGACCGACTTCGTCCATAAGGACGAGGGATTGCTCGGTGGCGTGGTGGAGGATGTAGGCAGTTTCGCTCATTTCGACCATGAAGGTGGAGCGATTGGAAGCTAAATCGTCCGATGCGCCGATACGGGTAAAGATTTGGTCGATGGGGCCGATTTGGGCGGCGTCGGCAGGCACGAAGCTGCCGGTGTGCGCCATGAGGACGATGTGAGCGACTTGGCGCATATAAGTGGATTTGCCGCCCATGTTGGGGCCGGTCAGGAGCATGAGGCGGTGTTTGTGGTCAAGGCGGGTGTGGTTGGCGGTGAAGTGGCGCACTTGCTGCTCGACGACGGGATGGCGGCCGTTTTCGATATGGATGGCGGGGTAGTCGACAAACTCGGGGCAGACGAAGCCGCGTTCTGCCGCAATCGCGGCAAACGTAGAAAGTACGTCGAGGGCGGCGGCGGCTTTGGCTGCTTTTTGAAGCTGCGGCAAGGCCGTCTGAACTTCTTTCAGCAGGGCTTCAAACAGGCGTTTTTCCAGTGCCAATGCCTGCTCTTGCGCGGTCAGGACTTTGTCTTCGAAGGTTTTGAGTTCAGGAGTGATGAAGCGTTCGGCGTTTTTCAGGGTCTGGCGGCGTTGGTAGTCGGCGGGGGCTTGTTCGGCTTGAATTTTGGATAGCTCGATGTAGAAGCCGTGGACGCGGTTGAACTCGACTTTGAGGGTGGAAAGGCCGGTGCGTTCGCGTTCGCGCGCTTCGAGGTCGAGCAGGAATTCGTCGCCGTGGTTTTGGATGTGGCGCAACTCGTCGAGTTCTGCGCAATAGCCTTGGTTGATGACGCCTCCGTCTTTAAGCCAGACAGCAGGTTCGGGCATCACGGCGGCTTTGAGGGTTTCGGCGACGGGCAGGGTTTCGGGGAAAACGGCTTTGAGGGTTTCTAAGAGACTGCTGCCCTCGGAGGACAATTCGATTTCGGACAGGGCAAACAGGCTGTCGCGCAGGGCGGCGAGGTCGCGCGGACGGGCGTTGCCGACGGCGATGCGGGCGGCGATGCGTTCGATGTCCGCAATGTTTTTCAGACGGCCTTGCAAAGTTTCGTATTGCGAACCCAGAGCGGCAACGGCTTCTTGGCGGGCGCGGATGTGGGCGCGGCTACGTAAGGGGTGGTGCAGCCAGAGTGCCAGGAGGCGGCTGCCCATGTGGGTAGCGCAGCCGTCGAGTATGGAAAACAGGGTCGGCGATTTTTTGCCGGAGAGGGTGTGTGTGATTTCGAGATTGCGGCGCGTGGGGGCGTCCATGCCGATATATTGGCTGTCAGTTTCGAGCGAAATGCCGTCTAAGTGTTGCGGCATCAGGTTTTGCGTCAGGCGGATGTAGTTCAACAGCGCGCCCGCCGCGCCGACGGCGGCTTCGTGTTCCTTGCCGTCCAAACCGAAGCCGTGCAGGTCTTGGCAGCCGAAGTATTCGGTCAACAATTTCGCGCCGGCGTCGGCGGCAAACTGCCACGAGTTCAGGCGCGTGATGTTGGCAGAGGTCGTCTGAAACCCATTAGGCAGGCTTTTGCCTTCGGGCAACAGGATTTCCGCCGCCTGCAAACGCGCAAGCTCGTCGGCAAGTTTGTCCACCGTCGTCAGCTTGGTTTTGAATTCGCCGCTTTGCAAAGATGCCCACGCGATGGCGATGTGTTTTTTATCCGCGTTCACCGCCGCGATGCGGTTGGTTTCCTTGTCTTCCAAAAACGCCGCGTCGGTCAGCGTGCCGGGCGTTACGATGCGCACGACTTTGCGCTCCACCGGCCCTTTGCCCGCGCCGACTTCGCCCACCTGCTCGCACACCGCTACGCTTTTGCCCATTTTCACCAGCCGCGCCAGATACTGCTCCGCCGCATGAAACGGCACGCCCGCCATCTTAATTGGCACGCCGTCCATCTGCCCGCGCGTGGTCAGGGTAATGTCCAACAGCTTTGCCGCTTCCACCGCGTCATCCAAAAACAACTCGTAAAAGTCGCCCATACGGTAAAACACCAGCTTGTCGGCGTGTTGCGATTTGATGGCGAGATACTGCTGCATCATCGGGGAAACGGTGGGTTTGGACATGGAAAAGCCTTAGAAACGCAAAAGCCTTATTGTAACAAAAGGCCGTCTGAAAAACAGGTTTCAGACGGCCTTTAACAGCAGCTTGGTTTTAAGCCAAAGCCACTTCCAAATTATCAATCAGGCGCGTGGTACCCAAACGGGCGGCGGCAAGCACCACCAATTCTTTATCACCGACATGAGCCACTGCCAGGCTGTGTGCATGGCGGATTTCAACGTAATCAACCACCCAGCCGGCATCGGTCAAACGGCGGATACATTCGGCCTCAAGCTGGGCGTAATCCAGATTGCCGTTTTTCAGGGCTGCGGCAATGTTTTGCAACTCTTGATAGAGGCGGGGCGCTTCTGTGCGCTCTGCTTCGCTCAAATATTGGTTGCGACTGGAAAGTGCCAGGCCGTCTGAAGCGCGGCCGGTGTCGACGGGTACGATTTCGATATTGAAATTCAAGTCTTCGACAAAGCCTTTGATAATCGCCAACTGCTGATAGTCTTTTTTGCCGAAGCAGGCAGTATCGGGTTGAACAATGTTGAACAACTTAGTCACAACGGTCGCCACGCCACGGAAATGGCCCGGACGGAATTTGCCGCACAATTCGTTTTGCAGTTGCGGAGGCTCGACATTGAAACGCTGTTCCACATTCGGATACAGCTCTTTTTCATCAGGCGCAAATACGACGGCAACGCCCTCGCCTGCCAATTTGTCGGCATCTTGCTGCAAAGTGCGCGGATATTTATCAAAATCTTCGCCTTGTCCGAATTGCAGGCGGTTGACAAAAATACTGACCACAACGTTATCGGCACGTTTTTTTGCTTCGCGCACCAGCGCAAGATGGCCTTCGTGCAGATTGCCCATGGTTGGTACAAATGCCACTTTTCCGGCAGTTTTGCGCCACTCGCGCAATTCTTTAATCGTATGAATAATTTGCATGGTTTGAAAAATCCTTTATCTTTTCCGCTGTTTCATCAACGGAAATCACGCGCCGATTATACGCTTTTATTCATTAAAAAGGCCGTCTGAAATAAGTTTCAGACGGCCTGGTTTTTATTTTATCCGGCAAACGTATGTTCGACAGATGGGAACGTTTTTGCTTTAACTTCGTCCACATAGGCTTTGACCGCAGCTTGAACACTGTCTTTGCCCTGCATAAAGTTTTTCACGAATTTGGCAGTTTTACCGGGGAAAATGCCGAGCATATCGTGCATCACCAAAACCTGACCGTCGCAATCCACGCCTGCGCCAATACCGATGGTCGGGCAAGAAACGGTTTCGGTTACTTTTTTCGCCAACTCTGCAGGAACGCATTCCATCAATACGATTGCCGCACCTGCCGCATCATGCGCTTTGGCGTCGTTGAGCAACGCTTCCGCCTTATCGCCTCGGCCTTGTACTTTATAGCCACCGAATGCAAACACGGATTGCGGGGTCAGGCCGATGTGGGCGCAAACAGGGATACCGCGCATTTGCAGAAATTCAGTGGTCTCAGCCATCCAAACACCGCCTTCGAGCTTGACCATATGCGCGCCGGCCGCCATCAACTCAGCCGCCGCCGCAAATGCCTGCTCTTTGCTCTGCTGATACGCGCCAAACGGCAAGTCGCTGACAATCATGGCATTTTTAGTACCGCGAGCCACACATTCAGTGTGGTAGCACATATCCTGCAAGCTCACCGGCAAAGTGGACTGACGACCTTGCACCGCCATACCCAAAGAATCGCCGACTAGCAATACATCCACGCCGGCATTGTCCATCAGCGCGGCAAAGCTGGATTCATAAGCGGTCAGCATGGCGATTTTTTCGCCCTCTGCTTTCATTTTTTGCAAAGTGTTTACGGTAATCATGGTGTTTTGTGTGTTCTACCCGACGGGCAGCCCTTTGTTGTAATGGAAACGCGGTATTATAAGGTCTGCTTTTAAAATATCAAAGCATAAGCAAAAAGCCCGACTGCTTTCACAATCGGGCTTTTAATTGGTGCCGGCACCAAGAGTCGAACTCGGGACCCCCTGATTACAAGTCAGGTGCTCTACCAACTGAGCTATACCGGCTTACTGAAATGCCTTGCGGCACCATCAGTCTTTAACTGGTGCCGGCACCAAGAGTCGAACTCGGGACCCCCTGATTACAAGTCAGGTGCTCTACCAACTGAGCTATACCGGCAAGGAAGTCGGCATTATGCCGATAAGTTCCCATCTTGGCAAGCATTTTAAAACAAAGTTACTCACGAAATTATAAAAACCAATGATTTTAAAGAAAATTAAATACATGCCTTATCTTGCCATCCAACACGCTCAAAGGCCGTCTGAAAACCGCCCCAGCGCAAAACATCATGGTTTCTGTTAAAATAACGCCTTTCACATCTTTCGTCTGCACACATGCCACCCCGCCATCCTTACCGCCGCCTGCGCCCAGCCAAATCCCATCTGCCCGAAGTCGGTATTTCTGAAGAAGGCAATATCCGTTCCCTGCACTTGGGCAGCGACACCATTCAAAGCTCCATGAATGTCGATCATCCGTCCGAGCTTGTGTTGTCGTACAGCCGCGCCATGATGGGTTGGCTGCTGTTTGCAGAAACCCCGCCCAAACACATCACCCAAATTGGCTTGGGCGGCGGCTCGTTTGCCCGTTGGATAGACAGCTACCTGCCCGATACCAAGCAAACCGCCATTGACATCAATCCGCAAGTCATCGCCGTAGCGCGCAGCCTGTTTGAATTGCCGCACGAAGGCGAACATTTTGAAATTATCGAGGCGGATGGCGCGGAATATATTAAAGTGTTCCGCCACAATACCGATGTAATTTTGGTAGATGGTTTTGACGGCGAACAGATTATCGATGCTTTGGTGGAAGAACCCTTCTTCCAAGACTGCCGCAACGCCCTCTCCCCCGACGGTGTATTTGTGACCAACTGGTGGAGCGGCGATCAGCGTTACCAACGCTTTGTCGAACGCCTGCTCAACGTCTTTGACGGCCGCGTACTCGAGCTGCCTGCAGAAAGCCACGGCAACGTAGCGGTCATGGCATTCCAAAGCAGCCCTAAAGAACAAAATCTCGACAACTTAAAAAAACGCGCCGAAAAATTAAGCGAAAAATACGGCTTGGACTTCAAACGGATGCTTGCTGATTTGAAAGCCAATAATCAAAACAACGGCAAGAATTTTTATCTGTAAACCGCTTCAGACCGTCTGAAAAAACAAACAAGGACACACCCATGCTCAAACCCGATATCATTCAAATTCCCGGCCCGGCCGGTTTGCTGGAAACCATCTACCTGCCAAGCGCACAAGACTCCGCCCGCGGCGTTGCCGTCATCAACCACCCCAATCCCCTGCAAGGCGGCACCAACACCAACAAAGTCATCCAAACCGCTGCCAAAGCCCTCAGCCAACTCGGCTTCCATTGCTACCTGCCCAATTTGCGCGGCGTAGGCAATAGTGAAGGCGAACACGACTACGGCCGCGGCGAAACGCAAGACTGCATTGCCGTTATCGACTACGCCCGCGTGCAACATCCTGACGCGCCGCAATTCGTCCTGGCAGGTTTCTCATTCGGCGGCTACGTTTCCACCTTTGCCGCACAAGCACGCACGCCTGATTTGCTGTTGCTGATGGGCGCCGCCGTCCATCACTACACCGACCGCCCGGAACCATCCGATGTTCCTGATGTCGCCAAAACATTGATGATCCATGGCGCGGAAGACGAAGTCGTCGAAATCAACAAAGCCCTGACATGGGCAGAACCACAAGGCCTGCCGGTTGTAACCATTGCCGGTTCGTCCCACTTCTTCCACGGCAAACTCATCGTTTTACGCGATACGATCACACGGTTTGCACCGGCTTTATTAGGCTAAAATCCGGCTACACAATAAAACAAGGCCGTCTGAAAGCTTTTTCAGACGGCCTTGTTTGTATGAAACCTTTATTATCTAAATATCAGGCTCAAGTATTCAGAAATCCATCAAGGATTTTCTACTTAACATATCAATTCTGAGTCAACCAATACTGCAAACCAATCAAAGTCTTACCATCTTTGATTTCATCGTTTACCAATGCATTGCGCACCTCGTCCTTGCTCATCAGGACGGTTTCAGTAATTTCATCTTCATCATTGCTCAATTCGCTACCCAAACGCACGCCTTGCGCTTGGTAGAGATACATTTTCTCATCACAAAAACCAACTGCAGTATAAAAGGAGTACAACAGTTTGACACTGTCGGCGACATATGGCGTTTCTTCTGCCAACTCACGCAAAGCGCATTCGGCAGGATCTTCGTCCGCCATATCCAATTTACCCGCCGGCAATTCCAACGTCGCCTGATCGGCGGCATAACGCCATTGGCGCACCAAAACAACTTTGCCGTCTTCCGTTTCCGCCAACACACACGCAGCACCCGGATGGCGGATCACAACTCGTTGGCTTTCATTGCCGTTGGGTAGGCGAACCCGATCGCGGCTGATGGTAACAAAAGAACCTTCGTAGATTGGCTCGCTGCTTAATTTAGTTTCTTTCAAATCCATTTTTTACCTCATTTCCAAATTATTAAATATTAAAGGCCGTCTGAAATCCTTTTTCAGACGGCATAGATAAGCCCTATTCCCGAGTACGTTCAATCTCAATACCGACCTGCGCCACATCGAGCAAGATACCCGGTTTCACAATACGGACGCGCACTTTGGCCGCACCAAAATCATTTAAAATCAATTGGGCGATATGTTCCGCCAAAGTTTCCAGCAGTAAAAAATCCTGTTCGGCAAGGCTGCGGCGTACAACTTCGCATACTTCACCATAATGGATGGTGTCTCCGATATCGTCGCTCGTGCCGGTACGCTCGGGGACACTGATTTCCAAATCCAAAATCAAAGTCTGTTTACGCTCGCGTTCCCAATCATATACGCCGATTAAAGTATCGGCCTTCATGCCGTACAAAAAGATTTTATCCATTTGCCTGTCCGTTTTTTTGATAGAATAACCATTCCCATTTTAAGTAAAGCACCCAAAATGTTCAATGTACTCGCCATTATTGCCGCCTATCTTATCGGCTCCCTGTCTTTTGCCGTCATCGTATCAAAATATTACGGCATGGACGATCCGCGCACTTACGGCTCCGGCAACCCCGGCGCCACCAACGTCTTGCGCAGCGGTAAGAAAAAAGCGGCCGCACTGACCCTGCTCGGCGATGCAGTAAAAGGCTTGGTTGCCGTCATCTTGGCACGCTGTCTGCAAGATGCTTTAAATTTGTCAGATGCAACGATAGCCCTGATTGCCATCGCCGCATTGGTCGGTCATATGTGGCCAATATTTTTCAATTTTAAAGGCGGCAAAGGCGTAGCCACCGCATTAGGCGTCTTACTTGCCCTCTCCCCCGCAACCGCCCTACTCTGCACATTGGTTTGGCTAGTCATGGCATTCGGTTTCAAAGTATCCTCACTCGCCGCACTGGTTGCCACCATCTGCGCACCCATCTTCGCCTTCTTCATGATGCCACACGCCTCTTGGGCATGGGCAACTGTATTCATTGCCGCATTGGTGTTGTACCGCCATAAAAGCAATATTCAAAATCTGATTCAAGGCAAAGAAAGCAAAATCGGAGATAAAGCCGGAAAATCTTAAAAACGTAGATACAATCAATAAAAGGCCGTCTGAAAGTATATTTTTCAGACGGCCTTTTATAGCTTCACTTGCTTTATTCACGCATAATCAGTCAATCTTAATATATTCCACCGACAGAATCTCTATAACCTCACGCCCTTCCGGTGTATCCAAGACAACTTCATCACCTTCGCGTGCTTTAATCAGGCTGCGTGCCAAAGGCGAAATCCATGAGATTTTGTTTTTAGCAGTATCGATTTCATCTACGCCGACGATTTTGACGGTTTGTTCACGACCGTCTCCGCGCAATAAGCCAACGGTGGCGCCGAAAAAAACCTGGTCCGTGGCTTCGCGCGCTTCAGGGTCGACGACAACGGCTGCTTCCAAGCGTTTGGTTAAGAAGCGGATACGGCGGTCGATTTCGCGCATACGGCGTTTACCGTAAAGATAGTCGCCATTTTCGCTGCGGTCGCCATTGCTTGCCGCCCAGTTAACGATTTGGACGATTTCCGGGCGTTCTTTGTTGACCAGATGATACAGTTCGTCTTTCAATGCCTGCCAACCGGTAGGTGTGATGTAATTTTTGGTTTCGGTACTCATGATGTGTCTAAAACATAATTAAAGGCCGTCTGAACGTTAATTTTCAGACGGCCTTTATTGTAAGTCAATTTACTTTATTCTTCATCATCGCTATCGCTGATACTGATGCTGTGTTCCATTTTGCTTGGATGAACTTTCAAGCCGCCACAACCTGATTTTTCGGTAGAGAGACGGTTCAGATATGCTTCATCGATATCGCCGGTTTGATAAACACCGTTAAAGCATGAAGAATCAAAGGATTCGATTTTTGGATTGAGTGCTTTGACTACTGCTTCCAAATCTTCTAAGTTTTGGAAGACGATGCCGTCTGCGCCAATCTCGGTTGCGATTTCTGCTGCGCTGCGGCCGTTTGCAATCAGTTCTTCACGGGTCGGCATATCGATACCGTACACATTCGGATAGCGTACTTCAGGAGCGGCAGAAGCAATGTAGACTTTGCGTGCACCTGCCGCGCGTACCATTTCGACGATTTCACGGCTGGTCGTACCGCGTACAATGGAATCATCCACCAATAAAACGCTTTTGCCGTTAAACTCGGTTTCCATCGGGCTGAGTTTTTGGCGTACTGATTTTTTGCGTGTTGCTTGGCCAGGCATAATAAAGGTGCGGCCAATGTAGCGGTTTTTAATCAGACCTTCGCGGTAAGGTTTTTCGAGATGAACGGCAAGCTCCATCGCGCTGGGTCGGCTGGTATCGGGAATCGGCATCACGACATCGATATCATCGACAGGCAGCTCGCGTTTGATTTTTTCTGCCAAAGATACGCCCATATCCATACGGGACTGATAAACGGAAACGCCATCGATGACGGAGTCCGGGCGGGCAAAATAAACATATTCAAAAAGACAAGGGCTTAATTTGGCTTTATCGCTGCATTGACGGGAAATAATCGTGCCGTCAAAACCAATAAATACGGCTTCGCCCGGCTGGATATCGCGTTCCAAATCATAGGCAAGTGCATTAAAGGCAACGGATTCGGAGGCAACAGCATAAGATTTTTTGCCGGATTCGTCAATTTGCGAACCCAAAACCAATGGACGGATACCGAAAGGATCCCGGAAAGCCAGCATGCCGTATCCTGCAATCATGGCTACTACGCCGTATGCGCCGCGCACCAAGCGGTGTACTTCGGAAACGGCGTTGAAAATATTGTCGATGGTAAGTTGATAAGGGGCTGTATTTTTAGAGACTTCGCGGCGTAATTCGTGTGCGAATACATTGAGTAGGACTTCAGAATCGGAGCTGGTATTAACGTGGCGCAGGTGTTTGTTGCATACGTTTTCATAGAGCTCTTCGGTATTAGTCAGATTACCATTGTGTGCCAAAACAATGCCGAATGGGGAGCTGACATAAAACGGCTGAGCCTCTGCGCTGCTGCCCGCATTGCCTGCAGTCGGATAGCGGACATGTGCAATGCCTGCATTACCGACCAAGTCGCGCATATTGCGGGTACGGAACACTTCGCGCACCATGCCTTTGCCCTTGTGCATATGAAATATATTGCCTTCGGCAGTAACAATACCTGCTGCGTCCTGACCACGGTGTTGCAACATCTGCAAACCATCATACAACATCTGATTGACCGGCTCATGACTAACCAAACCTAATACACCACACATATCGTGCTTCTCCGAGTTTGAAGATTAAATGGGTAAACTGTCATTATAAAATAATTTAGATGAGTTTGCTCAAATTGTTGACAATATGATGCTAAATTTACGCAAATAAAAACGGATTCAGACGGCCTATAGGCCGTCTGAATCCGTCAAACTCAATCATCCAATTCTTCTACTTCAGCCGCTTTACTAGAAAGATGGGGCATTGCCTTATCTTTTCCAGGCAGATAAGGCATCGCAGCATCTGCAAGTGATTCAAAATACGGAATTGTGTGCGAACTTTGCCACTCTTCCGTTTTCGGCAAATCAGTGTGTGAAAAAACCATCACTGCCAGTGTCACCAAAATCACACCTTTCACTGCACCGAATACGCCGCCAAGCAAACGGTTGATGCTTCCCAAACCAAAGGCAGACATCAAACTGCTCAACAGCGATCGTGCCAGTTTCTGCAACAGCCATGCCAGAAAAAACACAGCGGCAAAACCCATTGCAACCGCCAAAGAATGCGGCTCAACCGATTTAAAGACCACATCGGCAAACGGCACGGCGAGCGTTCTGGCTGCAATAAACGATACCACCCAGGCCACCATCGCTCCTGCTTCGGCAATAATCCCCCGTGTCAACGAGATAATGATGCAGATGACGATGACGGCGACAGCCAACAAATCGGCAACAGGCAAATTACTCACTGGTCACCTGACCGGCAATGCCATGTACACGCAATTTGTTCAAATCGCGCTCTGCATCGCGTGCATTTTTATAACTGGCTGATTTCACGCGATACACCTTACCTTTATCGGTCATCACTTCAGTAATGGTCGAATCGATACCTGCGGCTTTCATTTTACGTTGCAGGCTTTGTGCGCGTTCTTTTTCAGCATAACCAGCCTGAATAGCGGCTTTTTTCGCAGGCTTGGCTTCTACTGTTTCTTTTTCAGCTTTAGGCTTGGCTTTTTCAGACGGCTTCTCGGCAGTTTTTACCTTATCGGCTTTTTCTGCTTTGGCCGTTTCCGGTTTAGCCTTTTCATTTTTTGGTTTTTCAACTTTGGCTTCTGCTTTCTTGGCAGGTTCGGCCTTGTCTTTTACGCTGTCTTTGCTGTTTTTGGCAGATTTACGCTCGGCAATGGCTTTCTCTGCTTTTTCCAATTGTGCCAATTTATTGCGTTCGGCAGCGGCTTCACGCTCTGCTTTTTCAGCACGCGCTTGAAGTGCACGTTTTTTAGCTACCAATGCGTTTTCTTTCTCAGCAGCTTCCTGTTGGGCTTGTGTTTTACGGGCCGCAGCAGCACGTTGTTCAGCCTGACGTTGGCGGCGTTCTTCGGCTCGGCGCTCCGCAGCTTCACGTTTGGCAGCCTCGGCGCGTTGAATACGTTCGGACTCTTCCAAGCCTTTAATATTGCCGTCATCCAAAGTATCGTTGATCAAAACCAACGGCTCGCCAACATCTTCGGGAGCAGACTCACGGTTTGGCTTCAATACTTCAACCGGCGCATTGTCTTCTTCGTCGCCGGCATTTTGAGGTTTGCTTTGCGCTTCAGCATCCGCATGGCGGGCTGCTTCTTCAGCCATCGCAACATCCTCTTTATTCGGCTCTAAAACAACGGCCTTGCTCGGCTCATCAGCCGTTTTGACTTGGCTCTGACCGACAGGCGCTTCTTTAAACGGTGAATTTTTATCGTCGCCGGAAGTCAGTGCCAGACCGAACAGCATACCCGATGCCACCACCAAGCCGGAGGCTAAGACCAAGCGACGGCGGTTGCGACGTTTGAGTTGTTCGTAACCGTCTAAATCGTATCCGTTTGGAGTTTCTTTTTGTTTATTGTCGGACATGATAATTTCCTCGTTAGTGTTCTTTCAAAACAGCCATTACATCGGCAACAGTATGGAATGAGCCGAAAACAACGATTCTATCATTTTCGGTTGCTTTAGCCAAAGCAGCGCGGTAGGCAGCAGCGACAGTTTCAAAAACATTTACATTGTCGATGCCGTGTTCGGCCAGTTTGGCCTGCAAAGCCTCTATCGTCATGCCGCGCGGTACATCTAAAGGCGCGATGTTCCACTCGTCAAACTGATCTTTAACGATTTCCAGCACGCCATCAATATCTTTGTCGGACAACATACTGAATACAGCAGTACGTTTTTGGGCAAAGGCAAGGTTAATCAGACTGCGGCGCAAAGCACGGGCTGCGTGCGGATTGTGGCCGACATCCAAAACCACCAGCGGACGGCCGGGCAAAACTTGGAAACGTCCAGGATTCTCAACCAACAGCAAACCGCGTTTAATCGCGCCGATGTCAACGGGCAGCTGATTATTCAAACACTCCAACACCGTCAATGCACATGCGGCATTGGACAACTGATAGGCACCGCGCAAAGCAGGAAACGGCAAGGAATTGCGGTTACGGCTTTGGCCGTCTGAAGATTGCGGATGGAAGCGGTAGTTCCACTGTACGCTTTCCATTGATGCAAAATCAAAATCTCGCTGAACCATCAACAGTTTCGCGCCAATTTCTTCTGCGTGTTTGACCAATGATTCAGGCGCAGGATTCTGGCCGCACACGGCTGGTTTGCCGCTACGGAACACCCCGGCTTTCTCAAAACCAACCTGCTCGACGGTATCGCCCAAAAAGGCCTGATGATCCAAATCCACACTGGTAACGACTGAACAGTCGCCATCGAATACATTCACAGCATCTAATCTTCCGCCCAAACCGATTTCCAAAATCATTACGTCCACATTTTCATGCATGAAAATATCGACGGCAGCCAAAGCATTAAACTCAAAATACGTCAGAGAAATTTCGCCGCGCGCCGCTTCGATGCGCTCAAATGAGGAAACAATCAGTTCATCTGAAACCGGCTGAGTGTTGATGGCGATTCGTTCGTTGTAACGCAGAAGATGCGGACTGGTCAGCGTACCGACTTTAAAACCGGCTTCTTTATAAATATGCGACAAATAGGCGCATACAGAGCCTTTGCCATTGGTACCCGCCACCACCACGACAGGACATTGCGGCACCAAATTCATGCGTTTTTTCACCTCTCCCACGCGTTCCAAACCCATATCAATAAGGCCGGAACTATGGGCAGTCTCCAAATGAGAAAGCCAGTCTTGTAATGTTTTCATTGTATCTATCGCTTCAAAAGGCCGTCTGAAACAGCCGTTTAATCCATATCTGCCGCAAGTTCTGCTTTGTCTTCTTTTTCACGGCACCAGCGCGCCCACACTTTCAGACGGCGGTAGGCATCGCGATCGGCCATATCGGGCAAGATGCAGTGTTTGACTATTTTCCCGTCAACATTCCATTGCAAAAACAAAGCATAAACCGTCAACATACTGCCGTCTTGCAAAACCGCGCTTCTTCCTTCTTTCTCGTCATTCAAGTAAATCGTCGCACGGTATTGGCGGTCGATGATGATTTTTCCGACCGCATTTTGAGCATGAAAATTAACGCTGCGCCAAGCATAGGCAAAACTGCCGGCCAATGCCGCCAAACCCAGCCACATCATCCAGCCGTAAAACTCGGCAAGGCATAAGGCCAATGCCGAAAGGTGTAAGAAGACAATCAGAATTTTCAAAAAACGCGAGGGCTTTAAGGCCGTCTGAAAACTTCGCACGGCTTTACATCATATTGTCGAAAACAGGCGTAATGTTCAATTCCGCCTCTTCCATATCCAAAACCATATCGTGGATTTCGGTATCGAAAAATTCCCAAAAAGCCTTCAAGCTCATGTCTTGCGGCCATTTGCTTTTATCGATGTCCCAGCCGGCCAATTCGGCTTCAAAAATCTGCTGGTAGCGTTCGTCAAAATAAGAAATGACGGATTCGGGTTCGTCAAATTGCGGTACAAGGAATACAGAGCAGTTGGTGCGCAGTTGCTCGACGGTCAGGTCAGGCATATTTTCATCGGCGGATTTCAGCCATTCCAAAAAACGGGCGGTCGGCTTCAGCACGACAGCAGTACGGTCAACAAAATACATTATTTTCAACTTTCAAAATCATTCAAACCGATCATGCCGTCTGAAATTTCAGACGGCCCGAGTTTAATGTGTCATCACCTGTTGCAGGAATTGTTTGGCACGCTCGTGTTTCGGATTAGTAAAAAATTCTTCCGGCGTTTCATCTTCCAGAATCTGGCCTTTATCGACAAAAATCACACGGTCGGCAACTTCGCGCGCAAAACCCATCTCATGGGTCACACACATCATGGTCATGCCGCTTTCAGCCAAGTCTTTCATCACTTTCAATACTTCACCGACCATTTCAGGGTCAAGCGCAGAAGTCGGCTCGTCAAACAACATCACGCGCGGCTCCATCGCCAAACCGCGTGCAATCGCCACACGCTGCTGCTGACCGCCGGAAAGCTGGCCGGGCAGCGCGTCTTTTTTATGCGCCAAGCCGACACGTTCCAAAAGCTCCATCGCTTTCTTTTCCGCCTCTTCACGGCTTTGGTTTTTCACTTTCATCGGAGAAAGAATTATATTTTTCAAGACAGTCAAATGCGGATACAGATTGAACCCTTGGAACACAAAACCCACTTCTTCGCGCACTTTGTTCAAATCGGTTTTTGGATCGGCAACATTGATGCCATCCACCCAAATCTCGCCGCTTTCAATGCGCTCGAGTTGGTTTACCGTACGAATCAGCGTAGATTTGCCACTACCCGAAGGGCCGCATACAACGACCACTTCGCCTTGTTTGACTTCCAGATTCACGCCGTTGATAACGTGCAAATCTTTAAAATGTTTGTGTACATTTTTGAATTTAATCATTATTTCTTTCCAAACTGCCAAAATTTTCGGGGCCTAAGTTGCGTTTGCCGCTGCCAAAGCAAAGGAATGGCAGTTTCCAGCCAAAAGCGGCAACTGACTATGTCGCCTGAGATTCCGCCTTTATTGTACCGATTGACTTTAAATTGCTCTTCCCTATCGAGACGATGCCCGGTCAATACCCAAACTGCGCCGATAATTGCTGCTTCAAAACGGTGCCGCTCAGGCGGCATGTCCTTACCGGAAAAATACTGCGCTAATTCGCACCACAAATATGAATCACCCAGAACCTCCCATTGAATAGGAGGTTGCTTAAAAATTACCATCACTGTTTCAGACGGCCTTTTGAACCAGATAATTGCTCAATTCCACATACTTCTCAGCGGCGATGTGTTCTGCCCTGTCCTGCGGATTGATGCCGACTGCCTGCAAATCATCATCGCCGGCAAGTTCCTTCAAATTATTGCGTATGGTTTTGCGGCGTTGATGGAAAGCCAGTTTCACCAGTTTGGCAAAATGTTCAAAATCTTCCGCTTTACCGATGCGGTGTTTCACCGGAATCATGCGAACGACGGCCGAATCTACTTTTGGCGCAGGATCAAAGGATTCAGGCGGTACTTCAATCAACATTTCCATATCGAAGAAATATTGCAGCATCACGCCCAGACGGCCATAGTCGTTGGTTTTCGGCTGCGCCACCATGCGTTCGACCACTTCTTTTTGCAGCATAAAGTGCATATCGATCACATCGTCTGCCACTTCGCTCAATCGGAACAAAAGCGGCGTGGAAATATTGTACGGCAGGTTGCCGACAATTTTTTTCTTGCCTTCAATGCTGTTGAAATCAAACTGCAATACATCGCCTTCGTGTATCACCAATTTGTCTGCAAACGGTAGGGTTTTCAGACGGCGTACGATGTCGCGGTCAATTTCGCAAACATGCAGGCAGTTGAGTTTTTTCGCCAAAGGCTCGGTAATGGCGGCCAAGCCCGGGCCGATTTCAATCACGATATCATCAGGCTGCGGTCTGACCGCGTTGACAATATCGCTAATAATCCGCGTATCCTGCAAAAAATTCTGCCCGAAGCGTTTCCGGGCCTTATGTTCTTTCATATCTTTCTTCAAGCAAGCTGTTTAAGGCAGTATTGTAACTGAAACAGGCGTTTTTGTCGGCACGCTTTCAGACGGCATTTGCCTAATTTTAAGCAAACGGAGGCGCTTCCAAACCCAAAGATTTCAGTAGTTGCGCGGTCTCATAAACCGGCAAACCCATCACGCCGGTAAAACTGCCCTGCAAATGCTCGACAAATACGCCGCCCAAACCCTGAATCCCATATGCACCGGCTTTGTCCATCGGCTCGCCGCTGGCAACATAGGCTGCAATCTCCTCAGCCGTCAACGTTTTAAAGCGCACTTCGCTCGTCTGCACCACATCATGGCGCACACCTTGCCAATAAACGCATACAGCCGTCAGCACTTGATGCGTCCGTCCGGATAAACGTTCCAGCATATCGACCGCATCCGCCTCGGATTCCGGTTTACCTAAAATAACCGCACCATCCGCCACCGTCGTATCCGCCGTCAATACAGCAAACTCAGGTTCTTGATTATGAGCAGCAAACCATTGCGCCACCGCCGCCTGATTTTTCTCACAGGCCATACGGCGCACATACTCTACTGCAGCTTCGCCTTCTTTAGGGGTCTCATCAATATCCGCAGGAAGGCGGTGTACCGTGAAACCCAAATTCTCCAAAATCTCACGACGGCGCGGACTGCCCGAAGCCAGATAAATTGCGTTCATTGTATTGGGCTTCCTTATTTTGAAATTTTATGCTGGCCGGACAAGCGGACATAATGCGCAGAGGAATACGTCAAAAATTCCTTTTCCTCATCAGTCAGCGGACGCACTTGTTTCACAGGCGAACCGACGTATAAAAAACCGCTTTCCAAACGCTTGCGAGGAGGCACCAAACTGCCCGCGCCTATCATCACATCATCTTCGACAACCGTATCGTCCAAAATAATCGAGCCCATGCCCACCAACACACGATTTCCAATTCGGCAGCCATGCAGCATAACCTTATGTCCAATCGTCACATCATCGCCGATAATCAAAGGCGAACCGTCAGGCTTCGCCGCATTCTTATGCGACACATGCAAAACGCTGCCGTCCTGCACATTGCTGCGCTTGCCGATAGAAATACTGTTCACATCGCCGCGCAATACGGCATAAGGCCAAACGGATACATCTTCCGCCAGCGACACTTCGCCAATCACTACCGAAGTCTCATCTACAAAACAAGACTCATCAACCGACGGCACATAATCCAAAAACGCACGAATAGGGCTTGCCATTTCCAATAATCCTTTTCTCAAAACCAAAACTGATCAGGCCGTCTGAAAACACGGCGTAAAACGATTTTATACTACAACAATACGAAATCAAGCCAGAAAATCATCAAAAGGCCGTCTGAAACAATTTTCAGACGGCCTTTCATCATAAACCCTTTATCTTGGCTGACGACTATTTATCATTAGCGCCTCATCTATCTTTTATGGAATAATCGCCTTCATTTGATTCTTGGAGAGGCCGATGAACACACGTTCGGGAAATTATGCAGCGCCCCTATTGGTCGTCGGCTGCGTCGTCTTCGGCTTGGGCAGTTTGATTGTCAAATTTGTCGATGTCGGCTCTTACGCCATCGCATTCTGGCGCTTGCTGATCGCCGCCCCTATATTCTTCCTGCTCGGGCGTTTTTTCAGACAAAAAATGCCCACAAAAAGAAAAACAGTTGGCTACGCAATCTTATCCGGCGTTTTCCTCGCATTCGACCTCGCCCTTTGGCACGAAAGTATTCACGCCGTAGGCCCCGGCATTTCCACCTTGCTCAACAGCCTGCAGATTTTCTTTTTAGCCGCCATCGGCTTCTTCTTTTATTCGGAACGTTTAAGCACCCTGCAAATTTTAAGTTTGATATTGGCCACCATAGGCGTAGCCTTAATCGGCAGCCCAGAGTTCGGTCATAACGACAATGCCGCATGGGGATTTGTCAGCGGCGTAGTGTCCGGTGCCATGCTGGCCCTGTCTATGGTTTTCGTACGCAAAACCCATGAGCAGGAAAAAGTCGGTTTGTTTCCGCTGATGATGATTTTAAGCTTCGGCGGCGCAATGGCGCTGGTCATCCCATCGCTGTTATTCGATGCTGCCCGTCTTTACCCCAAAACTTTAAACGATGTGATTCTAGTCTCCATCTACGGCATCGTCATGCAATGCTTTGCTTGGGCATTGATTGCTTACGCCATCCCGCTTTTATCCTTATCATTGACCGGCCTACTACTGCTCTCCGAACCAGTCGCCGCCATGTTGATCGATTATTTCTGGCTGGATAAACCGATTAATACCGTCCAATGGTGTGGCGCCACTTTGACTTTATTGGCAATTTATTTGGGTTCGTTAAAAGACAAAAAATAGATACAAAAAAGGCCGTCTGAAAAATTTCAGACGGCCTTTTAATCTGTTTATTGCTTATTGGATACTGGTACC
Source organism: Neisseria sp. P0018.S001 (assembly GCF_051957355.1). Lineage (NCBI taxonomy): Bacteria > Pseudomonadati > Pseudomonadota > Betaproteobacteria > Neisseriales > Neisseriaceae > Neisseria > Neisseria sp. P0018.S001. The sequence goes on along the minus strand of NZ_JBQCWN010000001.1, from coordinate 202,254 downwards.
GATACGGCTGAGTTCGCCAAAGTTCATCCAAACAAAGAAGGCTTTACCGACAATCAGTTTATCATCGACAAATCCCCAGTAACGGGAATCGGCGCTGTTGTCGCGGTTGTCGCCCATTGCGAAATAACGGCCTTCTGGGACTTTACAGATAAAGCCATTGCCGTCTTCTGCGTATTCGCAATTTTCCAAACCGCTTGTTTCAAGCGAGTAATTGCTTTCAGGCATCACTTCGGAAGTATATTTGTTCAATACAGCAATAGATACGGAAGGCTGACCGGCCTCCTTGACCACATCAAAGTTTTTGCCGTTCAAGGCCGTCTGAAAACGCTCAAGCGTATGAATCATAGACGGATCGGTATCATCTGCGTATTGATAATTACCGTTTGGTTTTTCGGAAATAATTTCTCCGTTAACAGTCAAAACCTTATCACGGTATTCCACAACGTCGCCCGGAATACCGACGATACGTTTGATGTAATTCATCTCTGGCTGAAGTGGGTAATTGAACACCACAACATCGCCTCGTGCAATGTTGCCGACAGGGATAATGACCTTATTCAAAATCGGCAGGCGGATACCGTAAGAGAATTTGTTCACCAAGATAAAATCGCCTTTGACCAAGCCCGGACGCATGGAGCTGGACGGAATTTGGAACGGCTCGGCAATAAAGCTGCGCAACACAAAGATAACCAAGATGATGGGAAAAAAGCCGCCCATGTAGTCGGTAAAATGCGCATTGTCTTCGCCGGTCTCGCTTTTTTTCAGATGGCCTTTATGGATTGCCCAAACAATACCGGTAAACACGACAAACACCAGCAATACGGCGGTAAAGCTCATAAATTCGGACAAAATGCCGAATACGCCGACCATACACAGGAGATAACTCCATTGCAGGCCGGAGCTCCATTCGCCGTTTTCCTGACGCTCTTTACTACTTTTGAAGTTGAGGACCAAGCCGGCCAGCAGTACAACGATTGCGCCTAAAGTCAGATTTATACTCATTATTTATCACTCACTTGCAGAATTGCCAAGAATGCGCTTTGCGGGATTTCCACATTGCCCACTTGTTTCATGCGGCGCTTACCTGCTTTTTGTTTTTCGAGAAGTTTTTTCTTACGCGTAATATCGCCGCCGTAACATTTCGCCAAAACGTTTTTACGCAGGGCTTTGACGTTTTCGCGGGCGATAATCTGGCTGCCGATGGCGGCTTGGACGGCGATGTCGAACATTTGACGCGGAATCAGTTCGCGCATTTTTGATGCCAGCTCTCGACCGCGATGAATGGCGCTTTGACGGTGCACAATCAGACTCAGGGCATCGACTTTTTCGCCGTTGACCATAATATCGAGCTTAATCAAATCAGACGGTTGGAACTCTTTGAAATGGTAGTCCAACGAAGCATAACCGCGCGAAGTCGATTTAAGTTTGTCAAAGAAATCCATTACGACTTCGTTCATTGGCAAATCATAAGTCAGCATGACTTGACGGCCCATGTATTGCATATTGACCTGAACACCACGCTTTTGGTTACACAAAGTCATGACGTTGCCGACATATTCCTGCGGCACGAGGATGGTCGCAGTGATAATCGGCTCAAGAATGGTTTCGATGGTGCTGATTTCAGGCAGTTTGGACGGATTTTCAACTTCGATTTTCTCACCGTTTTTCAACACGACTTCATAAACCACCGTTGGCGCAGTGGTAATCAAGTCCATGTCGAACTCGCGCTCCAAGCGTTCCTGCACGATTTCCAAGTGCAACAGGCCCAAGAAGCCGCAACGGAAGCCGAAGCCCAATGCTTGGGAAACCTCAGGCTCAAATTTCAACGAAGCATCGTTCAGCTGCAATTTTTCCAAAGCGTCACGCAAGGCTTCATAGTCATGGCTCTCCACGGGGTAGAGACCCGCGAATACTTGGCTTTGTACTTCTTGGAAGCCAGGCAGCGGTTCAGAGGCAGGGTTGGCAACCAAAGTCACCGTATCGCCGACCTTCGCCTGACCCAATTCTTTCACGCCGGTAATTAAAAAGCCTACTTCACCGGCTTTGAGTTCTTGTTTTTGAACTGATTTCGGCGTAAAAACGCCCAGCTGCTCAACCTGAGTTTCCGCCTTAGTGCTCATAAAGCGCACTTTGTCTTTCAGCTTGATGGTGCCGTTTTTCACACGAATCAACATAACCACGCCGACATAGTTGTCAAACCATGAATCGACAATAACCGCTTGCAACGGCGCATTTTCATCGCCGGTCGGCGCAGGGATTTTGGCAATGATTTCTTCCAAAACATCTTCCACACCAATGCCGCTTTTGGCAGAACATTGAACCGCACCAACGGCATCAATGCCGATAATGTCTTCAATTTCCTGCTCCACGCGCTCGGGTTCTGCGGCAGGCAGGTCGATTTTGTTTAAAACAGGAACAACTTCCACGCCTAAATCAATCGCGGTATAGCAGTTCGCCACGGTTTGCGCTTCCACGCCTTGCGATGCGTCAACGACCAAAAGCGCGCCTTCGCAAGCTGACAGCGAACGGGATACTTCGTAAGAGAAGTCGACGTGTCCCGGAGTATCAATCAGGTTGAGCTGATACACCTGCCCGTCGCGTGCTTTATAGTTGAGCGCTGCGGTTTGCGCTTTAATGGTAATACCGCGCTCTTTTTCGATGTCCATGGAGTCGAGCACCTGCGTACTCATTTCGCGCAAATCCAAACCGCCGCAGTATTGGATAAAACGGTCGGCAAGCGTTGATTTACCGTGGTCGATGTGGGCAATAATGGAGAAATTCCGTATGTTTTTCATATTGTTATTAAGATAAATGCAATTAAAGTCGGAAAGGCCGTCTGAAAAAACAGGGATTCGGTTTTCAGACGGCCTTAGAATAAGGTTGAATCGTTCCGTATTCTAACGGAAATTCAACGCTTTTGCATGATTTTATAGCGATTTAACAATCTCGGTCACCATCTTCGCCGAGCTGACGGCAGCCGTTTTCAAAAACTCTTCAAAGCTGATATCCGCTTTCTCATCTGCCGAATCGGATACAGCCCGAATAATCACAAACGGCACTTCCAACTGGTGACAGGTCTGCGCAATCGCCGCAGCTTCCATTTCTACTGCTTTAACGTCAGGGAAATGACTGCGGATTTCCGCAACACCTTCGCTGCTGTGCACAAAACGGTCGCCACTGACAATCAGGCCTTGCGTTACGGCCGCACCTTCAAACACTTGCGCCGCCTTTTCTGCTTGGCGAATCAGGTTTTCATCCGATGCAAACACAGCAGGAAGTTGCGGTACTTGCCCCCAAACATAACCAAAAGCCGTTACGTCAACATCGTGATGCGCCACAGTTTCGCCGATGACCACATCGCCGACTTTCAGCCCCTTACCCAAACCGCCTGCACTGCCGGTATTAATGACGCAATCCGGTGCAAACTGATGAATGACCCAAGAAGTCGAAACCGCCGCATTGACCTTACCGATACCACTCAAAACCAATACCATGCATTTTCCGGCCAATTCGCCTTCATATGCCGAGAATTTACCGAAGGACACATGTTTGACATTTGCCATGCTTTCACGCAAAAGCTCAATTTCCTGTTCCATTGCGCCGACCACGGCAATTGTTTGTACTGACATCTTGTTACCTTTCCATTCACTAATCGGGCAACATTATAACAGTAGAATTTAAAATCACAGGGATGCTAAAAAATCTGCTATATTCCCAGCACGACACTCAATTTAAAACAGATAGCCGCTCTAGCGGGCAAAACAGCAAATAATAATTGCTTCTGTTATAATTATTCTCAATAAAATAACTCTATTTTAAATACCTAAATTCTTATGTTTAACGAAAATACTCCGGACGCAAAAGAAGAATTATTCGCTTGGCTACGCCATATGAACAAATACAAAGGCTCCGACCTTTTCATTACCACCAATTTCCCGCCGGCCATGAAAGTGGACGGCAAAATTATGCGACTGAGCGATGAGCCGCTAAGTGCTGAAAAATGTATGGAAATCGCTTTTTCGGTTATGTCTTCCAAACAAATCGAAGAATTTTCTTCCACCAACGAATGCAACTTCGCCATCAGCCTGCCCGATACCAGCCGCTTCCGTGTCAATGCCATGGTTCAACGCGGTGCAACTGCTTTGGTGTTCCGCTCCATTACCAGCAATATACCGAAATTTGAAACGCTCAATCTGCCCCCTATTCTGAAAGACATTGCCCTCAGAAAACGCGGCCTGATTATTTTTGTCGGCGGTACAGGTTCGGGCAAGTCCACTTCCCTCGCCTCCCTTATCGACTATCGAAACGAAAACAGCTTCGACCACATCATTACCATTGAAGACCCGATTGAGTTTATCCACCAACACAAAAACTGCATCATCACCCAACGTGAAATCGGCGTAGATACCGAAAATTGGCCGATTGCGCTGAAAAACACCCTGCGCCAAGCGCCGGATGTTATCTTGATTGGCGAAATCCGCGACCGCGAAACCATGGACTACGCGATTGCCTTCGCGGAAACCGGCCATTTGTGTATGGCGACACTGCACGCCAACAGCACCAACCAAGCACTCGACCGCATCATCAACTTCTTCCCCGAAGAGCGCCGTACCCAGTTGCTGACCGACTTATCACTCAACCTGCAAGCCTTTATTTCACAACGACTGATTCCCCGTGAAAGCGGACGGGGTCGTGTGGCGGCGGTTGAAGTTTTGCTCAATTCGCCAATTATTGCCGACTTGATTCAAAAAGGCGAAGTCCACAACATCAAAGAAATGATGAAAAAATCAACCGGCATGGGCATGATCACTTTTGACCAAGCTTTGTATGATTTATATGAAAACGGCGATATCAGCTATCAAGACGCTATTAAAAATGCCGACTCCGCCCATGATTTACGCTTAGATATTCAATTACGAAGCCGTCGTGCACAAAATGCCGGTCCGGATTTAGAATTGATTTAACAGCTTCCAAGCATAAAAAAAGGCCGTCTGAAACCTCACTACGAGTTTCAGACGGCCTTTATTCCATCAAATAATCAAGCCTGTTTCAATTTTGCATCGGCATCACGCAATGCAGTACGCAGACCTTCCTCGATAACCGGATGGTAGAACGGCATATCCAGCATTTGCGGAATCGTCATCTTCATTTGATGCGCCCAAGCCATCAAGTGTGCCAAATGTTCGGCAGCAGGGCCGACAACTTCCGCACCAATGAAACGGCCGGTCGCTTTCTCAGCATACAAACGCATATGGCCTTTGTTTACCAACATAACGCGGCTGCGGCCTTGGTTTCGGAAGGAAACTTCTCCGATGACAAACTCATCAGGTTGATATTTTGCCGCAACTTGCGCATATTTCAAACCGATAGTGGCAATTTGCGGACTGGTGAATACCACGCCGATTACGCTACGGCGCAAACCGCCCTCAACATTCGGGAAAATAGCGGCATTGTGACCGGCAATTTTGCCTTGGTCGGAAGCTTCATGCAACAGAGGCAATTGATTGGACGCATCGCCTGCGATGAAGATGTGCGGAATGCTGGTTTGCATGGTCAACGGATCGGCAACAGGCACACCACGCGCATCTTTTTCGATATTCAGGTTTTCCAAACCGATATTGTCTACGTTCGGACGGCGACCGGCGGCAGCCAAAGCATATTCGGCATGGAACACACCTTTTTCGCCATCTTGTTCCCAATGAACTTCAACATTACCTTCAGCATCCAGTTTGACTTCGGTTTTGGCATCCAAATGCAAAGTCAACTCTTCACCAAAAACGGTTTTGGCTTCTTCAGCGACAACAGGATCGGAAATACCGCCAATGGCACCAGCCACGCCAAAAATTTCAACTTTTACGCCCAAACGGTGCAAAGCCTGACCCAACTCTAAGCCGATTACGCCAGGACCGAATACGGCCACACTCTTAGGCAGGGTATCCCAAGAGAAAACATCATCGTTCACAATCAAGCGATCGCCCAAAACTTCCCACTGAGGGAAAATCACAGGGCGCGAACCTGTGGCAATCACAAAACTTTTTGCAGTAATTTGAGTGTGGTCATCGATTTGGACGGTGTGTTCGTCAACAAATTTTGCCGTACCCATAATACGCTTGTCGGCAGGCCACTCTTCTACATCGCTGACTACAAAACCGACAAAACGGTCGCGTTCGGACTTCACTCGATGCATGACTTCTTCGCCGTTTACCGTTACGCTGTCTTTATCCAAATGCACGCCAAACGGATCAGTATGCAGAGCATGATGGCGCGCTTCCGCAGCCGCAATCAGCAATTTGGACGGCATACAGCCGACACGCGCACAAGTTGTTCCGAATACATTGTTTTCAATCAGGTAAACATTGTCTGTTTGAAGTCGGGCATTGCGAAATGCGCCCATACCGGCTGTACCGCCACCCAGCACTACCACATCTGCTTGAATCTTTTTCATATTTTATCCTTACTGTCTATATCCAAACCGATATTGCCATCAGGTTATCCGTTTTCAGACGGCCTAAACTTCATAAACTATCAAAATTTAAAAATTAATAGTCAATACCTAAATATCGATTTAAAACAATAATCTCAAATTCTATTTGTAAATATAGAGTTATTCAGAACGCCGATTTGCAAACGTCGTCTGAATAACTCTATATTTGGGTCTTTCAGACGGCTTTTTCAAGCCGTCTTAAGCATACAGGCAATTAGTTTTTAGCCAAGTAAGCTTCCAAGTCTTCGCTGCCGCCGATGTATTTACCGCCGATGAATACTTGAGGAGCAGTCATCTTGCCGGTAATAGCGCGTACGGAAGTAACAGTTGCATCTTTGCCCAATACGATTTCTTCGTAAGACAAGCCTTTGTCTTGCAGCGCTTTTTTAGCTTTAGCGCAGAATTGGCAGCCAGGTTTGGTGAAGATGGCAACAGACTCTTGAGCTTTCCAGTCAGGAGCAATGTATTTCAACATAGTGTCAGCGTCAGACACTTTGAAAGGATCGCCTGGTTCTTCAGGTTCGATAAACATTTTTTCAACCACGCCGTCGTTAACCAGCATGGAGTAACGCCAAGAGCGTTTGCCGAAGCCCAAGTCTTCTTTGCCAACCAACATGCCCATGCCTTCAGTGAATTCACCGTTGCCATCAGGGATCATGTAAATGTTGTCGGCTTCTTCTTCAGCAGCCCAAGCGTTCATTACGAAAGTGTCGTTTACAGATACGCAGTAGATTGCGTCAACACCGTTTTCTTTGAACGCACCAAACAATTCGTTGTAGCGTGGCAGGTGAGAAGAAGAGCAAGTTGGAGTAAATGCGCCAGGCAGAGAAAACACGACTACTTTTTTGCCTTTGAACAAATCATCAGTAGAAACATCTTTCCAAGTGTCGCCAACGCGAGTGCGGAATACTACGGAAGGTACTTTTTGACCGGTACGATCTTGCAAAGCCATTTTTAAGCTCCTTAAAAATTCGGGTTTGAGAAATGAATCAATGCTTGCATTCTAATGCAGGCCCATCGATTTGTATAATTTATAGTTCAAATAATATTAATTACATCAAACTATCAATTCAATTAAACCGAAAACAGCTATTCCTCTAAATGAAGGCTATCTGAAATAAAACAAGTGCCTGACTGAAATTATTTTTTAGGTAAGGGCTGAACGGGAGAATCCGAAGCCACAATTTCACCGATGGCTGTTTCCGCAATATCCTTCAAAGCATAGCGGTCTTTATCAGGCATATCTGTCGATTTGTACTGAGGCGAGAAATCCAAGCGGATACAGATTTTCTTCATAGAAACAATGCGCCATAAAGATTGAAGCAGGTTTACCTCCGCATAGGATGGCAGAACCGTCCGTTGTCCTTCGTCATCATAATATCGCAAAGTTACCGCCTGAATCGGCGCTTTCGCATCAATAGCCGATTGGAACAGGGCAGCTTTAAACGGCAAAATACCCAAGCCGGAAGAAGTACGCGCCTCAGGGAAGAAGCTGACATTCTGCCCTGCTTTCAATGCTGCACAAATCGCCTGATTAATCGGCTCGATATCTCGGCGGGAATTGCGGTTGATAAACACCGTGCCGGCATTTTTACCCATTTTTCCCAAAACCGGCCAACCGCTGATTTCCTGCTTGGCAATAAAACTGCTCGGATAAACGGCGCTCATGGCAAAAATATCCAACCAAGACACATGATTGGCTACCACCAAAGTACCACTCACATTTCCTTGAGGCGGTACGCCGATTTCCAATTCGATATCCAAAGCATCCAATGCGCCTTTTCCCAAAACAACCACCGCATGATTGCGTTCCTCTGCATTATTGCCATCGATGGCACGCAAATTCCGACCGGTTCGGAACAACCAAGCCGCCAAACGGCAAAGTCGGCTCAGACGTTTAAAAAAAGGAGCTTTTTGTTTAGACATAAAATTTCTTCTGTATTGTGTTCATTATGTTCAGACAGCCTCTGACATTTAAGGCCGTCTGAAACTATTTCTGGCAATTTGGACAATAAAATGTTCCACGCTGCCCCAAAGTTTCTTTAAAAATCAACCCGCCACATTGGACACAAGGCTCATTGTGGCGGCCATAGACCGTATATTCCTGCTGAAAGTAGCCGCTTTTGCCATCGCTATTGACAAAGTCCCGCAGCGTACTGCCGCCCGTTGCAATCGCCCTTTGCAGAACCGCTTTAACGGTTTCCACCAATAATACGCATTCTTTCTTGGTCAGCTTATTCGCCGGACGCAATGGCGAAATACCTGCCTTAAACAGACTTTCATTCGCATAAATATTACCGACACCAACCACCACTGCATTATCCATCAGCGCTAATTTGACTGCACGCTTTTGGTTTTTCAATTTCTGATACAGGTAATTTGCATTAAAATCATCCGAGAGCGGCTCCGGCCCCAGTTTTTCCAACAGCGGATGATGCTCGGCAATACCCTCATACCACAACACCGCACCAAATTTACGCGGATCGTGATAACGCAATACGGTACCGTCATCAAATGCAAAATCTAAATGATCATGTTTATCCGGCGTGGCGATGCGCTCATCATCGGCGGTAAAAATCCGCAAACTGCCGGACATACCCAAATGCATAAGTAAAATACCCGTTTCAAAAGTAACAATCAAATACTTCGCACGCCGGTTGCATGCCAAAACTTTGCGCCCGGCCAAAATTTGCGCCAAGTTCGGATGGATAGGCCATCTCAATTTAAACTGGCGAATAATGACTTTTTCTATCTTTTTGCCATCAATATGCGGCGCGATTCCGCGTAAAGTCGTTTCCACCTCAGGTAATTCAGGCATCATTATTCTCCAAATTCATCATTATCCATCATTATATATAGGTCGTCTGAAAACTATTCGGCCAAACGTGCCGTACTTAAAGCAACCGTATTGCCATCAAATGCAGATTCCAATTCAGGCAAAGGATGGACACCAATCAAATGTTTTGTTAAAACCACACCATACACCGCCGCACACTGCGGCCACCACCTATCCCCTGCCTTTTCCATAAACTGCCAAAATTTCAAAGCAGATGATGAATTCACAGCAGGCAGATAATCCATAAACTGCCCATATTCCATTTCAAAACCAATAGCGGCAGTTTTTCGTTTCAACTCAGCCAGAGCCAAGCATTGAGATTTCATAGGCAGTCTTTTGCCATCAAACCACGAGCTCAACCCCCACAAAGATTTAGGGTTAAACCCCGTCAAAATCAACCTACCCTCGGGTTTTAATATCCTAAATGCTTCTTGCAACACCAAATCGGCAGTTGAAATTTCCAAAAGATGGGGCATCAATAACACATCCACGGAATGCGTTTCAAATGCCAACATTTCAGCATCCATCCGCACATCGCGCGGCACCACAATCATATTTTCAGACGGCCTCTGCCATATGCCGCCCAATTGAACCACCACTTGGCCATTCAAATATTGCAAATGCCGTCTGAAAAAATCCTCCTCTTTTTGAGCAAGATATTGCCCCATTGGCGTTTGCATAAAAAAAGTTTCCATTAAATGCTCCCCTATGCATCCCGACTTGTGTGACAGAATTTTAACACCACGACCACATCATACACGCAAATTCCCTGCCCGACTTGACGTTTGAATGCTGAAACGATACCATCGAAGGGACAAAATTTTATTATATATTTGATAACTCTATTTACTATGGCAAAACTAAAAACCATCGTTCTGACCGTTTCAAGCCTGTCGGCAGTTTCCGCCACAGCCTACGCGCAAAACGCTACGCCCAACCAAGTCGGCATGGCAATGATGCGCCTCAACTCTTCCCTGCTCGACCAAGCCAAAGCACAAACCTTCGGCTCTGGTAGCTTGTGGGCATCATTACGTAAAGACTTCCGCATTAACGAAGTCAACACAGAACTGGTTCGCCGCCATGAAAACAAATTTGCTGCAAACAGCGCATATTTCGACCGCACCATCTCCCGCAGCAAACCTTATATGTACCATATTGCCAATGAAGTTAAAAAACGCAATATGCCTGCTGAAATCGCTTTGCTGCCTTTCATTGAAAGCGCATTTGTAACCAAAGCCAAATCACACGTCGGCGCATCCGGCCTGTGGCAATTTATGCCGGCTACCGGCCGCCACTTCGGCTTGGAAAAAACGCCTTTGTATGACGGCCGCCACGACGTTTACGCTGCTACCGATGCCGCATTAAACTACCTGCAATACCTGCACAGTATGTTCGGCGACTGGTCTTTGGCCCTTGCCGCTTACAACTGGGGCGAAGGTAACGTCGGCCGTGCCGTAAACCGTGCCCGTGCGCAAGGTTTGGAACCAACATACGAAAACCTGCGTATGCCGAACGAAACACGCAACTACGTTCCCAAACTTTTGGCCGTCCGCAATATCGTCGCCAATCCGCAAACTTTCGGCATGAATATCAGCGAAATCAGCAATCAGCCGTATTTCAAATCTGTCAGCATCGACAAACCTATCGATAACAGCACAATCGCTCGCTTTGCAAACATCAGCGAAAGCGAACTGTTGGCACTCAACCCAGGTTTCAATGCCCCGGTATTTATCCCTAAAAATAATCGTCGTCTGTTATTACCGGTTTCTGCGGTTTCCGCATTTGAGAAGAACTACCGCAATGCCAATCCAGATACCCTGATGTCTTGGGATATTTATACTTCTTTGGGCAACAAAAAACTTAATGCCATCGCCAACGATACCGGCATGAGCGTAGCCGAACTCAAGCGCCTCAATGGCCTGAGCGGTAGCGCCATTTCTGAAGGCCGCAGCATTTTAGTGGCTAAAAACTCAGCTATCCAAAGCCAAGACATTATTAACTTTATTGACAAAGACAATACGCCGGATACTTACCAATCCAATATGCCGGCCATGTCTCCGATTATTGCTTCCAACGTAGCAGAACCGGTTAAAGTCGCTCAAACTACCGTGACCAATATTGTTGCACCTGTTGTTCCTCAGTCCACTAAACCGGTTGACTTTATTGCACACAGCAAAACTGAAAACGTTACTTCCGTAGCGGTAACAGAAACCAAAGAGCAGCCTCAAGTTGCAAGTATAGAAATGACCGCCCCAGTTGTAGCCATGGTCCATACTGCTATTGAGCCTGCTACCACAAATGTTGCAGAAGCACCCAAAGCGGCTATCCCTGCCGACTTGACTGCACCGACTGTTGTCGCAAACGATGTAGCCCCTTCTCCAGCAGTTGAATCTGTTGCTGCTGCGCCGGTTCAAGAAGAGCATGATGACCTGATGGCTTTGGTACAAAGCCGACCTGCAGAGGAACCTGCAGCGACTGTTGCTGAAGCGACTCCTGAAACCAAACAAGTTCAAACTATTGTCACCGCTGAAAACGCTCGTACAGAACGTATCGCAGCCAATACCGCTAAACAACAACAACGCATCAATGCGCGTCTTGCCCGTGTAAATGGCCAACAAAACACACAAACTGCAGCACTTGCAGCAGGTATACACCGCGTGGAAGATGGCGATACGTTGTTTAACATCTCCAAACGTTACAACTTGAGCGTAGCCGATTTGATTATTGCCAACAACATCAAAGGTAACAATATCAAAAAAGGCCAAATCCTCCGCGTTACAGCTGCTCCGGCAAAAGTCCGCAGCAACCCGATTCAAAACGTTTCCTACACTGTACGCAAAGGCGATACTTTGAACACCATCGCCAACCGTTTCAATGTTGATATTAATGATATCCGCCGTTGGAACCGCAATACACGTACGGTGACCCCTGGTCAACGTTTGAAACTGATTGGTAGCTAATACTTGCTTCAAAACAAAGGCCGTCTAAAATATTCAGACGGCCTTTTTCTTTATGATAAATTATAAATTCAATTTTTGATAACAAAATAGTTATCTCTTCAAGACATAAACATCCATGCAATAACTTCCACATAGAAAAAAGAGTGTGTAAAAACACACTCTCCTCTTCAAATAGATTGCCGTCAAATTTTACTCTTAACAGCTGCATTCAAACATATAAATCCTGTATACACATCACTATGCCGGTGAAAAAGCATCACAGAAGAAGGCATCTTCCGGTAAAGCGCAATTTTGAGTCAGCAAACTTTGCGCATTCTCCGTCATGGCTGGTGACCCGCAAGCATAAACTTCATATTGGCTCAAATCAGGATAATTTTGTGCTGCAACGTTTTGCACATATCCACTCTCCCCTTTCCATTCAGAATCAGGCTTAGAAAGAACAGGCAAGAATTTCGCATTTTTCAGACGGCCTATTAATGCTTCTGCTTCTTCCAATGCGTACAAATCCTCCTGCTGACGTGCTCCCCAGTAAAAATGAACCTGACGTTCGCTATTCTGATGAATCAAATCAAGCAAGATGCTGTGGATAGGTGCGTAACCTGTACCCGTTGCCAACAAAACAATCGGTCTATCGCTGTCCTTTTGCAAAGTAAACGTACCCAATGGGCCTTTAATGCGGACAATGCCTTTTTCTTTGATTTTAGGCTCTGCACCAAAAATCATTTCCGAACATACGCCATTTTCTCGTTTCCGAATATGCAACTCCAAAACGCCTTCTTGGTCAGGTGAATTGGCGATTGAATAACTGCGACTAATATTACCCGGAAGCAACAAGTCAATATACTGCCCTGCATAAAATGCAAACGATGGGGCTTTAGGCAAAGCCAATCTCAACAAAGCAACATCATGTTTGATTTCAATCGTTTCGATACGTACAGGCAAAGTGCGCACTGGCAAAGCATTCGGATTAAACCCCTGCACATTGATTTTCAGGTCGCTCTTCGCAGTAGTACAGCACAATAGCACTTTGCCCTGCGCTTTTTCTTCTTCGCTGATGGCTTTATCAATATGATCGCCCATTTCAAATTCACCACTCATCAACTCGGCCTTACATTGTCCGCAGGCGCCACTTTTACAAGAATGGGGCAGATTTAAATTCTGACGGGTCGCAGCAGCAAGAACGGTTTCATCATCGTTTGCCGTAAATGTTATTTGATCTGATAAGGTAATAGTATGTGTCATGGTATTTAGAATAATTTTAGAATCAAAAATAAAGGCCGTCTGAAAAATAAGACCTATTTTTCAGACGGCCTGTCCTATCTATCAAGCTAATTTGGCTTTAATCAACTCTTGAACTTGAGCAGGATTGGCCTTGCCTTTACTTGCTTTCATCACTTGGCCGACAATCGCATTCAAGGCTTTTTCATTGCCGGAACGGAATTGCTCAATGGCTTTCGCATTATTTGCCAACACTTCATCCACCATCGCTTCAATTGCTCCAGTGTCGGTAATTTGTTGCAAGCCATGTTTTTCGATGATTTCGGCAATACCTGCTTCAGGCTCGGCCCACATTGCTTCAAAAGCTTTTTTCGCCAATTTGCTACTTAATGTTCCGTCTGCAACTTTAGCAACCAACTCGGCAAGGCGTGGAGCCGTAATCGGGCTTCCAGCTAATTCCAAACCTTCTTTGTTCAAAGTAGCAGCAAGCTCGCCGTTCATCCAGTTCGCCGTTAATTTACCTTGGCCGCAGGCTTTGGCTGCTTCTTCAAAATAGGCGGCTTGAGCGCGGCTGGCAGTTAACAGGCGCGCATCATAGTCAGACACGCCGTAATCGACAACAAAACGCGCCGCCATTTCATGCGGCAACTCTGGCATTTGCTCTTTGGCTTTTTGCAATTGGCCGTCTGAAATAATGACCGGAAGCAAATCCGGATCTGGGAAATAGCGGTAATCATGTGCATCTTCTTTCAAACGCATCACACGGGTTTCGCCTTTTTCAGGGTCAAACAGCATGGTTGCCTGCTGTACTTTACCGCCGTCTTCCAAGATTTCAATTTGCGCTTCCACTTCATAATTGATGGCTTGTTCCAAGAAGCGGAAAGAGTTGAGGTTTTTGATTTCACGGCGTGTACCGAACTCTGCCTGACCTTTCGGACGGACAGATACGTTGGCATCAACGCGGAACGAGCCTTCCGCCATATTGCCATCGCAAATATCCAGCCAAGTTACCAAACCGTGTAACGCTTTAGCGTATGCCACGGCTTCGGCTGCGGAACGCATTTCAGGCTCGGAGACAACTTCCAATAAAGGCGTACCGGCACGGTTCAAGTCAATACCGGTGGCACCGTTTAAACCCTCGTGCACGGATTTACCCGCATCTTCTTCCATGTGCGCACGGGTAACATTGATGGTTTTAACCTCATCGCCCACTACGATTTCCAGTTTGCCGTGTTCTACAATCGGCAAATTCAACTGGCTGATTTGATAGCCTTTTGGCAAATCAGGATAAAAATAGTTTTTACGGTCGAACACGTTTTTCTGATTGATTTTCGCATCCAAAGCCAAACCGAGTTTGATGGCTTTTTCGACGACTTCGCGGTTCATTACCGGCAATACGCCCGGCAACGCACACTCAACCACGCTGGCGTGGGCATTAGGCTCGGCACCGAATGCAGTGGATGCGCCGCTGAAGATTTTGGATTGGGTGTTGAGTTGGACGTGGATTTCCAGTCCGATTACGGTTTCCCAAGTCATAAGGGTCTTTCTGTCGAAAAAAAGTTAATCGGTTAAATGAGTGATTCGTTTTTCAGACGGCCTGAATAAAAAACATAATAGGCCGTCTGATAAGATAAGTTTATTTCCTGCGGCGTTGGAAACCGGGCAGTTGCCAATGGAAACGGTATGCAGTCAGGCGAAACAACAATCCGCCGGCAAAGAGCAGGTTTAACGTAAAAATATTAATCCAGCCCAAATGCCCGAACAGATAAATCAGCCCGCCAATCAAAATGGCTACACTGCCGTAAAGGTCGGTGCGCAAAATCATCGGCACATCATTGACCAAAATATCGCGCGCAATACCGCCACCAACGGCAGTCACAAAAGCCAAAGAAATAACGCCGAACAAATTGAGCTGCAAGGTCATACCGATTTGTGCGCCGGTAATGCTGAATGCTGCCAAACCGATGGCATCGGCAATAATAAAAGCAGCAGCCAAATAGGTGCTGCGATAACGTTGCACCCTTATCAACCATGCGATGGCAAGCGTGGCAAACACAACAATCAGCGCATCGGTTTGCAAAAACACTTGCGGAATCCGGCCGACCAAGCCATCGCGTATCATGCCGCCGCCGACAGCCGTCAGTAACGCAGTAATGACGACACCGAGCACATCCAACCGCTTGTTGTAGCCGACCAAATAGCCGGAAATGGCAAACGCGGCTGTCCCAATGATTTGAATGAAGTCGGTAGCTGTCATGTTTTTAAATATCTACAATATGCAGCACCTCAATACATTCAGGCGCTTTTATATGGTTTATTTTCAGACGGCCTTGAATCATCAAGGCCCTAAAACATTATTCCGGCGCTTTGGTGTGCCAATCGCTGCTCAGCTGAACCTGATGTGCGGCACCCAAAATTTTGGCTTCGGAGAAATAGTTGCCGATAAATTGCACACCAATCGGCAGACCGTTTGCGCTGAAACCGGCAGGCAGAGTCAGTGCAGGCAAACCGGCAAGGTTCACGGCGATGGTGTAAATATCGGATAAGTACATTTGCACAGGGTCGTGAATGTCGCTGCCGAGTTTAGGCGCGGCAGTCGGCGCAGTCGGCGCCAAAATGAAATCACATTGACCAAAGGCCGTCTGAAAATCATTGGCAACCAGACGGCGTAGTTTTTGCGCTTTCAGGTAATAAGCATCGTAGTAACCATGGCTCAATACATAAGTACCGATCATGATACGGCGTTTGACCTCACTGCCGAAACCTTCGGCACGGGTGTTGCTGTACATTTCTTCTAAATCGCCGAATTGTGCTGCACGATGGCCATAACGTACGCCGTCGAAACGGGACAAGTTGGTACTTGCTTCCGCAGAGGCGAGAACGTAATAAGCGGGAATCGACAATGATGTTTGCGGCAGGGAAACTTCAACAGTCTCCGCGCCTTGTGCTTTAAGCAAATCGATAACGCTTTGCAAGGCCGTCTGAACATCGGCATCCGCGCCTTCACCGAAATACTCTTTAGGCAAACCAATTCTCAAACCTTTGAGCGGCTTGTATAAATCACGTGTGTAGTCTTCTTTGTCGCGTTCCAAGCTGGTGGAATCACGCTCGTCAAAGCTGGCCATGGCGTTCAACAAAATCGCACAGTCTTCAGCCGTTTGCGCCATAGGACCAGCTTGGTCGAAGCTGGAAGCATAGGCAACCATACCGAAGCGTGAAACCGTACCGTAAGTCGGCTTGATGCCGGTAATGCCGCAATGCGATGCAGGCTGACGGATAGAACCGCCGGTATCCGAACCCAAGGAAGCAGGCGCCAAACGCGCCGCAATCACGGCAGCCGAACCGCCTGACGAACCGCCGGGAACATGTTCAAGATTCCACGGGTTTTTGGTTGCGCCGTAGAACGAAGTCTCATTGGTCGAACCCATGGCGAATTCGTCCATATTGGTACGGCCGAGAGTAACCATGCCGGCATCCAACAGGTTTTGCACCACAGTGGCAGTATAAGGAGAAACAAAGTTATCCAACATTTTGGAGCTACATGCACTGCGCCAACCTGTTTGGCAGAAAATATCTTTGTAAGCAACCGGCACACCGGTCAAAGCCGTTGCATTACCGGCCGCGATACGCACATCGGCTGCTTTGGCCTCAGCAAGGGTTTTATCTTGATCGATGGTCACATAGCCATTGATGTCAGGGTTTTTCGCAGCAATAGCGGCCAAATATTCGGTCGCCAATTCGACTGCGGAGATTTGTTTGGATTGCAGCAGGCTGCTGGCTTGTTTGAGCGTGTAAGCGGTCATTGTGCCGTACTTTCTATAAAACAGTTTTTGCTTTCAAAACAGATATTGAAAACATCCGTTTAAATCAATAAATCGGGCCGTCTGAACAAAGTATCCTTTCAGACGGCCTTGCAATAGGGGCTTGCCGATAAGCAAAGGCCGTCTGAAACCTTATTCTTCAATCACTTGAGGAACGATATACAGGCGATTGCGCACTTCTGGGGCAACAGCCTGATATTCTGCAGCGTGGTCGGTTTCAGTCACTTTATCTTCGCGCAGACGCAAAGCGGCTTCGTGCGGATGCGCCATAGGTTCGATGCCGTCGGTATTGACGCTTTGCATGTTTTCAACCATGGCGAAAATGTCGTTCAACTCGGCAAGCGTTTTGTTTTTTTCTTCGTCCGTTAAAGTGAGGCGCGAGAGTTTTGCGATTTTTTCCACATCATTTAAGCTTAAAGCCATAAAAAATCCTTGTCTGATAGCAATGCCTCTTGGGTTTGGGGTATCATTGCATTTCGTCTTCTATGAAGCGAAGAATTATAACCGAAAACCAAACAGGTTGGCATGGTGTTTTGATTCAGACGGCCTTTTAAGGGCGCATTTATCCGTCTAAAACCGTGTACCTGTTTTTCTTATTTTAAATACTGCTTAAAGCATCCGGACTGGGCCGGAATTTCAGGAATCCTAATGTTTCGTCTTTTATCTCGTTTCCTCTCCAATGATATTGCCATCGATTTGGGCACGGCCAACACGCTGATTTTTGTACGCGGCAAAGGGATTGTTTTGGATGAGCCGTCCATGGTTGCGATTCAATCCGGCGCAGGCAATAAAAGTAAAATTATGGCAGTGGGCACGGAAGCCAAAAAGATGCAGGGTCGTGCGCCGCGCAATATCGAAATTGTCCGCCCGATGAGGGACGGTGTGATTGCAGACTTTGTGATCACCGAGCGTATGCTGGGGATGTTGATTAAAAAAGCCACCGAAGGACGGTCTTTGGTTCCGCCTCGTGTGGTTATCTGTGTTCCGGGCGGCTCTACCCAAGTGGAACGTAAAGCAATTTTGGATTCGGCGTTTGCCGCCGGCGCGGCAAGCGTGCATTTGATTGAAGAACCGATGGCCGCCGCTTTGGGCGCGGGCTTGCCGATTGAAGATGCGGCAGGTTCGATGATTGTCGATATTGGCGGCGGTACGACTGAAATCGGTATTCTTTCACTGGGCGGCATGGCCTATTCTGCTTCTGTCCGCGCAGCCGGCGATGAATTCGATAAAAGTATCATCCATTACCTGCGCCGCCATCGCGGTGTCTTGATTGGCGAAGCTACAGCCGAAGAATTGAAGAAACAAATCGGCTCTGCCTCGGGCTTTGAAACCGAAACAGCCATGCGCATTAAAGGCCGCGATCTGGCCGAAGGTACGCCTAAATCCTTGGCAGTTACTTCAGATGAAATCCGTGAAGCATTGAGTGAAACGGTAAATCAAATCATCCGTGCCGTTCGTCTAGCTTTGGAACAGGCTCCGCCTGAATTGGCCGGCGACATCGCCGACCGCGGTATTATGCTGACCGGCGGCGGTGCGCTTCTGCACGGTATCGATACTGTCTTGGCCGACGCAACCGGCCTGCCCGTCGGTATTGCCGACCAACCTCTGAACTGCGTTGCCTATGGTGCCGGTAAGGCTTTGGACTATATCGGCAAATGGGATACCGTATTCACGGAAAACCCATAAGGTAGATGGTTATGGAACGCTCTTCTTTGCGCTTTGACGAGGCAAAAGGCTCTAAGCTGTTGCCTCGTTTTGTCGTTTATATCGCTCTGGCTGCCGGCCTGATGGTGGCAGATTACCGCTTTTCATTGATGCAGCCTGTACGTGCTGCAGTAATGCCCATGCTCTATCCTGTTCAATGGCTGGCAAATCAACCTGTTCAACTTTATCAATATTTTGCCGACCTCTCCCAGTCCAAATCTGAGCTCTTGGAACAAAACCGCCAACTTCTGGAAGAAAATGGCCGTCTGAAAATTGATTTGCAGCGAGATAAAGTCAATACTGATGAATTGCGCGAATTAAAAAAACTGTACGGTTTGCAACAAAAAGGCATTCACAACGTTATCGGTGCGGAAGTCATTTCCAATGGCAAAGATCCGCTTTCCGAAAGACTGATTATCGGCAAGGGCGGCCAAGATGGTTTGAAAGTTGGTGATGCGGTCATCGATCAAAGCGGTTTGATCGGCCTGTTGACACAAGTTCACACACAAAGTGCGGAAATTGGGCTGATTTCAGGCGGACAAAGCATTGTCCCCATAGCCGTCAGTCGCACCGGCGAACGCAATTTGGTATACGGCAATGGCAACGGTTTGGATTTGCGCTATTTCCCAACCGGTTCAGACTTGAAACCCGGCGATATTCTACTGACTTCCGGCTTGGACGGTACTTATCCGGCGGGGATTCCGGTTGCAACCGTCAGCAAAGTTGTCCGCGCATCGGGAACGCCTTATTACGATACACAACTGACGCCTTTGGCCGCTTTACGCAGCAGCCGTTTTGTCTTGGTACTTTCTTCCGCACCTTCTTCCCCACGCTGATTTCATGAACGATTTTGACGATTCTTACCGTGCAGTACCGCTGCACATCATGGCGGCCAGTCTCATCGTGATGATGATACTGGACTTTATGCCGTTTTCCTTTGACGGATTCTTTTGGCTGCCTGAAATGACAGCACTGATGTTGCTGTATTGGACATTGCACCAACCGCAACGCGCAGGCATGGGACTGGCTTTTGCCATCGGCCTGATTGTCGATGCCGCAACCGCCGCAACTTTGGGCTTGCACGCCCTGTCTTACGTCGTGATGACTTATTTCATTTTAAACCGCCGCCGCCAAATCATGCTTTACGGCCACATTATGCAATTGGCCGCTGTATTGGCTGCGCTGCTTCTCAATCAGACCGCCTTAACTGTTGTCCGTTTGTTCCTCAATCATCAGGTCATCACTTTGCAAGGCTTTGTTGCCCCATTTGTCGGCGCATTGCTTTGGCCGATACTCAGCCAACTGATGCTGATTGTGACCCGTATTTACCGCTCCCACTGAAAAGATGAAACCGATTCTTCCACGCCGTCTTTCCGGTGGTCAACATACCAAAAAACCTTCTGCTCAGGCAGCACAAGCCGACGCTTTGTTGCGCCTGCTTGTTGCTTTTATCCTGATTATCATCTTCTTTTCCATCTTGCTGGCGCGGTTCTTCTACCTGCAAGTGACTCAACACAACGAGTTTTCCGGTCAGGCATCGAACAACCGCATTACCCTGATTCCAACACCGCCCGTACGCGGCGAAATCGTCGATATCAACGGCGTTCCTTTGGCCAAAAACTATCCAGTCTTTTCGCTCGAAGTTATTCCCAGCCGCATTGAAGGTAAGATGGAAGATGTCATTGAAGCATTGAAAAAATATGTTGATATTACGCCGACAGATTTAAAACGCTTCAAAAAATACCGCGAAAGCTATCGAAAATTTGAAAATATCCCGCTCAAGCTCAGGCTGACCGATGAAGAGGCCGCCCGTTTGTCCGTACATCTGCGTGAATTTAAAGGCGTAGAGGTCAACTCACGCACATTCCGCGAATATCCTTACGGCAAACTGACTTCCCACTTCTTAGGCTATATCGGCCGTATTAGTGATAAAGACAAAGAAATGCTGGAAGAAGAAGGCCTGACCGTCCTCTACCGCGGCAGTACGCATATCGGCAAATCCGGCTTGGAAAAATATTACGAACACCAGCTTCATGGCATTCCAGGCTATCAGGAAGTCGAAAAAGACGCTTACGGCAATATCGTCCGCGTATTGAAAAATGTTCCGTCCAAAATGGGGCAAACCTTGCGCCTGGGCATGGATATTCGTATGCAGCAGGAAGCCGACCGCATTTTAGGCGACCGCCGTGGCGCATTGGTGGCCATCAATCCGCAAGACGGCACTGTTTTGGCATTTGTTTCCAAACCTTCTTTTGATCCCAACCTCTTTATTGACGGCATCGACAGTGATACTTGGAAAATGCTGAATGACGATTGGAAAAAGCCTTTGATCAACCGCGTTCCCCAAGGCCTTTACCCGCCGGGTTCTACATTCAAACCCTTTATGGGCATGGCCTTATTGGAAAGCGGCAAAATCACTCAAAACACCATCATCCCCGCCCCCGGAGCATGGAGCATACCCGGCAGCCGCCATATTTTCCGCGACTCTGTCCGCAGCGGCCACGGCTCGGCCAACTTGAGTAAAGCCATCCAAGTATCTTCAGATACCTTCTTCTACCGCTTGGGTTACGAAATGGGTATCGATAAAGCCTCTCCGTATCTGGCACAATTCGGTTTCGGACAAAAAACCGGCATTGACCTGCCCAGCGAATACACAGGCGTTTTGCCTAGCCGCGAATGGAAAGCCAAACGTTTTGCCAAATCTTCCGACCCTACCGCCAAAGAATGGCGCGCCGGCGAAATGGTTTCTGTCAGCATCGGACAAGGCTACAACGCCTACACACCTTTGCAAATGGCTCATGCAACAGCATCTCTGGCCAATAACGGTGTCGTTTATCAGCCGCATTTGGTCAAAGAAGTATTAGATTTTGGCGCACGCAAAATTACCCGAATCAACCCTAATCCCGAGCGTCAAATTCCGTTCAAAGCCGACAACTTCGAATACGTCAAACGCGCAATGGAAAAGGTATTGAAACCGGGCGGCACGGCACACCGTATCGGTGGCGGACTCGCTTATACGATGGGCGGTAAAACCGGTACGGCCCAGGTCGTACAAATCAAACAAGGCGGACGCTACAACGCCGCAGCCCTGCGCGAACAACACCGCGACCACGCATGGTTTATCTCGTTTGCGCCATTGGAAAAACCTGAAATCGCCATTGCCGTTATTTTGGAAAACGGCGGCTGGGGTGCGTATGCCGCGCCATTGGCCCGTGAAATAACTGATTTTTATATGTTTCACGTCAAGCCGCAACAGTTTTCAGACGGCCTTGAGTCAGATTTAGCCAAAACTGAAACAACGAACAAGCATCAGCCTATTACCAGCATTTTCCAATCTGCCTACGGACTGACGCCGACAAGCCCTGCCTCACAGCCGGAGGTTCATCATGAATAACACATCAGCGTGGAAAAATTTCAAATCCACCATTGCAGCCCCGATTGACCCTTGGCTGTTTTTTGCCATGCTCGCCATCTACATCATGAGCCTGTTCCTGCTCTATTCTGCAGACGGGCAAGAGTTCGGCCAATTGGAAAACAAAACCATCCATACCGTTTTGGGCTTTGCCCTGTTATGGATTATCGCCGTATTCAAGCCGCAAACGGCTGCCAAAGTTGCCCTACCTGTTTACATTGTCGGCGTATTACTGTTGATTGGCGTCGAAGTCGCCGGCGTTACCGTCAACGGCTCAACCCGTTGGCTGAGTCTCGGCTTTACCCGTATCCAGCCTTCCGAAATCATGAAAATCGGCATTCCCATGACTGTCGCGTGGTATTTCCAACGCTATGAAGGCCGTCTGAAATGGATACATTATATTGTCGCCCTCGTGCTGATTCTTGTTCCTGTCGCCCTGATTTTGAAACAGCCCGACCTCGGTACAGCCGCGCTGATTATGGCTTCGGGTATTTTTGTCATCTTCTTTGCCGGATTGCCTTGGAAGGCTATTTTTGCCGCCATTATTGCCTTTGTGGCCGCTTTGCCGCTCTTGTGGAATTACGGCATGCACGACTACCAGAAAACCCGCGTCCTCACCCTGCTTGACCCAACCAAAGATCCGTTAGGTGCAGGCTACCACATTATCCAATCCATGATTGCCATCGGCTCGGGCGGCGTATGGGGTAAGGGCTGGCTCAACGGCACGCAAACCCATTTGGACTATATTCCCGAATCAACGACTGACTTTATTTTTGCGGTATTCGGCGAAGAGTTCGGCCTGATCGGCAATATCCTTTTGCTGCTGGTTTACCTTATTATTTTGGCACGCGGATTGTGGATTGCCGCGCAAGCGCAATCCCTTTACAGTCGTACTTTGGCAGGCGCGTTGACCATGACTTTTTTCTGCTATGCCTTTGTAAACATGGGCATGGTCAGCGGTATTTTGCCCGTTGTCGGCGTCCCCCTCCCCTTGGTCAGCTACGGCGGTACGGCTACGCTTTCCATCATGGTGGTGATCGCCCTGTTGATGGGTATTGCCAATGAACACAAAAACCTCCGCCGCCGTAATGCGGATAACGATAACCTAACTGAAAGCGAGGAATAATATGGAACTGGGTGTAGAAATCGGCAAGCTGCTTGTGGCATTTCTCGTGCTGATTAATCCTTTCAGCGCACTCTCAATTTATCTTGATCTGACACAAAACCACAGCACCAAAGAAAAGCGCAGAATCGCGCGTACTGCCGCATTGGCTGTTTTCATCGTAATCATCGTCTTTGCACTGAGCGGCGGTATCTTATTGAAAGTACTAGGCATCAGCGTCGGCTCTTTCCAAGTCGGCGGCGGTATTCTGGTTTTACTGATTGCCATCTCCTTAATGAACGGCAACGATAATCCTGCCAAACCCAAAATTGATCCCCATTCAGGAGAACATCAAAGTGCGCAACAAGTCCGCCGCAATGAAAAAGCGATTGCCGTCGTACCCATTGCCATTCCGATTACCATCGGTCCCGGCGGTATCTCCACTGTCATCATTTATTCCTCTGCCGCCAAAAATTACAGCGATATTGCCCTGATTATCATCTCCGGCTTTTTGGTCAGCCTGATTTGCTATTTCATTCTGGTCGTGGCCGGACGCATCAGCAAACGCTTGGGCACTACCGGCCTGACCATCCTCAACCGCATCATGGGCATGATGCTTGCCGCCATTTCCGTAGAGATTATTGTTGCCGGCTTAAAATCTATTTTTCCCCAACTGGTCGCTTGAAGTACAATTATCACAATAAAAGGCCGTCTGAAACGTTTTCAGACGGCCTCATAAAAACATAAAAACAAAGGAGCCAACCATGTTTCACAGCACCCATGTCTTTACCGGTGAAACCATTTGCCGCCGACCAGCACAAAGCTACACTGAATTTACCGACAAATTAAACCGCCTCCAAACCCTTCAGCAAACCTTCGCCCAATCAAGCATTACCGAGCGCACCGCCCTCTTACAGCAATTTGCCGACAGCCTTACCCAAAACCAAGAACGCCTTGCCGAAATGGTTTGCGAAGAAGTCGGACGCTGCCTGCACGAATGTCGTGCCGAAATCAGCAAATCCATCGAGCTTATCCGCTACTACGTCCGCCTTGCCCCCGAACTGCTTGCCCATAAAACCATCGCCACCCAAGCCAGCCTCAGCCAAGTCCGCTTCGAGCCTTTGGGCGTTGTTTTGGCAGTCATGCCGTGGAATTATCCTATTTGGCAGATTTTACGATTTGCCATCCCTGCCCTTTGTGCAGGCAATGCCTGCGCGGTCAAACCTGCGCCCAGTGTCGCCCGCGTCAGCGAAACCCTATTCAGCCTTGTCCCCGAAGGTTTGCCGCTTATCGGCGCATGGTTAAGCCATGAAGACACGCTTCAAGCCATTGAAGATACCGATGCCATGGCATTTACCGGTTCGACCCATACCGGTCGCTTGCTGGCCGCCCATGCGGGCAGACATCTGAAAAAAACCGTCCTTGAACTGGGCGGCAGCAATCCGTTCATTATCCTGCCTGATGCCGATCTGCAACGTGCAGCCATCGATGCCTGCTATTCGCGTTTCCGCGATGCCGGACAATCCTGCAATGCCGCCAAACGCATCATTGTTACCCAAGATATTGCCGAACAGTTTATCCCGCTTTTCCTTGCCGAGTGCGCCAAACTGCAAACCGGCAACCCCAAAGATCCGAATACCACCCTTGCCCCGCTTCACCGCCAAGACCTGCGTCAAAACGTGCACGAGCAGGTTCAAGATGCGGTTGCACACGGTGCGCAATGCTTGAGCGGCGGCTATATTCCTGAGGGAGAAAGCTGGTTTTACCCTGCCACGGTATTGGATCAAGTCAATCCAAACTGCCGCGTTTGGCACGAAGAAGTCTTCGGCCCAGTTGCCATGATTTTACGCGCCGACAATCCGGATCACGCCGTCGCACTTGCCAATGACACACCTTTCGGCCTCGGCGCCTGTATCTACACAGCGGACACAGCAAATGCATGGCAATACGCCGAAAAAATCCAAGCAGGCTCTGTCTTTATCAACCGTCATACCAGCAGCGACCTGCGCCTCCCCTTTGGCGGCGTCAAAGCTTCCGGCTATGGACGCGAGCTATCAGAATTCGGGCTGTACGAGTTCGTCAACGTCAAAACCTATTGGCAAAAATAAACCGTTTCATTAACTCAGGCCGTCTGAAACCGTTTTCAGACGGCCTGATAAGGTGGAAAATTTGACAATCCACCTTATATTAAAGTTCAGTAAGGAAAATTTATGATTTCTGATTTTTGTAAATTATTTATTAGTAGTCAAGATAAAAATCTAATCTCTGCAGCGATTGAAAATTTATTTAAATCACCATTAATAAATGGTAAATATATAGAAACTGAAATGTTAGATATTTATTTTTTTAATAATGATGAATTTGATGAAAAACGTAATTTTAACTTTAAAGATAATTTTTTATATTTTCCATTTATCATAGAGATAATTATGTTAAATCAATATGATATTGATGAATGTATCAATAAAATTAATAA
This sequence comes from Neisseria sp. P0018.S001, assembly GCF_051957355.1. NCBI lineage: Bacteria > Pseudomonadati > Pseudomonadota > Betaproteobacteria > Neisseriales > Neisseriaceae > Neisseria > Neisseria sp. P0018.S001. The sequence continues at coordinate 176,241 of NZ_JBQCWN010000001.1, read as the reverse complement.
TTTTTTAGAATATTTAAACCATGCAAATATTATCACAATTATTTCTTGTGATTTCGAAGAAATGGTACCAGCTTTAAATAGGTATAAACCATAGCGAGCGTAGCGTGGGTCGCCGATAAGTTGTTTAAAAAAGCTGGCAAAAATATTGTATTTAATCCCGTACAAACCCTGCAAAGTCAAAGCCGCTCAAAAATAAGAAACCTATCTTAGAAAACAATCCATATTCCCACGTCGATTTTGAACCAGCAGATTATCGTATTCTTTATTACAATTACTGCATTAAGCCATTTCTAAAATACCCAATAAACAAAAGGGCCGTCTGAAATACAACTTTCAGACGGCCTTTTCAATCAAGCACTATTTACTGAATTACAGTTCCCATGCAGCCAATTTAGCAGCGTACGCATCCAAGTCAGCGATTGGACGGGTAGCCACGCCGCTTTCCATAGCTGCTTTAGCGGTAGCAGAAGCAACGCGAGGTAACAGGCGGGAGTCGAATGGAGTAGGAATTAGGTATTCCGCGCCGAATTCAAATTTCTTACCATAAGCGGCAACCACTTCTTCAGTTACTTCTTCCATTGCCAAGTCAGCCAAAGCGTATACGCAAGCGCGTTTCATTTCTTCGTTGATGGTGGTCGCGCCGACATCCAATGCGCCACGGAAGATGAATGGGAAGCACAATACGTTGTTTACTTGGTTCGGGAAGTCTGAGCGGCCGGTACCGATGACCACATCCGGACGGGTTTCTTTTGCCAATGGAGGCAGAATTTCCGGATTTGGGTTTGCCATAGCGAACACGATTGGTTTTTCGTTCATGGTATTCAGCATTTCAGGAGTCAGCAGGTTTGCACCGGACAGACCCAAGAAGATGTCTTTACCTTTAACGGCATCAGCCAATACGCGTTGGCCGTTGTCTTCGATGGCGTAGAACTGTTTGGACTCGTCCATACGGTCTTTGTCTTCGCGTGTTTTGTAAATCACGCCTTTGGAGTCGCAGACAGTTACGTTTTCACGTTTCAGACCCAAATCCAGCAATTGGTTCAAGCAGGCAATCGCTGCAGCACCTGCGCCGGAGCACACCAAAGTCGCTTCTTCAATTTTGCGGCCGGTATAACGCAAAGCGTTCAGTACAGCGGCAGCGGTAATGATGGCGGTACCGTGTTGGTCGTCGTGGAATACAGGGATTTTGCAACGTTTGCGCAATTCGCGTTCGATGTAGAAGCACTCAGGCGCTTTGATGTCTTCGAGGTTGATACCGCCGAAAGTCGGTTCCAAAGAAGCGATGATGTCTACCAGTTTTTGCGGGTCTTTTTCATCGATTTCGATATCGAATACGTCAACACCGGCGAATTTTTTGAACAATACGCCTTTGCCTTCCATTACAGGTTTACCGGCCAATGCGCCGATATTGCCCAAACCCAACACTGCTGTACCGTTGGAAATCACGGCAACCAAGTTGCCTTTGGCAGTGTATTTGTAGGCAGTTTGCGGATCGGCATGGATTTCCATACAAGGAGCGGCTACGCCCGGAGAGTACGCCAACGCCAAGTCTTTAGAAGTAGCCAAAGATTTGGTTGGGGTAACGGAGATTTTGCCCGGCACGGGGAATTCGTGGAACTGCAGGGCGGCTTCTTTTAATGAATTTTCCATTTATCGATCCTGTTTGCGAGAGAGATTTTACAGCGAACAAGTCTGAAACAGGCTGCTTCAGACGTTTAAAATTTCTAAAGTCGGGTTGTTAACAGACCGGCTTTGTAAGAGGCCGTAATTTTATCATGTTCTTTTGGTGGCGCATACCGATATTTATTACATTTGTTTTGATGTTTCGTTTTATTTGGTTTTATACCTAAAAACTTCTGTAATAATATTTCTTCGCCACACTACCCTTCTTTCAGACGGCATTTTATTTAAACTTAAACATTCAATCTAAAATGACTGTCTAGCGCGGTTTCAATCTGATTTTTTACTGAGTCCAGACTTTGGCTGCTGTCGATGACGGCATAGCGTTCCGGCTGTTCGTTAGCACGTTGCAGATATACTTCGCGCACCCGATTGAAAAACTCGGCTTCTTCTTGTTCAAAGCGGTCTTTCTCACGCGTTTGGTTGATACGCGCCATTGACACTTCCAAAGGCACATCCAACAGCAAGGTTAAATCTGGGCGGAAATCGCCCTGCACCCAATGCTCAAGCGTGTCAATATCTTGCAAGGGAACGCCTCGTCCGCCTCCTTGATAGGCAAACGTTGCATCGGTAAAGCGGTCGGAAACGACATGCGTGCCGTTTTTCAGGGCAGGCAGAATGACTGTTTCCAAGTGTTGCTGTCTGGCTGCAAACATCAGCAGGGTTTCGGTACGCAGGCTGACTTGGGTGGCAGGGTTGAGCAGGATTTCACGCAATGCTTCTCCGGCCGGAGTACCTCCCGGTTCTCGCGTAAACAATACGGGCAGTTTGTGTTTCTCAAACCATGCTTTCATTACAGCAAGGTTGGTAGATTTGCCTGCGCCGTCTATGCCGTCAAGGGTAATAAATCTGGGTTTCATATGGATATCGTCAATTTAAAGGCCGTCTGAAACTGGGATTATAAATGTTTCAGACGGCCTATTCGGTTTATTTCTTCAAAATATATTTGCGTACGGCAGCGTTGTGTTCAGAAAGGTTGTGGCTGAACTCGCTCAAGCCCGTACCATCCATTTTTGAGACGAAATACAGATATTTTTCATCAGACGGATGACCCGCCGCTTCAAGCGCGGCCTTGCCGGGAAGCGCAATCGGCGTCGGCGTCAAACCGCTGCGCGTATAGGTATTGTAAGGCGTATCGCGTTGCAGGTCGGCTTTGCGGATTCTGCCTTTATACGCATCACCCATGCCATAGATGACGGTCGGGTCGGTTTGCAGGCGCATGCCGATATTCAGGCGGTTGACGAATACGGCGGCTACATGGGCGCGGTCGTCTTCGTGCGCGGTTTCTTTTTCAATCAGACTCGCCATAATCAGCATTTCGTACGGATTTTTATAAGGCAGGCCGCTTTGACGGTCATCCCATGCTTCTTGCAGGTTTTCCCGCATCTTACGGTAGGCGATTTTGTAAATTTGAAGATCGCTGCCGCCGGCATCAATTTCGTAACTATCCGGGAAAAACTGTCCTTCGGGATTGCTGCTCAAGGCATCGGGTGCCACTTCGGCCATCAGTTTTTCATCACTCCAACCGCGCGTATCGTGGGCAATGTCGGCAGTGTTATCGATAATACGGCGCATTTGTGCAAAACGCGCGCCTTCCAAAATTTGCACGCTGACCGAGTCAGGACGGCCTTTTTTAATGCGTTTTAAAATGTCCCAAGCCGATACTTTGGCAGATAGGCGGTAAGAGCCGGCATTAAGTTGGTTGTGTACGCCCATCACATATGCGGCGGCTACCAGCACATAACGGTTATAAACGATGCCGTCTTGAGCCAGTTTGCGGCTGACGGAAGAAATACCCTGATTTTTGGTAATGGTAATACGATATGGTTTGCCGTTGTCTTTCGGAACAAACAACAATGCGGCAACCACGGCGGCAAATGCCGTCAAAAATACGGCCAGCCATTTCAACAATTTTTTCAACATGGTAGGATTCTTGGTTTGTGAACGTGTCGGGCGACAGTATAACCGAAAACAAGCATATTAAGCCTGCCACCGTCCCAAACGTATGTTTTCCTATCCCGAAAGGCCGTCTGAAACCATGAATTCCCCTTCAAAAAACACTTGGCAAAACGGCCGTTGGCTGAATGCACGCCAAACTCATTCGCCCAATTTCAGCCCGCGAGAACCGGATGAAGACATCTCTTTGGTTGTCCTCCATAATATTTCCCTTCCTCCTTTTGAGTACAACACGGGGGCGGTGGAAAAATTGTTTACCAACCAAATCAACCCTGACGAGCATCCTTTTTTCAGCATCATCCACACCCTGCGCGTCTCCAGCCATTTTTTCATCAACCGTAAAGGCGAAACCGTCCAATTCGTTTCCTGCGACGACATGGCCTATCATGCCGGTGTATCGTCGTTTCAAGGCAGAGAAAAATGCAATGCCTTCTCCATCGGTATCGAATTGGAAGGCTGCGATTTCGAGCCTTTTACCGAAGCACAATACACCAGCCTGCAAGCCTTGCTGACCGCTATTTCCGAACATTATCCGATTCAGGCCGTTACCGGTCATCAGGACATCGCGCCGGACAGGAAAACCGATCCCGGACATTTCTTCGATTGGCCACGCCTTCAAAAAGCAGGTTTCCCCATCCGGCACGGATAACTTTCAGACGGCCTGAACAATGATTGGCAGACATAATGCTGTCACAACCGTTTATTTTCGTTATAATTCAGCTATTCATTCGGATGCATAAAGTCCGGCTCCAACTAACTTCCCACGCAGCAAGATTCCGCACCCTGTAAAAAGACGGAATGCTGCCTTTTTAAAAAGTGATTACTCCATGATTTTCATCGTCTTAGCCCTCGCCGCTCTTTTGGCGGTTATCGGTTACAACATGTACCAGGAAAACCAATACCGCAAACAAGTGCGTGAACAATTCGGCCATTCCGATAAGGATGCACTTTTGACCAGCAAAACCAAACACGTCCGCGACAGCAAAGAAACCGGCGGCCAAGGTTTGTTTATCAAGAAAAACAAAAAAACCGAAGAGGCTTTGCGTAATCTGCAAGAGCAAGATGAAATCTACGCGGCAAAAGCCAAACTGGCACACCCTGCCCAACTTAAAACTGATGTCGAGCTGACCATGGAAGACGATTTCTCCGCAGAAGAAAAAGTCCAACACACCGTTATCGGTTTGAACAACGAAATTACCATAAATCCTTCCGAAACCACTTCTGCTCCGGTTGAAACCGAAGCCGAACCTGTGGCACAAGTACCATTGATCAGCTTGGACGAATTGTCTCAAGTCGAGTTGCCTTGGTTTGACCCGCGCTTCGACTACATGGCCTACATCTCCCTGAAACAAGCCCAAGAATTGCACGCACTGCCGCGCCTTTCCAGCACACACCGCTTCCAAATCATCGGTTGCACCATGGACGACCATTTCCGCGTTGCCGAGCCGATTCCGGGCGTTTACTACCAAGGCTTCGTTATGGGCCTGCAAGCTGTCAGCCGTAACGGTTTGGCAGCGCGTGAAGAGCTGCAACACTTCGACCAACAGGTTGATGCTTTTGCCCAACTGATGGACGGCAAAGTTTTGCATACCGACTTGGATGCTTTCACCGAAGTCGCGCAAGCCCTCGACCAATTCTGTGCGCGTGTTGACCAAACCATCGCCATTCACTTGGTTTCCCATTCCAATATCAGCGGCGTAGAATTGCGTGCCGCCGTGGAAGATACAGGCTTCAAACTGGGCGAAGACGGCGCGTTCCATTTCGGTGACAACAACAACCCTCAACTGTTCTCTATCCATACTTTGGACAACAAACCATTTACCAATCCACTGTTGGACAACCAAGCCTACCGCGGTTTCAGCATGCTTCTGGATATTCCGCATGTTCCTGCCGGCGAAAAAACTTTCGACAAATTCATGGACTTGGCAGTCAAACTTTCCGGCCAACTCAGCTTGGATTTGGTTAACGACCAAATGGAAGAAGTTTCCACCCAATGGCTCAAAGACGTACGCAACTACGTTTTGGCCCGTCAGGAAGAAATGCTTAAAGTCGGCATCAAACCCGGCAGCAAACAAGCCCTGCGCCTGTTCTCTTAAACTTCCCCAATCAAAAAGCGGATATGCAATGACGGCATATCCGCTTTTTTCAGGTAAAATCCCTTCATCTTCAATATTCATCGATTTTCAGACGGCCTCTCTATCATCAGGCCGTCTGAAAACTCTATTTCGATTGCTCATGAATCCGACCGCACAACGTATCAAATACCTGACCGACCTCCTCAACCGCTATGCCTACGAATACTACACCCTAGACGCGCCCAGCATACCCGACGCCGAATACGACAAATTGTTCCGCGAGCTTGAAGCATTGGAGCGGAACTACCCCGAGTTCAAACTGCCTGACAGCCCGACCCAGCGTGTCGGTGGCGAGCCTTTGGCAGGCTTTGCCGAAGTGCGCCACGAAGTACCGATGCTGTCACTGACCAACGCCTTCTCGCCACAAGATGAAAACGGCGTGTTTGACCATGCCGAAATGTATGCTTTTGATGAGCGCGTTCATGGCGGATTAAACGGAGAAAAACCGGAATACGTTATCGAGCCTAAATTTGACGGTCTGGCCATCAGCCTGCTGTACCGCGACGGCGTATTGACTCAAGCGGCAACCCGTGGCGACGGCACAACAGGCGAAGACGTTACCCAAAACGTCAAAACCGTATCCAACATCCCCCTGCGCCTGCATGGAGAAAATATCCCAGAGCTTATCGAAATACGCGGCGAAGTACTGATGCTCAAAGCCGATTTTGCCGCTTTAAACGAACGACAGGCTGAAAACGGACAAAAACCTTTCGCCAATCCGCGCAATGCCGCCGCCGGCAGTCTGCGTCAACTCGATTCGCGCATTACGGCACAGCGCAAACTGCATTTCTTCCCCTATTCCATCGCCCGACAACAAGGCGGTTTTGTCGCGGAAGAACACCTGCAAGAGCTGAGCTACTGTAAAGAACTCGGCTTCAGCCTGCCTGACGGTAATTTCTGCTGTTTCAAAAATATCGACGAAGTATTGGCGTTTTACGAGCAAATGCAGCAAAAACGCCCTACTTTACCTTATGAAATCGACGGTATGGTCGTCAAAGTCAACAGCTTGGCGCAACAGCGCGAACTCGGTTTCATCTCACGCGCGCCGCGCTGGGCCATTGCCCACAAATTCCCTGCCGAAGAAGCATTGACCATTGTCGAAGCCATTGATGTACAAATCGGGCGCACCGGCGCAGTAACCCCCGTCGCCCGCCTACAACCTGTATTCGTCGGTGGCGTTACCGTTACCAACGCCACCCTGCACAATCAGGACGAAGTATCTCGAAAAGACGTACGCGTTGGCGACACAGTTGTCGTACGCCGCGCCGGAGACGTGATTCCCGAGGTAGTGCGCGTGATTTTTGAACGCCGCCCAATGCAGGAGACCAACATTGCTGTTTCAGACGGCCTGCAAGACGATTTGTTTGCAGAAACACCTTCTGAAACCCGCTCCGAACCGCTTCACAAACCTTACCGCCTGCCCACCCATTGCCCTATCTGTCACAGCGAAATCGAACGCGAAGAAGGCGAAGCGGTTGCCCGATGCAGCGGTGGCATGCTTTGCCAAGCACAACGTGCGCAAGGTTTAATCCACTTCGCCTCACGCAAAGCCATGGACATCGACGGACTTGGACAAAAACAAATCGAGCAACTGGTAGCACAAGATTTGGTTCGTCATTTCGCCGACCTCTACCGCCTCGATATCCCAACCCTGCAAAAAATGAAGGAAACGGCGGATAAAGCGTCAGCTAATGAAGAAGAACCATCAAACAGTGAGATTGAAGACTTTGAAAGTGAAACTAGTAATGCCTTGCTTAGCAAAACCATTAAAAAACAGCCGACCAAATGGGCAGAAAACATCCTCGCAGGCATAGAAGCCAGCAAAACGCCCGGACTTGCGCGCTTCCTTTTTGCCCTCGGCATCCGTCACGTTGGCGAACGCACAGCCAAAACGCTGGCACAGGCATTCGGCACACTCGAACATGTCCGCCATGCACCCGAACCCATCCTCGCCTGCCTGCCCGATATCGGCACGGTGGTTGCCCACTCCATCGCCCACTTTTTTGCCCAAGAAGCGCAACAGGCGATGATCGACGAGCTACTGGCTGTAGGTGTTGCCCCGCAAAGCCAGGCTGTCACTATCCCGCCGTTGCGCCATGCCGAGCCGCAACGCTGGATTGCCCGCCTGCCTGATTTTAAAATCAGCGAAACCAAAGCACTGGCCTTATGGGAGCTTGCCGGACAAAGCATAGAAGGTTTGCAAACTGACAAAGCGTTGCCTGCCGATTGGCAAACATGGCGCAGTAAACCGCAAAACTCAGCCCTGCTTGAAAATATGAAAACTTTCTTTGATCAAAAGCTGCCTGAGCTTCAAGATGAAACGATTTCAGACGGCATCAATGAGACCATAGCAGGAAAAACCTTTGTATTAACAGGAACTTTACCCACGCTCAAACGCGACCAAGCCCAAGCCATGATTGAGGCTGCCGGCGGTAAAGTTTCTGGTAGCGTATCCAAAAAAACCGACTACGTTGTCGCCGGAGAAGCCGCAGGCAGTAAATTGGAAAAAGCCCAAACGTTGGGCGTGGCCGTATTGAGCGAAGAAGAATTACTGACGTTGCTGGGATAAGACAGTATCTATGACCAATCCTCCTTTTCAGACCGTCTGATACTTTATCATGTGGTATTATCATTACATACGACTACATCTTTACACTTTTTGGGGTATAAACCCACAGTTAAAATAGGATAATAATATGAAACCCATTAAAAAATGCGTCTTCCCCGTTGCCGGTATGGGCACCCGTTTCTTGCCTGCGACCAAAGCCAGTCCCAAAGAAATGCTGCCTATCGTAGACAAACCTCTGATTCAATATGCAGTTGAAGAAGCGGTTGAAGCCGGCTGTACTGAAATGGTGTTCATCACCGGCCGTAACAAACGCAGTATCGAAGACCACTTCGACAAAGCATACGAGTTGGAAACCGAATTGGAATTGCGTCAAAAAGACAAGCTGTTGGAGCACGTTCGCGATATCCTGCCTCCCAACATTACCTGCATGTACATCCGTCAAACTGAAGCATTGGGTTTGGGTCATGCCGTATTGTGCGCGCAGGCTGCCGTTGGTAACGAGCCTTTTGCCGTTATTTTGGCAGACGATTTGATTGACACGCCTAAAGGCGCGTTGAAACAGATGGTTGATGTGTACAACCAAAGCGGTAACAGCATTTTAGGCGTTGAAACCGTTGATCCTTCTCAAACAGGCTCTTACGGTATCGTTGAAGTTGAAAAGCTGAAAAGCTATCAGCGTATCACCAACATAGTTGAAAAACCCAAACCGGAAGAAGCGCCTTCCAACCTTGCTGTTGTCGGCCGCTACATCCTGACTCCGCGTATTTTTGACTTGTTGACCAACCTGCCTCGCGGTGCCGGTAACGAAATCCAACTGACAGACGGTATTGCGCGCCTGCTCGACCATGAGTTTGTGTTGGCTCATGCATTTGATGGCAAACGCTACGACTGCGGCAGCAAATTGGGTTACCTTGAAGCAACCGTGGCTTACGGTTTGAAACACCCTGAAACCGGTGAACAATTCAAAGAATTGCTCAAACAATACGCTTAAGCCCAACCATTATAAAAAAGGCCGTCTGAAATTTCAGACGGCCTTTTTCTCACACTTATTTCTTCCAATATGCCGGAGTAAACAAAATTAAAACGGTAAAAATCTCCAAACGTCCCAACAACATCACCGCCGTACACAGCCACTTCTGCACATCGCTCAGCGCGGCGTAATTATGCGACGGACCGACTGCCCCCAAACCCGGACCTGCATTAGTAATACAGGCAATGACTGCCGTAAAGGCGGATAAAAAGTCCAAGCCTGCCGCCATCAGTAAAAAGCTGAATACAATGACCGTCATAAAATAAATAAAGATGAACGACATGACAGTCAGCGCCATGCGATCCGGAATAGAACGGTTGTTGACCTTTACCGTACGAACCGCGCGTGGGTGCAACAAAATCAGCATTTCGCGCAAGCTGAATTTGAACAATACCAACGCACGCACGTTTTTAATACCGCCCCCCATAGAGCCTGAACTTGCCAATACGTTCGACAGGAAAAACATCCACAACGACACAATCAGCGGCCATTGGGCAAAGTCAGCATTGGAGAAACCGCTGGCCAATCCGATGGACACAAAGTTGAAGCTGACAAAGCGTAAAGCTTCGCCAAGGCTTTGATAAACATCCTGCTGCCATAAATACAATGCCGAAATCAAAATACTGCCCGACAAAACCAGCAACATGGAACGGCATTCCTCATCTTTCCAATACACCTGCAAAGAGCGGTTGCCCAACGCAGTAAAGTGGCTGGCGAAATTGATACCGCCCCAGACAGTAAAAAACATCAACGTCCATTCGACTGCTACAGAATTGAAATATGCAACGCTGTCATCATGTGTCGAAAAACCGCCCAAGGCCACAGCCGACATCGCATGGCACAAGGCATCAAACCAACCCATACCGGCAATATGCAAGGATACAAAAGCCGCAGCAGTTGTCAGCGCATAGGCAAACCACAGCCGTTTGGCCACTTGCGAAATACGGGGAGCCATCTTGCTTTCCTTATCCATACCCGGAATTTCCGCTTTGAAGAGCTGCGTCCCCCCCACGCCCAACATCGGCAAAATCGCCACAGCCAGCACGATAATACCCATACCGCCAAGCCAGTTGAGCATGTGCCGCCAAAAATTGACCGATGGATCCAGCGTATCCAAGCCGGAAATCACTGTTGCCCCCGTTGTCGTCAGCCCCGACATCGCTTCAAAAAACGCATCGGTGAAACTCATGGACGGCATATAGAAATAAATCGGCATCGCCGCCACGACGGCAAAAGCCAGCCATAGCATCAATACCAGGGTAAATCCGTCACGCGGCCGCAATTCACGGTTGAAACGCAAAGTCAGCATCCAAGTAACGCACGACACCAGCAATACCGTTAAAGCCGTGTAGGCAAACACGAAAAACGCGCTGTCGTGATAAAAATACGACATCAGTGTCGGCACAGCCAACAGCAGTGAAAACAACAGCCCCAGCTTGGACAATACATGGATAATCGGCACAACCTTACTTACCGCACCACCCAATCTGAAACCCTTATGCAAATACATCATATCCCTATCATCAGAAAACAAAATATTCAGACGGCCTCATGAAAAAAAAGCCGTCTGAAACCGCATATTTTATCAAAATGCCGCAACCCCGTGATAAAGAAAAACCAAAAAACACTTGCCTGCTCTTTTTCTAAGAGTATAATGTTATACTATAACTCTCACTGGAGAAAGAAATGAAACCCGATATCCACCCAGACAACTATCGTACCGTCCTGTTTTACGACAGCGGTGCAGACCAAGGATGGCTCATCCGTTCATGTGCCAATACCCACGGAAAAACCATGGTTTGGAAAGACGGAGTAGAGTATCCCCTCTTCTCTCTTGATACCTCTTCCGCATCCCACCCCGTATACACAGGCAAACAACGCAACGTTAATGTCGAAGGCCGCGCCAGCAAATTCAACCAACGTTACCAATCCATGATGTCTTCTTTCAGAAAGGATAAATGATGCAAGTCCTCTCATCCCTGAAAACTGCAAAAAAACGACACCGTGACTGCCAAATTGTCCGCCGAAAAGGCAAAGTGTACGTCATTTGCAAGAGCAATCCCCGTTTTAAAGCACGCCAGCGTTAAGCTGTTCTATCCTTCTTTCAATGTAACTCTCTGAATTTTCCGCACTTTCGTTTACCTCTAGCGCAAGTGTGGCTTTTTTTCAAACGGCATTAATCATTCATATCAAAACTACAAAGAATCCTGCCATACTCCCGAAAACAGGAAGAAAAAGTAAATAATGGTTATCCCTATTGTGAAGCCATAAAGATATTTATAACATGCCGCTACATTCTTCCTTAAACACTGACCATAGGAGTCAAAAATGAAAGTAAAAGCCCTGCTTGCAATTGCCGCCGCCATGAGCCTCGCTGCCTGCGCCGCACCTGAAGCCCATCGCCATGACCATGGTCAACGTCATGAGCACAATCATGCACACGAACATGGTCACCAACATCATGACATGCACAGCCATGGCCGTGTTCAATCATTCAGCTGCGAAAACGGCCTGTCTGTACAAGTCCGCAACCTGAGCACCAACCAAGTTGAACTGCGTCTGGATGACAAAGTTGCCACCCTGTCTTCTGCCGTTGCAGGTTCAGGCGAACGCTATGTTGCCAACCAAGGCCTGTTCGGCAAAGGCGCTGAATGGCATCAAAAAGGCAGCGAAGCATTCTTCGGCTTCACTGACCCATACGGCAACAAAGTAGAAACTTCTTGCTCTGCCCGCTAATTTCTACTAAGCAATAGAATAACTAAAGGCCGTCTGAAAACTTGTTTCAGACGGCCTTTTATATTGGATAAAACGAAAGAGAAATATAGTTTCCGTTCAATGAGAAAATGTAAATATGAGGCTATTTGAAGGTTCAAAATACATCCATACCCCACGGATAAGTAAGGCCCTTTGAAAAGTGCTTTCTACGAGAATATATTTCTCAATATACGTCAAATCCACTATACCTATACTGACTATATCTATTTATCAAAACTACAAATCCCAATTACCCTTCAAAATCTATTCGCTATACGAAAACAAAGGCCGTCTGAAAACCTATTTCCAAAGTTTTCAGACGGCCTTTATCTTAGACAAACAATTAAGCGTAATATCTGTCTTCACCTTTGCCATCAACGTTGTCGGCACAACGTTTACAGATGGTTTCATGGCCTGCAACTGCGCCCACATCGTGGGTGTAATGCCAGCAGCGTTCGCATTTTTCACCATCGCTGGCTTTAGCGGTTACAGCAAGTTCATTACCTACTTTCACTTCAGCTTTAGACACCAGTAAAGCAAAACGCAATTCTTCACCCAAAGTGTTCAGATAGTCGGCAATTTCTTCCGGAGCCGTAATTTCGGTTTCGGCTTGCAATGAAGAACCGACGGTTTTATCCGTACGCAAAGGCTCGATGGCGGCAGTTACCGCTTCGCGGGCTTCTCGGATTGCCGTCCATTTTTTCACCAATTCGGCTTCGGCTTTTTCATTGATTGGTGGGAACTCATGCCATGTGTGGAAGAGGACGCTGTCTTCTTCGCCGCCACCAATGATGTCCCATGCTTCCTCGCCGGTGAAGCACAAAATCGGAGCAATCAGCAGAACCAAACTGCGTGTGATGTGATACAGGGCAGTTTGCGCACTGCGGCGTGCATGGCTGTCTGCTTTGGTGGTGTAGAGGCGGTCTTTCAGGATATCGAGGTAGAACGCGCCCAAGTCTTCCGAGCAGAAAGAAACAATGTCTTTCACGGCGAAGTGGAAGGCATAACGCGGATAGTAATCGCCTGCCAGACGCTCTTGCAGCTGGCGTGCCAATACCACGGCGTAGCGGTCGATTTCCACCATATCTGCCTGTTGCACAGCATCTTCAATAGGATTGAAGTCGCTGAGGTTGGCAAACAGGAAGCTCAAGGTATTGCGGATACGGCGGTAGCTTTCAGTTACGCGTTTGAGGATTTCTTTGGAAATCGCCAATTCGCCGCTGTAATCGGTGGATGCTGCCCACAAACGCAGGATGTCGGCGCCGAATTCGTTGTAAACTTCTTGTGGTGCAACGACATTGCCGATGGATTTCGACATTTTGCGGCCGTTTTGGTCAACCACAAAACCGTGGGTCAGCAGCTGTTTGTATGGCGCACGACCCATGGATGAGGCGCAACCGGTCAACATAGACGATTGGAACCAGCCGCGGTGTTGGTCGCTGCCTTCGAGGTACAAGTCAGCCGGCCATTCCAATTCTTCGCGTTGTTTCAAGACGGAATAATGGGTCGAGCCGGAGTCGAACCATACGTCCATGGTATCGGAAAGTTTGTCGTAATTTTCGCAATCTTCCGCGCTCAAGAGTTCGCTCTTATCAAGAGAGAACCACGCTTCGATGCCTTTTTCTTCGATTTTTTGGGCAACTTTTTCCAACAACTCGGCAGAGTTTGGATGCAATTCACCGGTTTCTTTGTGAACAAAGAAAGTCATCGGCGTGCCCCAATAGCGTTGGCGTGAAACCACCCAGTCAGGACGGCCTTCTATCATGGCTTCCAAACGCGCACGACCCCATGATGGGAAGAATTCGGTGTCATCAACGGCTTTGATGGCTTTGTCGCGCAAGGTTTTACCGTCGTTTCCAGCTTTGTCCATACCGACAAACCATTGGCCGGTCGCACGGTAAATCAACGGCGTTTTGTGGCGCCAGCAGTGTGCGTAGCTGTGTTCGATTTTGCTGCTTGCCAAAAGGTTGCCGGTTTCTTCCAACCATTGCAGGATAACGGGATTCGCTTCCCAAACGCTCATGCCGGCAACACGCGGCGTTTCGCTGATGTATTTACCTTCGGCATTTACAGGGTTGTAAAGCTCGATGCCGTATTTGTTGCAGACGGCGTAGTCTTCCAGACCATGGGCAGGCGCAGTATGCACCAAGCCGGTACCGGCATCGGTGGTCACATGGTCGCCGTTGAGCATGGGAATATCGCGTTCGAGGAACGGATGATTCATATGCAGGTTTTCCAGCTTGTCGCCTGTGGTTTCTGCCAATACTTTCAGGTCGTCTGAAGCAAAGCCGTAACGTTTGAGCGCGTCTTCTGCCAAATCTTTGGCCAATACCAATTTGCCTTTAGGCGTATCAATCAGTTGATACACCACGTCTGCACCAGCTGAAACAGCTTGGCTCGCAGGCAAAGTCCAAGGCGTAGTTGTCCAGATGACGGCAAACGCTTTGCCTTCGATACTTGCTAAACCGAATGCGACAGCAAGCGCGGCAGTGTCTTTAAACGGATAGGCAACGTCAATCGCAGGCGATACTTTGTCTTTGTATTCCACTTCGGCTTCAGCCAAGGAAGAGCCGCAGTCCAAGCAGAATTGAACCGGTTTCGCGCCGCGGTAGAGATAGCCGGATTTGTAGATTTCGCCGAGCATACGCACGGTATCGGCTTCGGTTTTGAAATCCATGGTCAGGTAAGGATTGTCCCAGTCGCCCAACACACCCAAGCGGATAAAATCTTTTTTCTGACGGGCAATCTGTTCGGCAGCGTATTCGCGGCACAATTCGCGGAAACGGGCTTTAGGCATGTCTTTACCGTGCAGTTTTTCTACCATCACTTCGATAGGCAAACCGTGGCAGTCCCAACCCGGTACATAAGGCGCATCAAAACCGGCTTGGGTTTTGCTGCGGATAATGATGTCTTTGAGAATTTTATTGACGGCATGACCGATGTGGATGTCGCCGTTGGCATACGGAGGACCGTCGTGCAGAATGAATTTCGGACGGCCTTTGGCGATTTCGTGCAGTTTTTGGTAGCGTTTTTGCTCGTACCAGCTTTTCAGCCATGCAGGCTCGCGCTTGGCAAGATTGCCACGCATTGGAAACGGGCTCTCGAGCAGGTTTACGGTTTTACTGTAATCGGTCATTTTTTGATCTCTATTGTTGCGGTATTTCGGTTTCAGACGGCCTGATTGCTCATTTTAAAAGGAACAGGCCGTCTGAAAAAATTCAAAGGACTTATTGTAGCCCAATTGTCTTGATTTTATAAGCTTCTAGAAGCGTTTCTATGGCTTCCAAACCTTTGCATCTTCCATATCTTGCAAAATTTGGGTTTTCAATGCCTCGATACTCTCAAATTTTTTCTCGTCACGCAGTTTATGCAGGAAACGGACGAAGATGCGTTGTCCGTACAAATCGCCGTTGAAATCGAACAGATGGACTTCCAGCTTTTGCGAGCGGTTGTTGCTGACAGTGGGATTAAAACCAAAGCTGGCAACGCCTCGGCGCGAGCCGAATGTGCCGTCTGCTTCAACGACAAATACGCCGCTTAAAGCATAATGATACGGAGGAAGCTGGACATTGGCGGTAGGCGCGTTGATGGTGCGGCCGAGTTTTTGCCCGTGTTTGACCTTTCCGCTTAACACGTAATCATGGCCCAACAATCTTTTGGCGTATTCCAACTTGCCGTCTGAAAGGGCTTGGCGGACGGCGGTACTGCTGGTGCGGATGTCTTCAACGATAACAGACGGCGTGCGCTCGGTTTGCATATCGGGCTGTTGAGCCAAGAGTTCAAAGCAGCCTTCACGGCCGGCACCGAAACGGAAATCGTCGCCAATCAACAAATAACGCGTGTTGAGCGTTTGGCGCAAGAGCTGGTCGATAAACGCTTGCGCGCTCATATCGGAGAAAGCTTGGTTAAAACGCAAGACCCAAACGGCATCCACGCAGCCGGTTTCACGCAAAAGGCGCAATTTGGTACGCAGCGGGCTGATCCGGTAAGGCAGCTTTTTCCCGGCTTTGCGCGCAAAAAATTCTTTGGGCTGAGGCTCAAAAACAACAACGACAACAGGCAGACCGCGCCGGCCTGCCTCTCGTTTGAGTTTTTGTAGAATATGTTTGTGCCCGAGGTGTACACCGTCGAAGTTGCCGATGGTCACGGCGGCTCCTTGCGGAAATTTGGGCGCGTGTCGCTGTCCAAGCCAGATGTTCATGGGTGGTGGGTATTGTGTTTGAATAGGCGGCTATTGTAAACGTTATTGCCGTTTCAATAAACCTTAGGCCGTCTGAAACCAATAAATATATGCTTTCAGACGGCCCTAAAGTTTGTTAATACCTTACCACCACCAAGGATAACGACCAAACGGATAGCCCCAATCGTCGTAATAACGATAGTAGCGGGCTTCGCGCAGCTGTTCTTGGGAAATATAGTTTTGCCATGCCATTTTGTAGCAGGCTTGGAACATCGGATCGGAAACTTTGTCGATATATTTGAGGCGGAAGGCTTTTTGTTCCGCAGTTGCGGCACCGGGTTTGCCTTCTTCGTCAAATTTGCGGCGGATCAGCGCGGCAGTTTCCTGATCACATTGGGCGGCAAGATATACTTGAAGATCCTGTTCATAGCGTTTCTGCGCTTGGGCGCGTGCGGCTTTTTGCTCAGGCGTGGTGGCGCAGGCGGCAAGCAATGCGGCAGCACCAATCAATAAGGTCAGGCGGATAGGATTCATCGGATGTTTCCTTATACTTATGTATGGCTATTAATGTACGCCTTCATCCTGCAATGGGCAAGTGTGGCAACTTGGGGACACTTTATATTATTTGTTCTTGGCAGCAGGCAGTTGCATATAAAATACACCCAGTATAAATGCTCGCCCCTATCCCAAAATCAATGAACGACGACAAACGGCCCCACTCTTACCGACCGCGCCACCATAGGCAACACACGCCGCCGTTTTGGCAGGCAGACCGTCCGTACCTGCACGAACACAATATTTCCGATGCCCGTTTCAGACGGCTTGGTTACATCATGGCCTTTCTTGCCGGCGCGATTAATGCCGGCGGCTTCTTCGCATTCTCACGTTATACCTCCCACGTTACCGGCTCAATGTCGCTGTTGGCAGATGTTTTGTATCTTCAAGAGTGGAGTGTGGCCATTATTGCCACAATCAGCGTGTTGTGTTTTGTTGCCGGAGCCGCGCATTCGGGCTGGGTGATTTTGTGGACGCAGCAAATGCGTTTCCGTGGCAGCTTTGGGTTTTCCATGTGGCTGGAAGCAGTTTATCTGTTGATATTCGGTTGGTTCGGTATTGCCGCGATGGAATGGGATTTTGGCGGCTCTGATTTTATTATGCCGTCTTTAGCATTGTTTTTATTGTGTTTTATTATGGGCATGCACAATACGGTTATCACGCTTCTTTCCGGCGGCGCCATCCGTTCCACCCACATGACCGGTACGGCGACCGACTTGGGCATTGAAATTTCACGCGCGCTTTATTACTCCAAACAGCATCATCCGCGCCTGCCGCACATCCGCGTCAACAAACCGAAAATGTGGCTTTTAAGCGGCTTGATGCTGTCGTTTTTGCTGGGTGGCGTGGTTGGCGCATGGGGTTATCATCTGGTCGGCCATCATTTCGCCCTGCCCGTTTCCGCCGTTTTGCTCATACTGGGTGCAGGTTCAGTGGGATACGATGTCAAGGTCAGATTGAAATGGGCATTCGTCAACTGGTATCGCCGCAAGCAGAAAAAACGGAAGAAACTGTAAAAAACTTTGCTTGTTATTTCGCGGCAAAATGATCAAACTGTCGGAGAAATGCAGAAATGCTTCAGAATTATGTTAACTGGCAAATATTTTCGTAATATCGGGTTAAACCCATTCTTTTGCGTTTCAGATATTGGGTATCATAAATCCGTAATAACCCACGCGGTTTTTATTCATTTTTTCAGACGGCCCGGGCCGTCATCTAAAAAGAGGATACGACATGAAATTCTTGAAACCCCTGACCGTTATTGCTACTGTAATTCCTTTGGCGCTCACCGGCTGTGTGACCGATCCTGCTACCGGCCAACAATCTGCCAGCAAAACCGCTATGTACGGTTTGGGCGGTGCGGCTGTTTGCGGCATCGTTGGTGCGCTGACCCACGGCGGCAAAGGTGCGCGTAACTCCGCATTGGCTTGTGGTGCAGTAGGTGCCGGTATCGGCGGTTACATGGACTACCAAGAGAAAAAACTGCGTCAAAGCTTGGCCAACACCAACATCGAAGTTGAACGTCAAGGCAACCAAATCAAACTGGTTATGCCTGAAAACGTAACCTTCGCTACCGGCAGCGCTGCCCTGAGCGGCCATGCTCAAAGCGCCTTGTCTGCTGCCGCGCAAACTTTGGTTCAATATCCTGACACGACTTTGACCATCAACGGCCACACCGACAACACCGGTAACGACGCCATCAACGAGCCATTGTCTCGCAACCGTGCCGAATCTGTTGCCACCTTCCTGCAATCCCGTGGCGTAAGCAGCACCCGTTTGAGCACTTTCGGTTACGGCTCCCGTCAACCAATCGCCTCCAACGCTACTGTTGAAGGCCGCGCACAAAACCGCCGCGTTGAAATCTTGATCAACCCTGACCAACGCGCCATTGATGCCGCTAAAAAACAAATGTAATCCGACATCTGTCTGATTCCCATACTTAAGGCCGTCTGAAATTTCAGACGGCCTTTTTCTTTATAGATTTTGTTTGCAATTTCTCCTCCTCAATCCAATCCACCATAAAATTTATTCCTTTATTAACAAGACTTTTCAATTTTTCCTTCAAAAAAACTGTATTAATACTCTAATTTTTACATTAACTTAGAGTATAATTCCTAAAATTTTAAAAACACGCCTCATGCCGTCTGAAAAACGGCGGCGAAAAACACACTTATTTATATACACATCAGTCCGTTATCCAATCCATTTCATAGGATTTCAGACGGCACCATCCAGAATCTATGAAGGAGCATCCATGCAAAACAACTTTGACCCATTGATTATCCGTGGCAAATCACTGATTCCCGTTGTACAAGGCGGTATGGGTGTAGGCGTTTCCGCATCAAAACTCTCCAGCGCGGTTGCGCGCGAAAACGGCGTAGGTACCATCGCCAGCGTCGATTTGCGCCACTTGCACGAAGATTTGCTGGCCGAATCAAAAATCGATTCCAGCGAAGAAAAATACACCCGCCTCAACTGCATCGCGCTTGACCGTGAAATCAAAAAAGCCAAAGCCGATTCAGAAGGCAAAGGCATGATTGCCGTCAACGTCATGAAAGCCGTAAAAGACCACGCCGCCTACGTCCGTCAGGCCTGCGAATCCGGCGCAGACGCGATTGTAATGGGCGCAGGTTTGCCTTTGGATCTGCCGGAAATGGCCGAGGGTTACCACAAAGATGTCGCCCTTTTCCCTATTTTGTCCGAGTCACGCGGTATCAATATCGTTTTGAAACGTTGGATGAAAAAAGGCATCTTGCCCGATGCCATCGTTATCGAACACCCAGCCCACGCAGCCGGCCACTTGGGTGCGGCAACCGTTGACGGCGTAAATGATGCCAAATTCGAGTTCAAACGCGTTATTGAAGAAACGTTTGAAGTATTCAAAAACTTGGGCTTGGAAAGCGAAAAAATCCCGTTGGTACTCGCCGGCGGCATGGCAAACTTTGAAAAAGTCAAAACAGCCTTGAAAAACTGGGGCGCGTCCGCCGTTCAAATCGGTACCGCGTTTGCCGTGACCGAAGAAGGCGATGCTCACATCAACTTCAAGAAAACGCTGGCCGGTGCGGAAACCGAAAAAGTGGTTGAATTCATGTCTGTTGCCGGTTTGCCTGCACGCGGCGTGCGCACCAAATTCCTCGACAACTACATCAAACGCGAGGCCAAATTGCAAGCCAATGCCAAAAACGATCCGCGCCGTTGCACACAAGGCCTGAACTGCCTGACCAGCTGCGGTTTGCGTGACGGTTTGGCTAAAGCCGGTCAATTCTGTATCGACATCCAACTTTCAGCCGCATTCCGCGGTGAAGTCGATAAAGGTCTGTTTTTCCGCGGTAAAGACCCATTGCCGTTTGGCAACGCCATCCGTACGGTTCAAGAAACCATTCATTATCTCTTGAACGGTTCCCTGCCCGTCGTTCCTGCCAAATAAATGCATCAACACTCAAAAGGCCGTCTGAAAAACATTTAAACCCTGTTTTCAGACGGCCTTTTTGTCCCAATCCATCTAAAAAATGCTAAGATTATTGCCTTAATTTATCGGCAGAAATATCATGAACCCATTATTGAACCATCTCAAACCCTATCCTTTCGCCCGCCTGCGTGAAGCCATGCAAGGCATTGATGCACCCGAAGGCGTAACGCCCATTCATCTACAAATCGGCGAGCCGAAACATCCGACACCAAAAGTCATCACCGACGCGCTGACCGCCTCCCTGCACGAACTGGAAAAATATCCGCTGACCGCAGGCCTGCCCGAACTGCGCCAAGCCTGCGCCGAATGGGTGGCCCGCCGTTATGATGGTTTGAGCCTCAATCCCGACAATGAAATCCTGCCTGTATTGGGCAGCCGGGAAGCGTTGTTCTCTTTTATCCAAACCGTTTTAAATCCGGCTTCAGACGGCCCCAAACCGGTCGTTATCAGCCCCAATCCTTTCTATCAAATTTACGAAGGCGCAACTATTTTAGGCAGCGGCGAAATCCATTTTGCCAACTGTCCTGCACCCAGCTTCAATCCCGATTGGAGCAGCCTGCCCGAAGACGTATGGCAGCGCACCAAAGTCCTGATTGTCTGCTCGCCAAACAACCCGAGCGGCAGCGTCCTGCAATTAGAAGACTGGAAAGAAATTTTTGATTTGCAAGACAAATACGGCTTCGTTATTGCCTCTGACGAATGCTATTCCGAAATCTATTTTGACGGCAACAAACCAATCGGTGGCTTGCAGGCTGCGGCGCAATTAGGTCGCGGCACGCACAACATCGTGATGTTTACCAGCCTTTCCAAACGCTCCAATGTCCCCGGTTTGCGTTCCGGCTTTGTCGCAGGCGATGCCGAGTTGCTCAAAAACTTCCTACTCTACCGCACCTACCACGGTAGCGCGATGAGCATTCCCGTCCAACGCGCCAGCATTGCCGCTTGGAACGATGAAGAACACGTCATTGACAACCGCCGCCTCTACCAAGAAAAATTCGACCGCGTTATCCCCATTTTGCAACAGGCATTCGATGTCAAACTGCCTGACGCGTCGTTCTACATTTGGCTGAAAGTTCCCGATGGCGACGACTTGGCATTTACGCGCAACCTGTGGCAGAAAGCCGCTATCCAAGTGTTGCCCGGCCGCTTCCTCGCCCGCGATACCGAACAAGGCAATCCGGGCGAAGGCTACGTCCGCATCGCTTTGGTTGCCGATGTGGAAAGCTGCGTCAAAGCGGCTGAAACCATGGTTGCTTTATACCGCCGATAAAACAAAGGCCGTCTGAAATTTCAGACGGCCTTTTTAAATCAACCAAGTTATATCACAAAATCCAACAGATAAAAATCTTCTTTGCCTACGCCGCACTCAGGGCATTTCCAGTCGTCGGGAATATCCTCAAACTTAGTTCCGGCAGGCAGGCCGTGCTCGAGATCGCCGAGGTCTTCGTCGTAAATCCAGCCGCAAGGGCCGCACATATATTGAGCCATTTTGTGTTCCTTCTATTTTAAAAGGCCGTCTGAAACCGTATTTTCAGACGGCCTTTCGTGTGTCTTATTGTTGATATTTTGAATTTATTGAGCTGCTTCCAAAGCGGCGATTTCTTTACGCAGGTGTTTGATCGCCGGTGTTACGATGGCGACGAACATGGCCTCGCGGACACGGCGTTGCGCCGGACTGCGCATCAGATAGCCTTTCGCGCCTGCATGCAATGCGGCAGATTGAGTGGCGTTCAGTGCCAATACGGCAGCCGCTTCACGCAGTTTCAAGGTTGCCAGCGTATCAGGTTTGTTGTTCCACGCATCATCGGCAAGGCGTTCGGTTTCCGCCCATGCGCCGTCCAACGCGGCTTTCAACTCATCGTAGCTGTGGTCGAGATATGAGTTCACTTCTGCGTTCACCACATTGGCCATGCGGATAATGCCGAGCGCACCGTCAATCACACCGGCGCCGATACCCATTTGCAGCAGAATGAAACCGGCTTTAATGGTCGGGATATAAGACTGGAACTGCTCAGGCGTAGCAATCACATCTTCATCCGGAATAAACACGTCTTTAAAATTCAGGCTGTAAGTGCGCGTGCCTTCCAAACCGCAGAACTCAGGGCAATCTTGCAAGGTAACGCCTTCCCATTGACCGCCGGTGATAAACATCACATAGCTGTCGCCGATTTGGGCGGTATTTGCCCAAATGTGGTCTTCGCCGATATTGGATACCCAAGGCAAAGCACCGTTGATTTTGTAGCCGCCTTCGACACGTTCGGCTTGCAGGTTGTGTTTTTCGATACCGGCAAGGTGTTTGACGGTATTGGACATGCCCGTACCGGCCAAAACTTTACCCTGCAGAATATCGGCCAAATATTTGTCTTTAACCGCTTGGTTGGGGGATTGATGCAGATACCACGCGCAAGCTGCCTGACACCATGCGCTGAACGAAGTCGCGCCGCATTCTTTACCGATTTCGCGCAATACGGCGATTTGCGTTGCCAAACCCAAACCGTTACCGCCCTCTTCAACCGTACCGGTCGCGGCAAAGCCGCCGATTTTGCCCAATTCCAGCATAAATTCTTTCGGATACAGGCCTTTGCGGTCGATGTCGTCCACCAATGGTTTCAGCTTGCTTTTAACGAGTGCGGCAACATTGTTCAGTAAAGCTTCGCGTGTCATGATTTTTCCTCTGAATAAGGTTTGAAGCGTAGATGGTTCTACTCATGAATTATTCTTGACAACAAGGATATCCTTGCTTGTTACTAAAAGGCCGTCTGAATTTTCAGACGGCCTTTGATGGGGTTAGGCAAATGCCTGCAATTCAGGGTTGATTTCGGTTTTGGCAAGGTTGTTGACGTAGTTGCACAAGGTTGCCAAAGCAACGCCCATAACTACTTCAACGGCTTGCTGTTGGTTGTAACCGGCATCGAAGAATGCTTTCAGCTCGTCGTCGGATACCGCGCCTTTTTTCGCCATAACGGCTTGGGTGAATGTCACCAAAGCACTCAGTTTGGCATCGTCAAACTCACCCGCAGCCAATGCGCGTGCGGCTTTGATGGATTGTTCGGACAGCAGTTTTTTCAAGGTAGCCAGTTTGGTGTGGCCGGCAACACAGAAACCGCATTCGTTGGTACGGGCGGCAATGATTTGAACAACTTCAACTTCGCCGTCAGTCAGGCTGTTGGCCGAATTCAGCTTGCCAACTTCTTGATAAAAC
Organism: Neisseria sp. P0018.S001; assembly: GCF_051957355.1. Taxonomy (NCBI): domain Bacteria; kingdom Pseudomonadati; phylum Pseudomonadota; class Betaproteobacteria; order Neisseriales; family Neisseriaceae; genus Neisseria; species Neisseria sp. P0018.S001. Next base: position 152,711 of record NZ_JBQCWN010000001.1, on the reverse strand, counting down.
GCCAAAGCTTCAGGCGCATTGGCCAAAACGCCGATCAGGTTAGGAATAAAGCCGTTGTTTTTCAGTACGGCTTCAATGCGTGGTTTAGCAGCTTCAGGAGCGGTTTCAACTGTGTGTATGGTCAAGCGGGACATGTGTATAACCTTCTTATCTGGTGAAATGAAGTGCCCATCATAAGCCATCCGCCTCCATCAGAAAAAGACTTATTGGTTATTTACCGCGAACCAAAAGTTATAAGGCCATCTGAACGGATTCAGACGGCCTTATCAAATGATTCAACTCATTATTTCATAAAGTTTTTCAGCAGCATAGAAGCGATGTCGTCCAAGCCGAAGCCATCCGCATCTTGAGCCGTGCCGTTAGGCGTCGCTTTATCGACCAAGTCAGGCAGCACTTTTGCCAACAAATCGCCTGCTTGACCGGCATCCACGCCGAATTTTTGCGCGATTTGGTTTACCGTATCGCTGCCCAAAGCATTTTGCAGGTCGCTGCCGGACACAGGCAGGTTGCTGGATTGGTTGGAAACCCAGCTGCTCAGAGCATCGCCCAAACCGCCTTGTTGCAGTTGGTTGATCAGGTTGCCCACGCCGCCTTGTTGTTTCACCAAATCCATCGCCATATCGGTCAGAGAACCTTGTGCGCCGTTTTCGCTGTTGCCACCCAACATTTGGGTAGCCGCATTCAAAAGATTGTCCATGAGTGCCATGACTTTTTCCTTGTATTTGTGTCTAAAAAAGAGAACGGAGTGTAGCAAAATTTGTACTGAAAAAAATCAGGCTTAACCAAACTAAACTTCTTTTATCCCAAAGCCGTAACAAAACAAAGGCCGTCTGAAACCAAGTTTCAGACGGCCTTTATAATGAATAATGCTATTCTTCGCGGCCATTGAAATACTCGGCCGCCCCACCTTCAAAAAATCCTTGCAAAATCGCCTGCGCCGCTACTTGGTCAAGCACGGATTTTTGTTTTCGGCCAAATACTTGGGCTTCAGCAAGCAGGCTTTCCGCGTATAGGGAAGACATCCTTTCGTCCACCCAATAAACCGGCAAATTAAAACGTCCGTGCAAACGGCGGCCAAACTTACGGCTCAAACGGGTCAGCTCATGCTCCGTTCCGTCGGTATACGTCGGCAGGCCGACCACAAAATATTTGGGTTGCCATTCTTTGACCAGCTTGGCAATAGCCTCAAATTTTTCATCATTGCTGTTGCCGGTTACCGTCGCCAGCGGATGGGTCATGCCCAACTCGGCATCCCCCTGCGCCACGCCGATACGCGCCTCGCCGAAATCAAAGGCCAAAACCGTGCCTTTTGGTGCATCAGGCATGGCCGACTCCTGAAAACAAAGCGTTCGGATTGACGCCCAATTTTTCAAAAGCGGCGGCATAACGGAGTTCGTAAGGCACATCAAACAGAATATGCTCGTCCGCAGGGACAGTCAGCCAAACATTTTCTGCCAGCTCGCGCTCCAACTGCCCTTTGCCCCATTTCGAATAACCGATACTAATCAAAGCCTTATCCACCGCACCTTCTTTAGACAGGTTTTCAATCACATCGCGCGAAGAAGTCAGCGCGACGTTATCGGTTACCACCATGCTGTTTTGCCAACGGCCGATCGGCGTATGCACGACATAGCCGCGCTCAATCTGAACCGGCCCGCCCATCATCACGTTTTCATGTTGCAGGCGCAACGGGATATTGCGATCGGCGGCAGCGAAAATCATGTCCATGGTAATCGGCGAAGGCTTGTTGATGATGATGCCCAGCGCACCTTCTTCATCGTGTTCGCACACATAAATGACCGTATCCGTAAAAAACGGATCATCCATATGAGGCATGGCAATCAGGAAATGGTTGGCTAAATTCATATTCTTTTAATCTATTAAGCTGATTTTATTATTTTTGTCCATCGGCAACCGGCGCGTCCACCACGCACGCACCGTAAACCGCGCCGCCTACCGGTACCGGCGTATCGGTTTTCGCATGGGCAAAACACGATACCGCGCTCAAAGAGTTCTTCGGCGAACCTTGAACGATTTTATCGCTGTATACCAAATAAGCAAAAGACTTACGTTTCGGATCGTAGTAGCGGATAATCTGCTGGCTCTTAAATGCTATGCTGGCACTGCGTTTGAACACTTGTCGCGGTTTCAAAACCGCAGCCTCGTTATAACGGATGACTTCCGCACTTTGCACGCAGGAAACCGATGCGTCGCTGGCATCTTCTTCCAGATTGACCGTTTCTTTCAAACCGCCTTTTTTCGCGTACGAAATATAACAGGCAACCCCTTGCACATCAGGATCGTCAAAACCTTCCACTTCAATACGGTCGTTTTTACCCAGCATATGAAACACCGTACTGGCGCGTCCGATTTTATCGGTATTGTCACTGCAAGCCGCCAAAACCATAGCACCCAACACTACTAATAAATATTTTTTCATAATATCCTGTCGATGCAGACTGTCAGTTTCCAGGCAGACTAAACCCCGTCCGCCTACTCTATCGTTACTATATAAGACTGTTCGTCCATATTGCAACCCGATATTATTTTCAGACGGCCTGACAGACAGTATAATCCGTCCTATTGTTCCTACTTTGATAGCAAGATCGAACCATGCGTTACAAACCCCTCATTCTCGCCCTGTTGCTCAGTTTCTCCCTGCCAACCTATGCTGCCAAAGACGCGCCGAAAGAAAAAGCGACCGCCGTCAAAAAAGCTGCGCCCGTGAAAAAAGAGAAAGAAGCCGCCAAGGCAGATGTAAAAAAAGAAACCTCAAAAAAACAAGCGGTAAAAGAAAAAGAGGAAGACAAAAAAGCGGTTAAAGCCAAAGCTGCCAAAGAGAAGGAAACCGCCGACAAAAACGAACGCGCTTCAGCCAAAAACAAAACGGCTAAAGTCGCCGAAGCCGCTGCCGACAATAAAAAGTCCAGCCGCAAAGCCGAAGAGCCTAAAGAAACGGCAAAAGACAAAAAAGCCGCAGCCGCAAAATCCGGCAAGGCCAAAGAACAAGACAAGAAACCTGTTGAAGATAAAAAAGACAGCAAAGCCAAAGAACCCGTAAAAAAAGCAGACCCTAAGGAAACCAAAGCCAAAGAGCCTGCTAAAAAAGTAGCCGAGGATAAAAAAGACGACAAAAAAACCAAAGAGCCAGTAAAAAAAGCAGCCGAAGACAAAAAGGCCGACGCTAAAGAAGCCAAAGAGCCTGCCAAAAAAGCTGTTGACGCTAAAAAAGACACCAAAGCCAAAGAGCAAAACAAAAAAGACGACACTAAAGCTGAGCCTAAAGCCGTCTCTTCAGCCGACAACGATTTCAAAGCAGCCGTGGCTGCCGCTGCCAACGAAATGGAAAGCAAGAAATCCTTTGCCAAACGCAACGAGGGTTTCATTATCCATGTTAATGCCACGCTCAAACAGCTGCAACAAACACGCAACAACCTCTCCGGCATCAACCGCAAACAACGCGACGCTTGGGAAAAATTCCAAAAACTCAATGCCGATGCCAACCAGTTAAAAGCCGAAGTTTCCAACACGCGCGCCCAAATTTCGCGCTTTGTGTCCGGCAACTATAAAAACAGTCAGCCCAACGCGGTCGCCCTCTTTCTGAAAAACGCCGATGCCGGTCAAAAAACCCGCTTCCTGCGTTACACACGTTATATCAACAACGCCAACGACCAAGTTATGAGAGACTTGGAAAAACAACAAAAAGAGCTGGCGGCGCAAGAGCAAAAAATCAACAATGAATTGGCTTACCTGAAAAAACTGCAAGCCAATATTCAAGCTTCATTGCGTCAACAAGGCGTAACCAATACCGCCGAACAAGCCGAAAGCCGCCGTCAAAACGCGCAAATGGCCAAAGAAGCGCAAAAGAAAATCAACCACAAAGAAAACGAGCAACGCCTCAACAATCTCTTGAAAGATTTGGAAAAACGCAAAGCCGATCAACGCAAAGCCGAAGCCGAAGCGCGTAAAAAAGCCGCCGAAGCCCGTTTGGCCGCCGCTGAAAAAGCACGCAAAGAGCAGGCTGCCGCCCAACAAAAAGCCGAAGCCGAACGCGCCGCCATGTCCACGCTGACTGACGAAGACATGAAACTGCAAGCCCCCAACACCCAAGGCTTTACCGTCAGCAATGCCAACAGCTTCAGCCGTATGCAAGGCCGTCTGAAAAAACCGGTCAACGGCACATTGGCAGGCCTGTTTGGTCAAGACCGCGGCGATGGCGAAGTTTGGAAAGGCGTGTTCTACAATACCGTTCCTGCTCCGGTCAGCAGCATTGCCTCAGGCACGGTTACTTTTGCCGGCGAACTTGAAGGCTACGGCAAAGTAGTCGTCCTCGACCACGGCGACGGCTATGTCAGCATTTACTCCGGCCTGAACGAAATCGACATCGCCCAAAACTACGCCGTCAATGCCGGCAGCAAGATTGGCACCAGCGGCACTTTGCCGTCGGGCGAAACCGGCCTTTACCTTGAAGTCCGCTACAACGGACAAGTCATGAATCCGCTTTCATGGATTAACTGATGTTTCAGACGGCCTGAGTGAATTTTCCCCTTCAGGCCGTCTGAATTTTCATCATAAACTACAATAAAACACGATTTTCACGCCTGTTCAGCACATTAAACAACAAACTTTTACCTTAAACTTATTGTTCCAAGCGTTTAAATCACATAAAGTCAACGGGTTCAGAGAAAACAAAAACCACTTTGCTTACCGTACACAAAAAGAAAGTCAAACGAATGTCAACAAAATCCACTTTGAAAAAAGTTGCAATCTACACTCTCGGCGCATTTAGCGGCATCGCCCTCAGTCTGAGTGTACAAAGTTTTGCCGCCGAAAAAGACAAAAAAGACAACGAGGCCCTTCCCGTGCAAACCATCCGCACCATGGCAGAAGTGTACGGCCAAATCAAAGCCAACTATTACCAAGACAAACCCGATGCCGAGCTCTTTGAAGGCGCAATGAAAGGCATGGTGTCCGATCTCGATCCGCATTCCGAGTATATGGACAAAAAAGGCTATGCCGAAATGAAAGAGTCCACCAGCGGCGAATTCGGCGGCTTGGGCATGGAAATCGGACAAGAAGACGGGTTCGTCAAAGTCGTTGCCCCGATTGAAGACACTCCGGCAGAACGCGCCGGCGTGAAAAGCGGCGACTTCATCGTCAAAATCGACAATACCTCTACGCGCGGCCTGACCGTCAGCGAAGCCGTCAAAAAAATGCGCGGCAAACCGGGTACCAAAATCACCCTAACCCTTTCGCGCAAAAATGCCGACAAACCCATCGTCGTCAACCTGACCCGCGCCATCATCAAAGTCAAAAGCGTGCGCCATCACCTGCTTGAAAAAGACTACGGCTACATCCGCGTCTCCCAATTCCAAGAGCGCACCGTTGCCGCACTCAACGAAGCCGCACAAGCCCTCGTCAAAGAAAACAAAGGCCCGCTCAAAGGCATCATCCTCGACTTGCGCGACGACCCGGGCGGCCTGCTCAACGGTGCAGTCGGCGTATCCGCAGCCTTCCTGCAGCCTGACGTCACCGTTGTCAGCACCAAAGGCCGCAACAAAAAAGAAGGCATGGTACTCAAAGCAACTGCCGAAGACTACATCACCACCAGCGGCAAAGACCCATTGGCCGGATTGCCTGCCGAGCTGAAAACCATTCCTATGACCGTCCTGATTAACGCAGGCTCGGCCTCCGCTTCCGAAATCGTTGCCGGCGCATTGCAAGACCACAAACGCGCCGTCGTCGTCGGCACACAAAGTTTCGGCAAAGGCTCAGTGCAAACCCTGATTCCGCTTTCCGGCGGCAGCGCAGTCAAACTGACCACTGCCCTTTACTACACGCCAAACGACCGCTCGATTCAGGCGCAAGGCATTGTTCCTGACGTTGAAGTCAAAGACAAAGACCGCACCTTTGAAAGCCGCGAAGCCGATTTGGTCGGCCATATCGGCAATCCGTTGGGCGGCCAAGACGTCAACAGCAGCACTGAAACACCTGCCAACACAGAAACCAAAGCCGATAAAGACAAGTCCAAAAAAGACAAAGACGAAGACATCTCCAGCCGCCGCATTCCAAATCCGGCCAAAGATGATCAGCTTCGCAAAGCCTTGGACTTGGTGAAAAATCCAGCCGAATGGCAAAAATCTTTGGGCTTGGCAGCGAAAAAACCTGCGCCGAAAAAAGATGCAGATAAAGACAGTAAAAAATAAACCTGTTATTTCTCAATAAAAAAGGTCGTCTGAAAACGATATGATTGTTTTCAGACGACCTTTTCACACATCAAATATTCCACAGGGAAAACACCATGGCAAAAGCCCCAAAAACCATCTACCAATGTTCCGAATGTGGCGGCACTTCCCCAAAATGGCAGGGCAAATGCCCGAATTGCGGCGAGTGGAACACGCTTCAGGAAAGCCTTGCCGCGCCCGAACCGAAAAACGCCCGCTTCCAATCTTGGGCGGCGGATACCTCGACCGTCCAATCCCTCTCCGCCGTCACCGCCACCGAAGTGCCGCGCAATCCGACCGGCATGGGCGAACTCGACCGCGTATTGGGCGGCGGTTTGGTAGATGGCGCAGTCATCCTACTCGGCGGCGACCCCGGCATCGGCAAATCCACATTACTGTTGCAAACCATCGCCAAAATGGCGCAAAGCCGCAAAGTGCTGTACGTTTCCGGCGAAGAATCCGCCCAACAAGTCGCCCTGCGCGCGCAACGTTTGGAACTGCCCACCGAAGGCGTAAACCTGCTTGCCGAAATCCGCATGGAAGCGATTCAGACGGCCTTAAAACAGCATCAGCCCGAAGTCGTCGTCATTGATTCCATCCAAACCATGTATTCCGACCAAATCACTTCCGCCCCCGGCTCCGTGTCGCAGGTGCGCGAATGTGCCGCCCAACTGACGCGCATGGCGAAACAGATGGGCATCGCCATGATACTGGTCGGACACGTTACCAAAGACGGCGCGATTGCCGGCCCGCGCGTGCTGGAGCATATGGTCGATACCGTACTGTATTTCGAGGGCGACCAACATTCCAACTACCGCATGATACGCGCCATCAAAAACCGTTTCGGCGCAGCAAACGAACTGGGCGTATTCGCCATGACCGAAAACGGTTTGAAAGGCGTATCCAACCCGTCCGCCATTTTCCTCGCCAGCTACCGCGACGACACACCCGGCTCGTGCGTTTTAGTCACGCAGGAAGGCAGCCGCCCGCTTTTGGTCGAAATTCAGGCTTTAGTCGATGACGCACACGGCTTCACCCCCAAACGTCTCACCGTCGGCCTTGAACAAAACCGCCTCGCCATGCTGCTCGCCGTCCTCAACCGCCACGGCGGCATTGCCTGCTTCGACCAAGACGTGTTCCTCAACGCCGTCGGCGGCGTCAAAATCGGCGAACCTGCTGCCGACCTCGCTGTCATCCTTGCCATGCTCTCCAGCTTCCGCAACCGACCCATGCCTGAAAAAACCGTCGTATTCGGCGAAATCGGCTTAAGCGGCGAAGTCCGCCCTGTTGCACGCGGGCAAGAGCGGCTCAAAGAAGCGGAAAAACTCGGTTTCAAACGCGCCATCGTTCCTAAAGCCAATATGCCACGCAATGCCAAAGAGTTTCCAAACCTGAAAATCTACGGCGTCAGCAGTTTGCAGGAAGCGATTGACGTTTGTCGTGATGGGGATTAAACCGTTTCGATAATCCGACTCAAAAAACAATCAGCTAAAAGGCCGTCTGAAAACTTTCAGACGGCCTCTCTTTAAATTTAAATAATTTTGTTATATTATAACGAACGATTTTATTCTATCTTTTCTACACATCAAAAATCGGAGAGAAATCATGAAAAAAACTGCTTTGCTTATCGCATCCGCCTTCCTGTTCAGCACTGCCGCACACGCCCATCGCGTTTGGGTTGAAACTGCCCACACACATGGCGGCGAATACCTTGAAGCCGAATTGGGCTATGGCGAATTCCCGGAGCTTGAGCCGATCGCCAAAGACCGCCTGCACATTTTCAGCAAACCCATGCAACTGGTGACAGAAAAAGGCAAAGAAAACATGATTCAAAAAGGCACATACAATTACCAATACCGCAGCAAATTGCCGGTCAAAGACGGTAGCTACCTCGTTACCGCCGAATACCAACCGACTTTCTGGTCAAAAAACAGCGCGGGCTGGAAGCAGGCAAGCATCAAAGAAATGCCTGATGCAAGCTATTGCGAACAAACCCGTATGTTCGGTAAAAACATCGTCAATGTCGGCCACGAAAGCGCAGATACCGCCATTATCACCAAGCAAGTCGGCCAACATTTGGAAATCGTTCCTTTGGACAACCCTGCCAACGTCCACGTCGGCGAACGCTTCAAAGTCCGCGTCCTCTTCAATGGCGAGCCGCTGCCCAACGCTACCGTTACCGCCACATTTGACGGCTTCGACACCAGCGACCGCAGCAAAACCCACAAAACCGAAGCCCAAGCCTTCTCCGATACAACGGACGACAAAGGCGAAGTCAGCATTATTCCCCTGCGCCAAGGCTTCTGGAAAGCCAGCGTAGAACACAAAGCCGATTTCCCCGATCAAAGCGTGTGCCAAAAACAGGCGAACTACACTACTTTGACTTTCCAAATCGGTCATTCACATCATTGATTTTTCCATAACAAAAGGCCGTCTGAATATTTCAGACGGCCTTTATTCATCCTATTTAAGGACGATGCGGCGCAAACTGCCATTGTCCCAATTCCAAATTCAAATCAAACAGATTCAGACGGCCTATTGCCACACGAACCAAGCGTAAACACGGAAAGCCTGCTTTCGCCGTCATCCTTCGCACTTGGCGGTTTTTCCCTTCCGAAATTTTGATTTCCACCCAAAAATCAGGCACGGACTTGCGCACGCGAATCGGCGGCACGCGCGGCCATAAAACATCCGCTTCACCCTCTTCCAATACCCTGACCTCGGCCGGACGGGTGACAAAATCGCCCAAATCTACGCCACGGCGCAACAAATCCAATTTGGCTTCATCAGGAGAACCCTCCACCTGCGCCCAATAAGTTTTGACCTGCTTGAATTTCGGGTCGGCAATCTGCGCCTGCAAACGGCCATTATTGGTCAGCAGCAGCAAACCCTCGCTGTCCGTATCCAAACGGCCGGCCGGATAAAATCCCGGTTTCTCGACAAAATCCTTAAGGCACTGATGTTTTTCATGTGCAGAAAACTGGCAAATCACGCCATAAGGCTTGTTTAGGATAATCAAATCGTTCATTTCACACTTTCAGACGGCCTCAGATTTCAAGCAATTCCGGATAATAAAAAAGACACCGTATAAACGGTGTCTTTCATATTTGGCGGAGTAAGAGGGATTCGAACCCTCGATGCAGGTTGACCCCACATGCTTCCTTAGCAGGGAAGTGCCTTCAGCCTCTCAGCCATTACTCCTAAGGAAGTCCGCAATATACGCTTTCTGCCCTCCTTCGTCAAGCATTACCGCCTCAAACTTTCTTAACGCCATGAAATCATTTAAATAAAAATATAATATTTTTTGCACCATTCTGTTTTTATACTTCTTTCATATATGTTAAAATGATTCTGCTTTCTGTAAACTTTTTCTACGCCCATTATTACAAAGGAGTTCGTATGTTACGTTTTTCTGCTTTGGTTGCCGTATCCTCCCTGATGCTTGCCGCTTGCTCACAATCCGGCAATTCCCAACCATCCACTTCCTCCTCTCAAACTTCTACTCCAAAAACAACTGCCGCCGGTTCTGCCTGCCGCAGCATGGGTGAAGGCCATAAAGTCAATGGCAAAGGTCAAAACGATATTTATATGTGTAAAGTCGATGTGGCTTTGAACTCTGCCGAAGCCAAATCCGCTTTGGATCCTAGCATCCGCGTTCACTACGGCAGCACATCCGGCGCAACTTTGACTTCCCGTCAAATCTCCAACTCAGTCGGCAAAACCCCTGATGAAACCTGCCAACGCGCATTCCTGAGCGCGGTTAAACGCTTCCAAAGCACTGCGCATCGCAAAAAAGCCAAATCCGTTCATCTGGTTAGCTACTTTGACAAAATAACCAAAGGCGGTAACGAGTACGAATGCCACATCGCTACATTCAACAGCCGTGTGGTTTTGAAAGGCAGCTTCCACTAAGCAATGTCAAAAATGCCGGACTTCTATATGAAGTTTGGCATTTTTCTATTTTATGGATACGACACCCCTTCACTGTCTGCTGGCCGATCCGTCTTTTGCCGCCTGCTACGACCATGCGTCTCTAAACTCAGCCGATTCCCAACGTTTGGCTGCCACGCCGCAACTAGCGCAGCGTCAAGACTGGCAAGTCAGCCGCGCATTAAAACAGCAAACCGATTTACCGACTGTATCGCTGAGCCACAGCAAAGGCTTTGCCGCTTTATTGTGTGCGCCTCATCCCTTAATAGCCGGTGTCGATATCGAATTTATCCGCCCGCGCGATTTCAAAGCGTTGTCGGCTTTGGTCTGCACTCAGGAAGAACAAGACTTTTTGGAAACGGAAAACTGGCCGTCTGAAACGTTTTACCGATTGTGGTGTTTCAAAGAAGCATTGATTAAAGCGGCGAATTTGGATTTCCCGTCAGACATGAAATCGGTCGGCTATGTTTTCGATTCAGGGCAACCCGTCGGTTTACGCGCTGGAAAGCAAACCGATTGGCACGGCACAAGCGCGATTTTGGCGGATACGATGGCACTTGCCTGCGTTTGGAAGGGAAAAGCCGTCGCTCTGCAATGGCAGTTTTTCGGTTCGCTCAAGCCCAATGATTTAACCGACCGGCAAACTATCTAACAACTGACAAAATAATAATAATCTGATTTAATTTACTGCACTTTACTTATTCTACACACCAACAGCAGCATTTGCAAAAGGCCGTCTGAACGATGAATCTTCGCCTCCTAAACCGCCTCTATACTGCCCTTATCCTGTTTCTTACCCTGTTTTTGGTTTATGCCTTTGCTTCACAAGCGCGCATCCAAACCGATTTGACCGCGTTGTTGCCAAGCGAGCAGCAACCCGATGCCTTACTGACGGCCGCGGATAAAACCGCAGAAGCGCAGCTCAATTCGCAAGTTATTTTGCTTGCCGGTAGTACCGATGCCGAAACTGCTTTTCAGACGGCCTCACAAATGGCCGACGCATGGCGCAAGAGCGGCGTATTTGAACAAGTCGACAGCAGCATGACGCCGAATTTGAACAAAGTGCGGGCGGATATGCAGAAACTGGGCTTGGCCGTTTTGCCGCAAGATGAAATACGCCTGCTGTTTGAACAGCCGCAAGCCTATTTTCAAGCGCGTGCAGAAGCCGCAGCCAATCCGTTTGCCGCCCCCTCGCCTTTGTCTTTAGAACAAGACTGGCTGGGCTTTGGACGCTTTGTTGCCGACAAAGCCAATCCGCAAAGCCGTTTGCAGTGGGACATGGACAACGGCATGCTGTTTGCCGAAGACAAAGGCAAAACTTGGGTATTTTTGCGCGGACGGCTCGCAGGCGGCGATCAATTTTCCGGCAACGATGCCCTCTTGCCGCTGATGACGCAAAGCCGTCAAATCGCTTCGGAAAACGGCGCGGAAACCTTAAGCGCAGGTGGCGCATTGTTCGCCGCCGTATCCAAAGCAGCCGCAGAAAAAGAAAGTCGGCTGATGAGTATGGTCGGACTTGGACTGACCTTTGCGCTGCTGTTGTGGGTCTTCCGCAGCGGCCGCGTCTTTTTGCTTTCCTTGCCACTGGCAGCCGGTATGTTGACCGGATTGGCGGTTGCGTTATTAACCTTCGGCGAAGTGCATATCCTGACCATCGTCATCGGCACCAGCTTGGTGGGTATGTTGGTGGATTTCCCGTTGCACTGGCTTGCTCCGTCGGTATTCGGGCCGTCTGAAAAGACCGTTTGGCAGGCCGAATCGGCAATGAAACATGTCTTGCCGAGCTTTGCCGTTAGCCTGACAATTACCGTCTTGGGCTACGCGCTGCTGTGGTTCACTCCTTTGCCTGTATTGCGCCAAACCGCGGTATTTTCAGGATTTGCTTTATTTGGTGCGTTTGGTGCCACCGTTTTATGGCTGCCACCGCTGTTTCGCCGCTATCGAGCCAAAACCGTGCCTTTTGCCGCATTAACTGAAAAGCTCTATTCCTTGTCAGGCCGTCTGAAAAACCGCCTGCACAAACGCGGCTGGTTAATCGTGGGCGGAATTTTGCTGGCAGTCGGACTGTGGCGCAGCGACTGGCGTGACGACATCCGTCAATGGGTCAATATGCCGACTGCGATGTTGGCCGAAGTACAACAAATCGGCCAGTTGAGTGGCACGGATTTTGGCGGCAAATATTTGGTGGCCGAAGCACAAAGCGAAGATGCCCTGTTGAAGAAAACCGCCGAACTCGGCCACGCCCTGCAGCCCTTAATCGCGCAAGGCAAACTTTCCGGCATCCAATCGCCCGACCAATTCATCCTGCCGACAACGGAGCAGCAAAAACTGCAAAACCGCCTGCGCGAATTGACCAAATTGCCTGATAGCTGGAAACCGCTCACAGAAATCGGTATTCCGCGCAAAACCGTGCGCGATGCCCTGCTGCAAGCCGCCGATACGCAACCATTATCGCTTTCAGACGGCCTGAATACCGATTTGGCAGAAGCTTGGCGTTCCTTGTATTTGGGTGAAGTGGAACCAGGCCGTTTTGCTGCCGTCGTGCGTTTGAACGGCATGACCGATGAAGCCGCCGTACACGCCGCAGTGCAACACGTCTCCGGCATACATTGGGCAGACAAACGCGCCCACTTAAACGAGCTTTTCCACCACACGCGCAATCAGGCCGCATGGTTAAAACTGGCTTCCTATGCGTTGGCATGGCTGCTTTTATGGAAAATGTTCGGTTTCAAACGCGGCAGCAAAATCCTTGCCGTGCCGCTGGCCGCCGCCATCTGCACCGTTGCCGTACTCGGTTTGGCCGGCATTCCCGTCAGCCTGTTTGCCATGTTCGGCCTGCTTTTAGTGTCCGCCATCGGCGTGGACTATGCCGTCTATGCCGCCACCGCACACCACAGCGCGCCGGCAAAATTAGGCGGCATGCTGCTTGCCGCCGCGACGACAGCCATTTCCTTTGCCCTGCTCGCCATCAGCAGCACGCCCGCCGTTGCCGCGTTCGGCATGACGGTTACCATCGGCGTGGCATTCAATATTTGGCTGGCAGGCACATTGTTGAAAAATTAGACAAAAGATGAAGACGATTGAAATTAAGGCGATATTTTGTTTCAACTTCTATCGTCACGTTGTAAGAGGCCGTCTGAAAAACTTCAGACGCTAGTTTAAACATTTTTTTATCATTAAAATCAAAGGTATTTTCAAATACCCGTAGAATTTGACGTTGCCGTTATCGGCGCAGCCCTTCAGGTTCGGTTGCTTCCGCTTTGCTGAACAAACAAGGCTTTAAAGTTTGCGTATTGGAAAAACAACATTTCCCGCGCTTTGTCATCAGCGAGAGCCTATTGCCGCATTGGTGGGCGATTTGAAGGTAGAATAAGGACGAATGCCTTTCAGACGGCCAAGCCTGAAAACAGAACAGGCCGTCTGAAACTTCATCCACACCATTAAATATTTTGACCGATAGATAAAACCTTATGCGATTTATCCCTTTGCTTGCCGCACTGCTGCTTTCCGCATGTGCGACCTCGCTCCCCCATCCGCAAACGCTGCCGCCGCTTTCCAAAGAAGGCCAATGGTTCAAACTTGAGCAGACCAATGCGGCCGGGCAAACCGTTCAAACCAATCTCTTGGCAGTCGAGCCTCATTCAGACGGCATCCGCTTTGTCCAAACCGATGCACTGGGTGCGCCGGTATCGCGTCAATCGGTCAGCACCAAAGGCTGGAAAAATGACGGCTTTGTGATGCCCAATGCCAATTCGCGTCGACTGTTTGCCGCCCTGTTGCCGCTTTTGGCCGCCGAACACGCCGCCACGCTTTACCCTGAAGCACGCCAACAAAACGCCTCCCATCAAGGCTTCTGCCCTGACGGAAAAGGCGCGGTGTTCAGCTACCGCGAGCGTGATTTGTGGTGTGTCGCCCACCATTCCGAACAATTCCTTATCGGCTTCCCCGACCAAACTTTCTGGACGGTCAGCCCGATTGCAGAAGACTAATTCATGAATACTCCTGTTTATCTCAGCCGTCCGGCACTGACCAGCGCATTGGGCAGCGGCTTGCAAGTTCATGCCGATGCCTTACTCACGCCGTCTGAAAACACGCCCCTAACTTTTTCAGACCAATGGGTAAAAGGCAAAACGCATGCTTTCGGTGCGGTCAAAGAAACCCTGATGCCCCTGCCCGACAGCATTCCCGAAGCGCATCGCAGCCGCAACAACCAGCTTATCCTGCACGCGCTTTCGCAAATAGACGGACTGATTCAAACGGCCATTGCCCGTTACGGCAAAGAAAGGGTCGCTGTCGTGACTGGTACGTCCACCAGTGGCGCAGACGAAAATATCCCTTTGTTCCAACACGTTGTCGAAGGCGGTGCATGGGCGGATGTTCCATTCAAACAGCTGCAACACACCATGGCTTCGCCCTCCGAATTTATCGCCCAAGTTTACGGTTTGGACGGCTTGCGCTATACCGTCTCCACCGCCTGCACTTCCGGCGCACGCGCCCTCATCAGCGCAGCCCGATTGCTTCGTGCCGGATTGTGTGATGCCGTGATTTGCGGCGGCGCGGATACGCTTTCTCCGCTGACGATTAATGGTTTTGCCTCTTTGGAAGTGCTTTCAGACGGCATCGCCAAGCCTTTTTCTGCCAACCGCAACGGCATCAATATCGGCGAAGCGGCCGCATTTTTCGTGATGACGCGCGATGCAGATTTTGACGGCGAAATGCAGTTGCTCGGCTACGGCGCAAGCAGTGATGCCTACCATATGTCTTCTCCCCGCCCCGATGGTTTGGGTGCAGCCCAATCCTTTCAAGCCGCTTTAGATAAAGTCGGTTTGAAAGCGGAAGACATCGGCTGGATCAATCTGCACGGCACCGGCACGCAACACAACGACAGCATGGAAAGCCGAGCCGTTGCCGAAGTGTTTGGCAGCCACACCCTTTGCACGTCAACCAAGCCGTCCACCGGTCATACTTTGGGTGCAGCCGGTGCGATCGAAGCCGCGTTTGCCTGGTTGATGGCCAACCGCCAATACAATCCGGAAGGTAAACTGCCGCCCCAACAATGGGACAACGTACCCGATTCCGAGCTGCCCAACATCGCTTTGACCGACGAAAACAGCCGCTGGCCGTTTGAAAAACGCATTGCCGCCAGCTCGTCATTTGCCTTCGGCGGCAGCAATGCCGTTTTGATTATCGGATAAGTCCTTATATTTAGGCTGTCTTTTCAGACGGCCTTTTTCTTTTCCGCAACTTAAAAAACAATAACATCAAAACAACAACCAAATCCGCCGAAATATGCCATAATAGGCTCAGCACGTTTCTTCTCGCGATGTGCCCGAAAAGAAAAACTTAACCTACATAGAGAATAATCCCATGACTAAATCCACCATTATCTATACCTACACCGACGAAGCTCCTGCATTGGCCACTCAATCCCTGTTGCCAATCGTGCAGGCGTTTACCCGCCACGCCGATATTGATGTCAAAACCAGCGACATTTCTCTCTCCGGCCGTATTTTGGCGGCTTTTCCAGAATACCTGACCGAAGCGCAACGCGTACCTGATGCGCTTGCCGAATTGGGCGAACTGGTGAAACAACCCGATGCAAACGTAATCAAACTGCCGAACATCAGCGCATCCGTACCTCAACTGACGGCCGCGATTAAAGAATTGCAGTCTAAAGGCTTTGCCGTTCCCGACTATCCTGCCGACCCTCAAACCGATGAAGAAAAAGCCGTACGCGAACGCTACGACCGCATCAAAGGCAGCGCGGTAAACCCTGTCCTGCGTGAAGGCAACTCCGACCGTCGTGCGCCTAAAGCAGTGAAAAACTTTGCCAAAAAACATCCGCACAGCATGGGCGCATGGACCAAAGATTCCAAAACCCATGTTGCCACCATGCAAAGCGGCGACTTTTTCCATAACGAACAATCCGTTACCGTACCTGAAGCGACTTCCGTATCCATCGTATTCACCGACAAACAAGGCAACAAGAAAGAGTTGCGCGAGCCCGTCGCCCTGAAAGCCGGCGAAATTATCGACGCGACCGTGATGAGCAAAAAAGCCCTGCTCGCCTTCCTTGCCGAGCAAGTAAAAGACGCGAAAGCAAAAGGCGTTTTGTTCTCGCTGCACATGAAAGCCACCATGATGAAAGTGTCCGACCCGATTATCTTCGGACACGCCGTCAAAGTATTCTTTGCGCCTGTCTTTGAAAAATTCGGCGACAAACTGGCTACCGCAGGCGTCAACGTCAACAACGGCTTCGGCAACCTGCTTGCCAATCTGGACAAACTGGATGCGGACACCCGCGCCGCCGTCGAAGCCGAAATCGCCGCCGTTTACGCCGCCAACCCTGATTTGGCGATGGTCGATTCCGACAAAGGCATCACCAACCTACACGTCCCCAGCGATGTCATCGTTGATGCTTCCATGCCTGCGATGATTCGCAACTCCGGTCGTATGTGGGACAAAGACGGCAAAGCGCAAGACACCAAAGCCGTGATTCCCGACAGTAGCTACGCAGGTGTTTATCAAGCAACCATCGACTTCTGCCGCGAACACGGCGCGTTCGATCCGACGACCATGGGTACCGTGCCCAACGTCGGTCTGATGGCGCAGGCAGCCGAAGAATACGGTTCGCACAATAAAACCTTCGAAATCGAAGCCGACGGTCAGGTTCAAGTCATTGATGCGGCGGGCAAAGTCCTGATGCAGCACGACGTTGAAGCAGGCGACATCTGGCGTATGTGCCAAACCAAAGACGCGCCCGTCAAAGACTGGGTACAACTCGCCGTCAACCGCGCCCGCCTGAGCAACACGCCTGCCGTGTTCTGGCTCGACGAAAACCGTCCGCACGACAAGAGCCTGCTTGCCAAAGTCAAAGCCTACCTTGCCGAACTGGATACCAACGGCCTCGACATCCGCGTCCTCGCGCCCGAAGAAGCCGCCAAGTTCAGCCTGGGTCGTCTGAAAAACGGCGAAGACACCATTTCCGTAACCGGCAACGTCTTGCGCGATTATCTGACCGACCTGTTCCCGATTTTGGAACTCGGTACCAGCGCGAAAATGCTGTCTATCGTTCCCCTCATGAACGGCGGCGGTATGTTTGAAACCGGCGCGGGCGGCTCCGCACCGAAACACGTTCAACAGTTCCTCGAAGAAAACCACCTACGCTGGGACTCGCTGGGCGAATTCCTCGCGCTCGCCGTATCGTTTGAACATCTGGCGCAAAAAACCGGCAACGCCAAAGCCCAAGTCCTCGCCGACACTTTGGATGCAGCCACCGAAAAACTGCTGTTGAACGACAAATCGCCTAAACGCAAAGCAGGCGAACTCGACAACCGCGGCAGCCATTTCTACCTCACCCTCTACTGGGCGCAAGAATTGGCGGCGCAAGACAAAGATGCCGAACTGAAAGCCGCATTTGCTCCATTGGCAGCCGCTTTGACTGCCGACGAAGCCAAAATCGTTGAAGAACTCTCTGCCGTACAAGGCAAAGCGGTCGACATCGGCGGCTACTACGCAGCCAATCCTGAAAAAGCGGCACAAGCGATGCGTCCAAGCGCAACCTTTAATCAGGCCTTGTCAGCCTTATAATTAAAGCAATAAAAGGCCGTCTGAATTTTCAGACGGCCTCAAACCTTATGGAAGCACAATGAAAAAAAACATTCTTTCTCTTACTCTCCTCATCAGCGCTCCGGCTTTGTGGGCATTTTCCCCTGCCGAATTGGCACAAACCCTGCAAAAACCGCAAAACGTGCAAGGCAATTTTGTCCAACAACGCCAGCTTAAATCCCTCAGCAAACCCATGACCACCAGCGGCAGCTTTACCCTTGTCCCACAAAAAGGCCTGCTCTGGAAAATGCAAAAACCATTTGAAACCACCCTGCGCGTGCGTTCAGACGGCATCATGCAATGGAACGGCAGCCAATGGGTCAACCCAAATGCCAGCAAACTCAACGGCCAAAGCCGCCAAATCAAACTCTTCCTCGACCTTTTGGGCGGCAATACCCAAGGCTTGGAAAAACAATTTGATTTGAAATTAAACGGCAACGAGAAAAAATGGACGTTGACCTTAACTCCGAAAACCGCCATTACCCGTCAAATCTTCAACCGTATCGAAATCAACGGCGATACACTGGTACGTAAAATCGAATTGGACGAAAAGCAAGGCGACAAAACCATCATGCAATTCAACCAAATCCAAACCGATAAAGCCCTAGACAGCTTCAGCCGTACCGCCCTCTAAATTGTCTATCCCAACAAAAGGCCGTCTGAAAATAGATTTCAGACGGCCTTTTAGATTAATCGGCTGAAGGCTGCTGCCCTTTTCTTTCCGCCTTTCTGGCTTCGCGAATGGCTTTAAGTTCGGCCTCTTTCTGTCTGGCTTTTTTCAGCCAAGCCTCCCATTGGTTTGGCGTTTCCAGCGTGATTCTGCCGATTTTGCCTTCGCGGAAATCGGTCAGGATATTTTCAGCAGCCTTTTGGTAGTTGACCCGTCCGCCACTCAAAACCGCACCGCGTTTTTTGGCAATCCACTCCAACCAAGAAGTATCGTCCCAATGGCTGCTTGGATCTTTGTCGGCTTGATAGCGCTCTTGCAACAGAGCCAGATAATGGCGGCGGAGGTAATCCAAAAGCTCAAGCGCCACTTCTTCTTCGTCCAGCGCGTTACGCCCGACTGCACCGCCGGCCGCAAGGTTGTAGCCACCCTCTTCGACGATAATTTTTGGCCACAACATACCAGGTGTATCGTAAAGCCAGAAATCGTCAGCAAGGAAAAGGCGTTGTTCGGCTTTGGTAATACCGGGTTCGTTGCCGGTTTTGGCAGATTTTTTGCCGATCATACCGTTAATCAAGGTAGATTTACCGACGTTGGGAATGCCGCAAATCAGGACACGCAGCGGCTTCTCAATACCTTGGCGATGCGGAATCATAGCGCGGCAGGCTTGGGTAATTTTGCCGTGCGCGCCGGTTTCGGAAGAATCAAGCGCAATGGCGCGGGTATCTTGACGGCTGTTGTAGTGTTCGAGCCAAACTTTGGTGCGCTCGGGATCGGCAAGGTCTTGCTTGTTTAAGATTTTGAGTTTTGGCTTGCCTTTGGACAACTGGGCAAGCAAGGGGTTTTCGCTGGAAGCAGGCATACGCGCGTCCAGCATCTCAATCACCATATCAACGCTTTTAATGCGTTCGGCAATGGCTTTTTTTGCCTTGTTCATGTGGCCGGGAAACCATTGGATAGCCATGTCTTTTTATTCTTTCTATTCGTATCTGAGGCCGTCTGAAAAATCATTGTTTTTCAGACGGCCTCGGTATTTGGATAATCGGTTAATCAGGATTTAGAGATTGCCATGCTCGTAGCTGTAATAACCTGCTTCATCCATACATTGCTCAAACGTTTTGGATGTATTGCCACGTTTGGTTCCATTTTGAACTTGTGATTTGCAGGTATTGATTTGGCGGGAAACTTCGGCTTCGCTTGCACCGGTACGGTGCCAACGGTAAGCAGTGACAGGCTCTGTTGCACAGGCGGTCAAGATAAGCAGGGATAGTGCGGTCAGACTGATTTTTTTCATGGTTTCTTCCTTTGAGGCCGTCTGAAACGGCAAGTTAGCGTCCTGCCAAGCTTTGAGCCTGACGGTGGCGGACAAGGAGTTCGTAACGGCCCTTGAGGCGCTCGGCCAGTTTTTCCACAACATAAACGGAGCGGTGCTGACCGCCGGTACAACCGATGGCAATCGTTACATAACTGCGGCTCTCTTGTTGCAGGCGCGGCAGCCAACGGCTAATAAAATGGTCGATGTCATCAACCATTTCTTGAACCAACGGCTGCTGGCCCAAATAATCTTGAATAGGCTTGTCCATACCGGTGAAGGGGCGCAATTCCGGATCATAATACGGATTGGGCAGGCTGCGCATATCAAACATAAAGTCGGCATTATTGGGAGCGCCGTATTTGAAACCAAAGGATTCAAGAATAACCAGTAAGCCAACACGTTCAATATTGAGCCATTGTTGAACGGCATAACGAAGCTGCTGCGCGTTCATTTTGGACGTATCGATGCAATATGCGATGTCTCTAAGCGGGAAGAGCCACTCGCGTTCTTTTTGCAGGCTTTCCAACAAAGTCAGGTTCTGGCCGGACAAAGGATGTCCACGACGGGTTTCTGAGAAGCGGCGAACCAAAACGCCTTCTTCCGCTTCAACAAACAGGACTTCGACTTGATGCCCTTCATTACGCAAATATTGGATTTGCTCTTGCGCTTCTTGGATATTAATACGGGAACGGATATCAACGCTGACACCGAGTTTGGTTTCATCGGCCCGTTCGATGTGGAGTGAAACCAATGATGGAAGCATTTCCAAAGGAAGATTATCGACACAGTAATAGCCCAAATCTTCGAGCTGCTTAAGAGCTACGGACTTTCCCGAGCCGGATAAGCCGCTAATCAGGACGATTTTCATGATTTTGTTCGTTTTCTTTGAGTTGTGTTTGGTGACGTTCGAGAAATTCTTTGGTGCTGTCTTTACCACGCAATTGAAGGATGTAATTGCGTACTGCAGCTTCAACCAATACTGCTAAGTTTCGACCGATTGCAACAGGCAGGGTAACGGAACGGACGCTGACGTTGAGGATAGATTCTGTTTCGGTACGGATGCTCAATCGATCAAGTTGTTTCATATATCCGTCGTCGGCCGGAACCAAATTGATAATCAGCTGGAGGATTTTTTTCGGACGGATAGAGGTTTCACCAAAAATATGGCGGATATTAAGTATGCCCAAACCGCGTACTTCGAGGAAATCACGCAGCATAGGCGGGCAACGGCCTTCCAGCATTTCCGGGCCGGTACGGAAAAGTTCGACCGCATCATCGGCGATCAGGCTGTGACCGCGCGAAATCAGCTCCAATGCCAATTCGCTCTTACCCAAGCCGGATTGTCCGGTAATGAGTACGCCCACTTCAAATACATCCAAAAATACGCCGTGCTTGATGGTGGAAGTAGCCAATGTACGTTGCAGATAAATCCGCAAAACGTCCATCAGGTGCGGGCTTTCCTGTTTGGAAGTCAGCAAGGGGATACTGTTGGTATGGCAATAATCGCGCAATTTGGGCGAAACCGGCAAACCGTTGGCGACAATGACCAAAGACATGGGGATGTCGAAAAGCTCGCCGAAATCGTAGTTGAGCTCGCCCGATTCCAAGCGGCGCAAATATTCGGCTTCGGCTACGCCGACAACTTGAATTTGGTTGGGATGGATAAAGTTTAAGTGGCCGACCAAGGCCAAGACGGGTTTATCGGCTTCGACACCGATACGGTTGTCCGCGCCGGAATTGCCGGCAGCCCAAGCAAGTTCGAGTTTGTGCTGATTGTCGGAAAACAGGCGGCGGACGGATATGCTGGGCATGAATTACTCTTCGGTCAGGAGTGTGCGTACTTCTTCGGCAGAAGTCGCGGCCATCAATGCTTCACGGATGGCTTTTTGAGAGAATCTGCCGGCCAGTTTGGACAAGACTTCCAAATGTTCGCCGGTAGCGTTTTCAGGCACAAGCAGGATAAAAATCAGGGAAACGGGTTTACCGTCAGGCGCATCAAAGGCAACCGGCTCTTTGGTGCGGATAAACGCACCGGTAGCTTTTTTCACGCATGCGTGACGGCCGTGAGGAATCGCCACCCCCTGCCCCAAACCGGTCGAACCAAGTTTTTCACGGGCAAACAGGCAGTCGAACACGTTGGTATTCGGTAATTCTGCTTCATTCTCCAGCAGCTGTGCAGCCTCTTCAAACAGACGCTTTTTGCTGCTGACTTCCAAATCCAAAACGATATGGGACAAAGGTAAAATTTCGCCAATCAGGCTCATGTGTATCTCTTTTAAATGTCGCAAAACAATGGGATTGTACCGATTGTCTGTGCAAATCTCAATCCTGAAGGCGTAATTTACACTCGCCCTGCTAACATTTTCCATGTTGTTTTTGATATTTTTTAACGAGCTAAAAATAAGCCAACTGCTTGCTTATATTGGATTTAAAGTAAAAATTCTATCATTAGCCAAACTATGATTCAAATGAAAAGGGGTATGTCCGGCATACCCCTTTTCCCTTCTTTTCAGACGGCCTCAACCTAGTTTTTTAAAACAATTTGGAAACCAAAAACAACCAGAAATAATGGCAGACCAATCCGCAAAACCACGCTAAACCGATGCGGTTGTTGGCCAAAAACGTTTGGAAGCACAACTGGCGATTGCGCGTACGGATGACAACATATTGCTGATACTGCCAATAAACAGTTATCGGCAATATCAACCAATACGGCCAAGTTGCACCGATTTTAATACCCAACACCGCCATCAATACCGTAAACCAAAAATGGCAAAGCATAGAGGCAGTAATGTCGTGATGGCCAAATGTGATTGCCGAAGTTTTAATGCCGATTTTCAAATCGTCTTCTTTGTCCGCCATGGCATAAATTGTGTCGTAAGCCAACGTCCATAAGGCATTGGCGGTAAACATCAGCCACGCTTCGGGAGGCACTCGGCCTTGCACGGCGGCAAAGGCCATAGGAATGCCGAACGAAAATGCCAGTCCTAAATAAAACTGCGGCAACGGGAAAAAGCGTTTGGTAAAGGGATATGTGATGGCAAGGAACAAGGCTGGAAGGCTCATCAGCCAAGTAAAGCGGTTGAGCTGCACCAAGCATAAAGCCGCCATCAGACACAGCATGACGGTCAAAAGCAGCGCTTCGATTTTAGAAACCAAACCTTTGGCAAACGGGCGGTTTTTGGTGCGCTCTACTGCACCGTCAAAATTGCGGTCGGCAAAGTCATTCACCACGCAACCTGCGCTGCGCATCAAAAATGTGCCTGCGCTAAAGGCAATAAAAATATCCGCGTCGGGAACACCTTTAGACGCAATCCACAATGCCCAATAAGTCGGCCACAGCAAAAGCAGTGTGCCAATAGGTTTGTCGATACGCATCAGTTTGGCGTATATCACCATCCGTCCGACAGCGTAACGCGGTAAAAATTGTAGGAAAAATCGCCTTATGTTCATTGATGTAATGTGTCGTTGTTTATGTGTCGATTCGGAAGGAACGGTTTTTTAGAGCCTTAGCTCTTATTATAATGTATTGCCGTCTGAAATTAAACAGATCTTAACAATTTAATTTATTGTATTATATCAGAATTATGACAAACATCGGTAATTGGTTTTA
Organism: Neisseria sp. P0018.S001; assembly: GCF_051957355.1. NCBI lineage: Bacteria > Pseudomonadati > Pseudomonadota > Betaproteobacteria > Neisseriales > Neisseriaceae > Neisseria > Neisseria sp. P0018.S001. The sequence goes on along the minus strand of NZ_JBQCWN010000001.1, from coordinate 129,354 downwards.
TTTTCAGACAGCCTTAGCGGTATAAATCTATTAATTTCAATAAGAAATATTCTGTTAATTCCAATGTTTCGCCATTCCAATCGAAATACGAACGGCGCGCGGTAATAGGCCGTCTGAAAGACGGATGGTCTAAATCGTCAAAACGAAGAAACTCAAAATCCGAACGCTTCAACGGCAATGTACCGTCAAACAGGCGCTCGCCCAAAGGCTGCGTTCCGCAATCCAATAATTCTGTCCATAGACGGCTATCCGGCCGGCACGCGCTTCTGGCTTGTATCACTGTTTCGCCGTCCAGTTTGAGCAAAACATCGCGCACAAAGATTTCGTCTCCGTTTTCTGCTCCCTTCGTCAAACCCAAATACACTGGCTCGACTGAAAAATCCTTACCTGAAGCGCGCAACGCAGCGGTTAGCGAAGAAACGGTCAGCAAAGGTTCGGCCTTAGACGGTAGAAGACTTGAAGCTTCGGCATATGAACAAAGTGTGCCACGCGGTATATCAAACGCCATTTACCACCTCTGTTTTGGCCAACTCCTGCCATTTGGCTTCAGGAAACTCATCTTTCAGACGGCCTTTAAGATATTCCAAGGTATCGCCTGCAATGGTTTCATCTTTGCTGTCGTGAATATGGTTGAAAATCAGGCTATACAAGCTGATACCGTATTGTTTGAGCGCGGAAAAGCTGAGCAGGGTGTGGTTGATGCTACCGAGCCGTCCACTGGTAACGAGGATGACGGGATAGCCTTGCTGACGGATATAATCAATGGTCAACAGATTTTCCGTCAGCGGAACCATCAATCCGCCCGCGCCTTCGACCAAGACGATTTCGTATTGCGTCGCCAACTCTTGAGTGGAGGTACGGATTTTGTCCAAATCCAAAGCCCTGCCGTCAAGACGGGCGGCGAGATGGGGCGAGGCTGGATAGCTGAAGATTTCGGGCATGGTCAGCCCTTGTTTGTCGGCTTCCTGCATGGGTATGCCCATGATTTTGCGGTGGACGGCGATGTCGTCGGCGATGTTTTGGCAACCGGTTTGCACGGGCTTTTGCGTGATCACGCTTTTGCCCTGCTGCAACAATTGTTTTGCCAACATGCCGGTAGCAACGGTTTTGCCGATGTCCGTGTCTATGCCGCTGACGAAGTAAACGCCTTTCATGTGTTGTGTTCCTTCAAGATTTGTACGGTTTTGTCGGCAAGTTCGGTCAAGAGGTCGTCTGAAATGATGTAAGGCGGCATGAGGTACACCAGCCTGCCGAATGGGCGCACCCAAATGCCCTGCGCCACGCAGTCTGCTTGAAAACGCGCCATATCGACGCCTTTTTCCAGTTCGATCACGCCGATGGCACCCAAAATGCGCACGTCTTTCACGCCGCGAATGTCCCATGCGGTTTTCAGACGACCTTTCAGGATGCTTTCGATGCGGCGGATATTTGCCTGCCAATCTTGGGACAAAAGCAGCTTGACCGAAGCGCAGGCAACGGCACACGCCAGCGGGTTCGCCATAAATGTCGGTCCGTGCATAAACACGCCCGCTTCGCCGCGCGAAATCGTTTCGGTGACTTTTTGCGAAGTGATTGCCGCCGCCAGCGTCATATAGCCGCCGCTCAAGCCCTTGCCGATACACATAATATCCGGCACGACCTCCGCATGTTCGCAGGCAAACATCTTGCCCGTGCGCCCGAATCCGGTGGCGATTTCGTCAAAAATCAACACAATATCAAATTCATCACACAAATCGCGCAAACCGCGAAGATACTGCGGATGATAAAAATACATGCCGCCCGCACCCTGCACGACCGGTTCCAAAATAAAGGCGGCAATATCCGCATGATGCGCTTCAAACAAGGCGCGGACAGGCTGCAAATCCGCCCCGTCCCATTCATCGTCGAAACGGCTTTTCGGATTATCGACAAAATAACGCTGCGGCAGAGCGCTGCCGAAAATATGGTGCATCCCCGTTTCCGGATCGCAGACGGACATCGCGTTCCAAGTATCGCCGTGATACCCGCGCCGCACCGTCGCGATATTCTGCTTCGCGGTCAAACCCCGCGCCTGCTGGTATTGCACCGCCATCTTCAGCGCAACTTCTACCGAAACCGAACCCGAATCCGCATAAAAAATACGATCCAGCCCCTGCGGCAAAATCCCGACCAATAATTTACCCAGCTCCACCGCCGGCCCGTGCGTCAAACCGCCAAACATCACATGCGACATTTGTTTAATCTGCGCCTCAACTGCCTGATTCAAAACAGGATGATTGTAACCGTATATCGCACACCACCAAGACGACATCCCGTCAATCAGCCGCGTGCCGTCCGCCAATTCGATATGCACGCCCTCCGCACGGCGCACCGGATAAACAGGCAACGGATCGGTCATGGACGTATAGGGATGGAGCAGATGGGCGCGGTCGAAATCGAGCAGGGAGGAATGTTCAGACATGTTGAAAACAATGGTTTAATCAGTTTCATTATTATATAACATATTTACCTTTTCAGACGGCACGTCTTCCGTACTGCATCAACGCCAATCCGCCCACCGCCGCCAAACAGCCGGCAACCAAGGAAATATGCAACGCCTCGCCCAAAAACCAAGCGGAACACAGAATACCGAATACCGGCACCAAAGTGATGTACGCCGCAGCGCTGCCCGCGCCCAAAGTCTTCACGCCTTCAAAATACCACGCATAGCTCAAGACCGTTGCCCCGACAGACAGGCCAATCAAAGCAAACCAACCCCTGCCGTCCATTTCGGCAAGCATACCAAACGGCAGGCCGTCTGAAATCAGCGCAGGCGGCAGCAACATCATTGCACCCAGCCAAGCGGTGGCCACGGTGACCGTCAGCGCATCAATCCCCTGCAACACCGCCCTGCCTATCATCGTATAAGTAACCAAGCAGCAAAGGCTGCAAAACACCAGCACTTCGCCCCACCCTATGCCGCCGCCCGACAAAAATGCCGCAATCTCGCCATGCGTGACCGCCCATATCGAGCCTGCCACTGCCAACAATATGCCCGACACAATCTTGCCATTGAGTTTTTCACCAAACAGCAAAGCTGCAAAAAACATCGTCAACACAGGATTAAACGTAACCAACACCGTCGCCCTCGAAGCAGGAATCCGCTGCAAACCCAGCATAGACAATACGGTAAAACCAAATACGCCGAATGCCGCCGCCAGTGCCAATCCAAGCCATTGTTTTCGCGACAAAACCGCCAAAGTACGCAACCGATACCGTGCAAACAACCAGCCCAAAAGTAAGATTGCCGCCGTCAAAAAGCGCAGCATACCGCCCGTTAAAGGCGGCAGCGCCTGTCCCAGCATCCGCCCCATCGGCCAAGATGCGCCCCAAAACGCCGCCATGCCCAATAGTTTTAGATGGATTGCTAAATGTTTCATGGTGATGGATAAATTGAATAATTGGTTTAGAAAGCGTACAAGCTCGGTTTGGAAGGATAAATTTCCTTAGCCGCCGATACTTGATAGAGTTTGCGCGGATAAAATACTACGCTGAATCATTATGGAAACAAAGGCCGTCTGAAAGACTGAAATCCAGCTTTTTCAGACGGCCTTTACTGCTCAATCAATAAGACTTACAACTCAATGCCTTTGAGTTTCGCCACGGTATTAATGTCTTTATCGCCGCGGCCGGAGAGGTTAACCAAAATCACTTGGTCTTTGCCCATTTTCGGCGCATTTTTCACCGCCCAAGCAACGGCATGGCTGGATTCCAGCGCAGGAATAATACCCTCGAAACGGCAGAGCAAGTCAAAGGCTTCGAGTGCTTCGTCATCTTTGGCAACGGTGTATTCCACGCGGTTGATGTCGTTCAAATGGCTGTGTTCCGGGCCGATGCCTGGGTAGTCCAAGCCTGCTGAAACGGAGTGTGTACCCAAGACTTGACCGTTTTCGTCCTGCATCAAATAGCTGCGGAAACCGTGCAATACGCCGATGGGGGCTTTGCTGGTAATCGGCGCGGCGTGGTCAGGCGTATCTACACCCAAACCGCCGGCTTCTACGCCGACCAGACGTACGTTTTCTTCTTCGATATAGGGATGGAACAAACCGATGGCGTTCGAGCCGCCGCCTACGCAGGCAACGGCAACATCAGGTTGGCGGCCGATGGCTTCCAACATTTGCTCTTTGGCTTCATTTCCGATCACGCATTGGAAATCGCGTACCATTTCAGGATACGGCGCAGGGCCTGCGGCAGTGCCGATGATGTAGAACGTGTCGTCCACGCGCGCCACCCATTCGCGCATGGCTTCGTTCATTGCGTCTTTCAAAGTACGGCTGCCGCTGTCAACGCTGACCACGTTCGCACCCAATAATTTCATGCGGAAAACATTGGGCATTTGACGTTGGATATCGTCCGCGCCCATGTACACGTCACAAGTCATGCCGAAGCGTGCAGCGACGGTAGCAGAAGCCACGCCGTGCTGACCCGCGCCGGTTTCGGCAATCACGCGTTTTTTGCCCATGCGGCGGGCAAGCAATGCCTGACCGATGGTGTTGTTGACTTTGTGTGCGCCGGTGTGGTTCAAATCTTCACGCTTCAGCCAGATTTGTGCGCCGCCCAAATGCTCGGATAATCGCGCGGCATGGTAAACAGGGCTGGGACGGCCGACATAATGTTTCAAATCATGGCGGAACTCTTCCCAAAATGAAGGATCTTCTTTCGCTGCTTTATAGGCTTCTGCCAATTCTTGCAAAGCCGGAATCAGGGTTTCGGAAACGTACAGGCCGCCGTGTTCGCCGAAAAAGCCGTTCTCGTCGGGAGCGTAATAATTTTTCATGGGATTTTTCCTTGTTCGTTTTATGGTTTCAGACGGCCTGATTCAGTACAAGGCCGTCTGAAAGTAAAATTGTCAGCAATTATAGCCGTTTTCCATTCATCTTGTCGGCAACTAATTGAATAATAATATCAGCAGACAAAATAGGAATAACAGCGTACAGCTCGATATTGCAACTAATGCCGTACCCAACGGAGGCGCGATATATTGTTCTTCGTTTTTACTTCTCAGGCATAGTTTTAATACCAACATCCCCAACCACAGTGCCAGCAACCACCAACCCAAAAAGTTAAGCACAAGCAAAGCAATAATCAACTCATTGGTATTTATAGTGCTTATGTTCAAAAATATCCAATTAAGGCCGTTAACAGACATAATGACTGCAGATATTTGTATCACATACAAAAGCGTTCCGCCCAACAATACCTTGATATGCCATTGTTTGGCCTTCAGCCACACTGAGACGACATTAAAAAGCCACCACAAAGCCATAAACGTCATTAAAGAGATTTCATAACGATCCATCGCCTTACTCCTGAAAAACAGTCAATCCAGCCATTTCAAAAAAAGCCCGATACGCCGCCGCTTTTTTCGCCAAACTCAAAGGATAGGCACGCGAAGTCGAAGGCAGGCGCGTCAGGGTCAACTCACGTCCAGCATAAGGAAACGGCACTGTTTCGCCGGTCTTCGGCATTTTCATGCCGCTGCCTTGAATCTCCAACAAAATTTCAGTTGCCTTGCCGCCGGTGGTACAAAGGTGGCGGCACTCGGGCATTTGCTCCAATACTGCTGCCAAATCGACGGTTTCTATCACTTTTAAAAACTTATCCGAAGCATTGCCATGTTCGCGTATTGCCTTCAATACGGTCGGACAGGATGCAATCCCCTTCTCACTTAAAAACGCTTTGATTTTATCGGCATCAAACGCCTTTTCGCCCTGCTTTTGAAAATGCGCCGCATTGCCGAAAAACACCAGCCCGTACACACGCCACATATCGTTTTGAAAATTCGGATAATGAAACTGCATCGCGTGTTTTTCTTCTTTAGGCGGAAACGTCCCCATCATCATGACCGTTGCCTGCGGTGGCAACAAGGCTGCGAAGGGATGGGACTCAACGATTGGCTCTTGCATATCTGTATTCCGGTTGCTTTTCATTCAAACAAATTTTCAGACGGCCTTTACTGCCTGAATAAACGCCGCCATTTTCTCCCTGCTCTTAACCCCACCAGAGATTTCCACGCCGCCGGACACATCCACCGCCGCCGCGCCACTGATTTTCACCGCTTCGGCAACGTTTTCCGCAGTCAATCCGCCGGCAAGTATCCACGGTTTGCCGATATTGCCGTGCAACATGGTCCAGTCGAAACTTTGTCCCGTACCGCCGTATTCAGTCGGATGATAGGCATCAAACAACAAAGCGCGGGCATTCGGAAATTTGGCACAGGCCGTCTGAATATCGGCAGCGGACTGTACACGCACGGCCTTCAAATACGGACGGTCAAACCGACGACAAAAATCATCGTCTTCATCGCCGTGAAACTGAATCACATCTATCGGCACCTGACGCAAAATCTCGTGGATGGTTTGCTCGTTTTCATTCACAAACAAGGCCACCACCGATACAAACGGCGGCAGGTTTTTCACAACCGCCTGCGCCTGCTCAATACTCACTGCCCGTTTGCTCTTGGCGTAAAACACCAGCCCGATGGCATCCGCACCCAATTCGGCCGCTGCCAGCGCGTCTTCAGGTCGGGTAATACCGCAAATTTTGGTGCGTATGGTGTTCATGGGGATTGCCTTTTTAAACAGATGGGTCGGATATTATATAGTTAACAAACACAAAATTTAAGGCCGCCTGAACATGAAATATCAAGTTCAGACGGCCTTGAACTTTAAAACAACCATCAGCCGATAATTACTAATAACTTTGTAATGATTACCCTATCTTAAAACTGCCTATTTTTTCATCACGATTAATTTATTCTTTATTATCAAATATCAAACCAAACTATCCACAATTGGATTCACACAAAATTTGGATAATGCCCGTCAATAAAAAATATTAAGGCCGTCTGAAAAAGTCTTTCAGACGGCCTTTTAGCCTTTTTACTCAAACGGTTTCTTCTGCCAATAAAACTTATCCTTTTTTAGGCGGCTTCGGAACACATCGCCCTGTCCCAAAGTAAATACCAACGCGCCTGACAAATCCGTTCTCAACAAAGTAATGCCGTGCGCACGGACACGATTTTGTACGGCAACGGTCGGATGTTTGTAGGCATTGGCATAGCCGCTGGATGCTACGGCATATTGCGGCGAAACCGTATGCAGAAAGCTGCCTGACGAAGCCGTACTGCTGCCGTGATGTCCCAATACCAACACTTGGCTATACAGCGCATTGCCGTATTTCTCAATCAAACCTGCCTCACCCTTCACGCCCAAATCACCGGTTATCAACAAGGCTTTGCCGTTTGCCACGACACGCAATACGCAGCTTTGATCGTTATCTTCCTTGCCGGAATTTTCAGACAGCCTGAGCAACTCGAAATCTACGCCGTCCCATTGCCATTTGTCTTCTTGGCAAAACTCTGCATTCGGATAAAACTCAGGTTGTCCGGCAAGCAATTTATCAGCACCGACAGCCGCCACACTGTGAAAACCGCCGTCATGGTCAATGTCATGGTGCGACAAAATCAGGCTGTCCAAACGGCGCACACCCATCGCGTTCAAACTCGGCACAATACCTGTTTGCGCCACTTGCTCCGTTCCCGTATCAAACAAAAGATTGCGGTTGCGCGTTTGTATCAACACCGACAAACCTTGCCCCGCATCCATCACCGTAACTCTTGCCACCCCCTCCTCCAGCTTGGCAGGACGGTAAAACACAAAACTCAATAAAACCAAACATGCCCAAGGTTTCAAGCCCATTCCTTTAGGCAGCAATAACAGCAAAGCCGCCATCATCGCCAACACCAGCAAAGGCACAGGCGCCGCTGCGACGGCAAATTCAGGCGATACCGTAGCCAGCCATACCAAACCGCGTAAAGTATATTCCGCCAAAAATGCCGCTACCAACTGGACAAGTTCAAACGGGAAAACCGAACCCAGCAAAGCCAACGGCGTCAACACCCAAGAAAACCAAGGAATAGCCAACGCATTAACCAACGGACTGAGCAAAGGTAACGAAGCAAACAAATAGCCCAGCAATACCACCGACAACACCGTTGCCGCCCATTGCCCCCGTACAGCCAAACGCCAACCCAGCTCTTTCAGACGGCCTGATGAAGCCCAAATCAAAGCAGCAACCAAACCGAATGACAACCATGTTCCCACGCCCAATACAGACAACGGATCCAACAGCAAAACAACGGCCAAGGCCTGCCACCACGCCGTCCAGCCCGAGCCGCCACTGCCGCGCCACCATGCCCACGCAAACGCAGCCAACATCAACACACTGCGTTGCGTCGGTACAGAAAAACCGGCCAAAAGCGCATAAAACAAAGCACCGGCAACACCGCCAGCCAATATCCACACACGCGGTTTTGCCGGAATCCACGGCAAATAACGGAAAATTCGCTTAATCAGCCAGGCAAACAATACCGCCACCATCGTCACATGCAAGCCCGAAATACTGACCAAGTGTGTCAGCCCCAAAGGACGGAATGCCTGCCACAAAGGCGGTCGCAATGCCGATTGCTCGCCAATACTCAAAGCACGCATCAGCCCTATGCCGTCTGAAAACTCAGGATATTTGTCCGCCGTTCCCTGCCAACTTCGGCTTACCGCATCACGCATATTAGCCAAACCGAAACCGCCGCCTTGCCGCACGAGTTTCCTGTCGCGCCCCAAAGTACCCATGCCATCGATACCATTGGCCAAAGCCCATGTTTCACGGTTCAAACCGCGCACATTCACTTCACCGATCACCGGCTTTACCCGCGCCGATACAGACCACCGACTGCCTACCGCCCAATCACGCCGCTGATAATCAGACAACATCAAATCAAATGCCTGCCCCTGTTCATCCCAAGCCCTTGCCGCAAACTGCACGCGCCGGCCATCATCACGCGGCATATCCGCCACTTCAACCGTCAAAACTTTAGCCGATGCCTCCCCTACAGGCCATTGACCAGCCAAGACCAGCCCGGTCCGCCACACCCCAAACGCCATGCCCACACAGACGGCCAGCACCAACCAAGCCACAGCAAATCTTCGACACAACGCAAGCGCGCCAATAATTACAGCCAACCAAACCCACCATGGCGGCAAAAACGGCAACGCAAATGAAAGCACTACACCCACCACCCAAGCAGGCAACACAAACCGCCACGCCATGACCGTTTTCCCTTAAATTATGATTATTAGATATATAATAATAAATGCTTTTAGTAGATTATGACAAATGCCAACCAGCATTAGCAGATAAAAAAAGAGGTTCAAATCATTTCAAAACCGATAAACGCAAAAAAGCGCAATCTGAAACAGATTGCGCTTTTTTATAAACTGGCACGCCCACGGGGAATCGAACCCCGGTTACCGCCGTGAAAGGGCGATGTCCTAACCGCTAGACGATGGGCGCAGATAAATCTTGTGGCGCACCCGGAGCGATTCGAACGCCCGACCCTCTGGTTCGTAGCCAGATACTCTATCCAACTGAGCTACGGGTGCATCAAGAAAGATTTGAATTATAAAGAGAGGGCTATTTACTGTCAAGCGTTTTATTTGGAAAACTTGCAGACAGCGTGTAAAATGCGCATTTGCTATTGAATTTACAGAGAATAAAATGTCAGATTTCGCACACTGGCCGCTCTTATCCGAAGCATTTTCCCGTTTGGGACGGCCTGTGGTCGTGGTGGATTTGGAGACGACCGGTGGAAATTTCTATCAAGACAGGATAACGGAAGTCGCCCTTGTTCGTTTTGAGCAAGGACGCGCCACACATTACGAGCAATTGGTCAATCCTTGCCGCAGCATTCCCGAATTTGTTGCCAGACTGACCGGGATTCATGATGAAACAGTGAAAAACGCGCCTGTCTTTGCCGATATTGCAGCCGATTTGTTGCCGCTATTGCAAGGTGCAGTGGTTGTTGCCCACAACAGCCGCTTTGACTACACCTTCCTGCGCCACGAGTTTGCGCGTATCCATACTGACTTTGCCGCACCCTCGCTCTGTACGGTTCAACTGTCACGCCGCCTCTATCCTGAGTTTTACAAACATAGCCTCGACAGCATTATCGAACGCACCGGCATTCAGACGGCCAACCGCCACCGCGCCATGACTGATGTTGCCGCATTATGTGATTATCTCGAATTAAGTTTGGCAGAAAAAAATCATCAACAATGGGACGAACACGTCCGTGTATTGATGAATCCGAAAATGTTACCCACTTGGCTGCCTGATTCACTCGCCCAACAGCTCTATGCCCTGCCCGACAGTTACGGCGTATTGGTTTGGTTTGACCATTTCGGCAAAGCCCAAGCCATTGAAGCACATGAACGCGCATACAGCGAAACCGCCACTCTGCTGCACAGCAAAAAACTGCCGCCGCATATCAAAGCCGCAGCCTCCATCCGTTTTATTCCGGCAGTCGGGCAGCTCCATACATTATGGCTCAAAGCCCAGACCATGCAGGAATACCAACTGATGCCGTCTGAAAAGTCCACATCGTTTTCTACCGTCCGCTTTATCGCGGACGAACACGGCAGCCTTCAAGCACGCATTGTCTTGTTAAACAGCGGTACAAGAAACTGGCGCCCTTACGGTTTGTTTGCCCACAAAAAAGCAGCCAAACGCGCTTTGACGCAATGGTCGCAAGAACACAGACTCTGCCCAGATTCGCTCAACATTTTGCCGACCAGCTACGCAAAGGGCGAACCCTGCCCAGTCGAGGCCGTCGGAAAATGCAATGGCAACTGTCGCCAGCCAAACGGCATCAAACATCAAAACCAACGCATTACCGAGCTTGCCGCCCTACTCCCCGTAACCGATTGGGGCAAAGCGCACGAAATTGAAATTACCGAAACCGACCCCCTGACCGGAAACAGCATTACCCTGCTCTGCGCCGGCGGCGCGTTGGCATTGCCTGATGGAAGCTGGTATTTCGACAGCAGCCTGCCTCTCGTGATTAAAAACAAATTCAGGCAAGACAAAGAAAATATCCGTTTGATTGCTTAAAACAAGGCCGTCTGAAAACCAAATTTTCAGACGGCCTATTGTGAATAATTTTCCGCTTTATTCTCAAAATAAAAATCTGCCTAAATTTTAATCAGAACTTATTTTTATAATAGCAATCAAATACTAAACCAATTTATACACAAGCTGTTCACACAATTTTCAATGAAAGCTGTGTATACCCAGCCCAACGAGTAAACCATGAATAATCCTGAAATCATCTTCTTTGACATCGACGACACCCTCTATCGAAAATACACGGATACCCTGCGTCCTTCGGTTGCTCAAGCCATGCGCGCATTGAAAGCCAAAGGCATTTTGACTGCCATTGCCACCGGCCGTCCGGAAGCCGCCATTCCCGCCAAAGTCAAAGCCTTGATTCAAGAATGCGGTATCGACATGCTCGTTACCATCAACGGCCAATATATTTCCTTTCGCGGCAAACCCCTGCAAAGCTACCCGTTGGACATTGCCGACATAGAAACCGCCATCAACCTGCTTGAACAACACAAAATAGACTACGCATTCGTCAACAATCAAGAAATTGCCGTTTCCTCCCATTCGCCGCGCGTTATCGAAGGCTTATCGCATATCCTGCCCAACTTCCTGACGGACAAAGAATATTTCCGCAAACAACCTGTTTATCAAATGTTGGTCTTTGTGGATAAGGAAGAAGAAAAAATCCTGCAACCGCTAACCCAGCAACACGGCTTCAAATCCGTCCGCTGGCATGAATATGCTGTGGACCTGCTACGCAAAGAAGGTTCAAAAGCACGCGGCATTGCTCACGCAGTGGAAAAACTGGGGATTGATATGAGCAAAGTAATGGCATTCGGCGACAGCTTCAACGACTTAGAAATGCTGTCAACCGTCGGCTTTGGCGTTGCCATGGGCAATGGCGAAGAAGCTGCTAAAGCTGCTGCACAATTCGTCTGCCCAAGTGTCGATGAAGACGGCGTATTGCGCGGCTTGCAAGAATTGGGCGTAATTTAAAACATTAAATCAAAAGGCCGTCTGAACATTTTTTCAGACGGCCTTGTTCTATCAATAAACTTCCTGCCTACTTCGGCAATACCAAAAAGCTAATCAGCAATTCTTTAAATACGAATCCAAACACACCCAAGCCCAAAACCAAGAAGAGCATGGCAATGCCGAATTTGCCGGCTTTGGATTCTTTACCCAAGTTCCAAACAATAAAGCCCAAAAAGATAATCAGGCCGCTCAGTAGGATTTTCATTGCCCATGAGGCGAATTCTGCTTCAGACATTATTTTTTTCCTTTTATTCTTAAGATGTGTGTTTAATTGCTTTCAGACGGCCTATTAAAATTTAAGGCCGTCTGAAATTTGTTTTTAGATTATTTGTTCAATACTTGTTGCAAATCATCAATCAAATCGTCGATGTATTCCAAACCGACAGAGAGGCGGATCAAGCCCGGGCGGATATTGGCGGCGAGTTTTTCTTCAGGCTGCATCCGGCCGTGCGTGGTTGTCCACGGATGGGTGATGGTCGAGCGCACATCGCCGAGGTTGGCAGTACGGGAAAAGAGTTCTACGCCGTCCACAATTTTCCATGCTTCTTCTTGGTCTGCAACTTCAAAACCCACGACGATACCGCCGCCATTTTGCTGTTTGCGGATCAGTTCGGCTTGCGGATGGTCGGGCAAACCGGTGTAGTACACAGCTTGGACTTGCGGCTGCTCTTTCAACCATTGGGCGATTTTCAGCGCATTGTCGTATTGTTTTTCCATACGCAGCGACAAGGTTTCCACGCCGCTCAACAACTGCCATGCGTTAAACGGAGACATCGCCAAACCGCAAGAGTTGCAATACATGGCTACTTGCGTCATCAATTCTTCCGAGCCGGCCAACACGCCGCCCATCACGCGGCCGTGACCGTCAATCGCTTTGGTTGCGGAAGACACGGAAATATCCGCACCGTGTTTCAAAGGCTGCGAACCGGCTGGCGACAAGAGGCTGTTGTCCACCACCAAAAGCGCGCCAATGCTGTGTGCCAGTTCGGCTAAAGCTTCCAAATCGGCAACTTCGCCCAAAGGGTTGGATGGGGTTTCCAAGAAAAACAGTTTAGTATTGGGCTTGATGGCCGCTTTCCATTCATCTACATCAACCGGCGACACATGGCTGACTTCGATGCCGAACTTGGTTACGATGTTATTGATAAAACCGACAGTCGTACCAAACAGGCTGCGGCTGGAAATCACATGATCACCGGCTTGCAAGAAGGTGAAAAACGCTGCCTGAATCGCGGACATACCGGTCGAAGTGGCTACCGCGCGCTCTGCGCCTTCCAATGCAGCAATGCGTTTCTCAAAGGCGGCAATGGTAGGGTTGGCCGTACGGGTATAGGTAAAACCTTTGATTTTTTTAGAAAACAAATCAGCAGCATGTTGGGCGTTTTCCCACATGAAGCTGCTGGTCAAAAACAGAGCCTGATTGTGTTCATAATATTCGGTTTGCTCTTTGCCACTACGGATGGCAAGCGTTTGGGGATGAAGTTTTTTGCTCATTTGTTTTTCAATCTACTGTATGTTGCGATGGGCGCAGTAAACAATACGCCTGTTTAATTTGTTAACATTTTGCGCTTATTCCTGTCATCTTTCAAGCAGGAGGCCGTCTGAACGGTTATTGATAAACCTGTCCGCCGTGCTTCAGCCAACCGTCTTCATGACGGCCTGCCGGATCATGATGCGTCCAATGGATAACACCGCCCTGCTCCGACCATTCATATTCGCCGTAAAACGCTACTTTATCACCTTTTTTCAAGCCTTTGATTTTGTCGGCAAGGTCGATATTGTGTGCCACTAAAAGCGTTTGGCCGCTGGAGAGCTTCAAGATAAAGCGTTGGTGGCGCGTGCCTTTGTTGTCATCCGGCAGGGTTTTCCATACCGTGCCCTCGCCCTCAACCTGAATATCGCTTTGCTCGTTTTCAAACGCCTGTTTCAAAACCGCTTCGGCTGATTCTTTGCCCGAACCGATTTGCTGTTGAGCCGTATCGGCGTTTTTTCCTCCCGCATTATTTTGTTTTTGAACGGCTTCTATTTTCTGCTGATTCTGCGATTGTACCGACTGCTTGTTTTGCATTTTGTTATAGGCAAATACGGCAACCAAAGCAATCAGCAATACAATGATTTTATTTTTATTCATAACAATCTCAAAAAAAATGCCCGATTCTGCATCGGGCATATCAACTATTTAGAAAGGATATTTATCACGAAAACGTGAGCCGCCATTATACACGCTTCGTAAAATTTTAAGGGAAATTTACGCCGAAGGCCGTCTGAAACTTTTCAGACGGCCCGGATACTCAACGGCGGTATTTCATTTCAGTCTTCATATCGTCCAAAATACGTTTGACGTTGTGTTCCAATACATCCTCCACCAAGCCCGGCGCCTGCTCGTTGAGCATTTGCTGCAACTGGTAAGTGAACAAGGCCATTTGTTTTTGCACGGCAATCCGAATCATGCCGTTGACTGCATCGGCTACATGGGGGCGCAAACGCTTAATCAGACGCTCGGTCAAATCTTTTTCAGAAACGCAGAATACCTCCCGACGGCCAATCGCTTGCGGGTTCAATACATTGATATGGACATTGATGGCCGGTTCTTTTTCAAGGCCGTCTGAAACCGCCTCTTCAGCCGCTTCCGCATCATCATTTTCCGGTTTTTCAGTTTCTTCCACTTCAGGCGCATCAAAATCTACCGCACCTGATTTCGGATTCAGTCTGACGGTACGCGTTGATTCGATATGACGCTCTGAAGCCGCGGCCTGCAATGCCGATTGCGCGCTCAACCAGTTGTCCTGCAAAACCACCATCGCATCGGTTTCCACTGCTTCGCCATCGTCTGCAAGGGCAGTATTGTGTTCCAACTGCCAGCGGTACAAATACTCTTCCAATACTTTTTCACGATTATCAGCATCTAATTTATATTCTTTTTTAGACGCGGTTTTGGGCGCAGCTTCGACAGCGTCGTCCGATTTTTTGACCAATGGCGCATGAGTCGGCACGGTATTGAATTGTCGTGCCTGACGCAATCTTTCCAGGCGTTTTTCCCAATTCAGGTCTTCTTCCTCGAGGGCTGCGGGGTCAAGACGGTTGTTTTCCATAATAATCTCGTTTTTTCATTTTTATTGTGAACCGCATTCAAACCTAAAATCACTTGAAATACGGCCGATGGTTGGACATATCCGGCAAGCCGGCGCAAGCGTCACATTTTAATATTAATTCGCTATATAATCACTATTTTATTTAATACTCAAGGATACATCATGAGCAGCATCGAACAACGCCTCGAATATCTGGAAGAGGCCAACGACGCTTTGCGTATGCAAAACCACGTCCTCGCCACCGCACTCAAAGGCCTTATCCGCTCCCTGCCCTCCGACATGGCCAACGATGCCGTAGAATCCATCCAGCTTGCCTTTGAAGACGCGTTGGCGGAATTGAGCTATGAAGACAGTCCGCACACCGACCTCTTCCATGACGTGACCTACGCATTTTTCCGAGAAAAAGACCACTGATTTCGGCTAGTTTGTTCACAAAATTATGCTAAACTAAGATTTTATCCGTTAACATTTTATTAAGAAAGCACATATCATGAACATGAAAAAATGGCTGGCCACTGCTCTCGCTTGCTCCGCCCTTGCCCTGACTGCCTGCGGCGGTCAAAGCAACAATGCCTCTGCTCCTGCCGATAAAGTGTACCGTGTCGGCTCTAACGCCGAGTTTGCCCCATTTGAATCTTTGGATTCTGCCGGCAAAGTAGAAGGTTTTGACGTAGATTTGATGAATGCCATGGCCAAAGCCGGCAACTTCAAAGTCGAATTCAAACACCAGCCATGGGAAAGCCTCTTCCCTTCTCTGAACAACGGCGACGTGGACATCGTTATGTCCGGCGTAACCATCACTGACGACCGCAAACAAAGCATGCTCTTCAGCGATCCATACTTTGAAATCACCCAAGTTGTCCTCGTTCCCAAAGGCAAAAAAGTAGCTTCCTCCGAAGACCTGAAAAACATGGCCAAAGTCGGCGTGGTAACCGGCTACACCGGCGACTTCTCCGTTTCCAAACTCTTGGGTAACGACAATCCGAAAATCGCCCGCTTTGAAAGCGTTCCCCTGATTATCAAAGAATTGGAAAACGGCGGCCTGGATTCCGTAGTCAGCGACAGCGCGGTTATTGCCAACTATGTGAAAAACAACCCGACCAAAGGCTTGGATTTCATCTCCCTGCCTGACTTCACCATCGAAAACTACGGTATCGCTGCACGCAAAGGCGACGAAGCAACCATCAAAATGTTGAACGATGCGCTGAAAAAAGTACGCGAAAGCGGCGAATACGACAAAATTTACGCCAAATACTTTGCTAAAGAAGGCGAAAAAACCGAAGCAGCCAAATAATCCGGTATGACTTCTTAAACTAAAGGCCGTCTGAAAACTTTTTAGACGGCCTTTAATCTGTTTAACTCAATTAAACGCAAGCATCCCTCATAATCCGCTTGTTTTTATCCTTCAAATGAAAGACACGCCATGATCAAACCCATCATCCTCAGCCTTGCTGCCGCAACTGCTTTGGCCGCCTGCTCCGCTTCTGAAAAACAAGAATCTCCTAAGGTCGGCGTGGCCAATCCGGCTTCTGAATTCTGCGTCAAACAAGGCGGCAAATCCGAAATCAAAAAAGACAAAGACGGTGGCGAATACGGCGTGTGCCACTTGCCTGACGGTACCGTTGTCAAAGAATGGGAATATTTCCGTCAGCACAACAAATAATTACTCAATCATAGAAAAGGCCGTCTGAACCCAAGTTTCAGACGGCCTTATCTTTTAAACCACGATTATTTTACTTCCAGTTTGGTCACGTCGCCCATATACGGTTGCAACGCAGCAGGAACATTAATGCTGCCGTCGGCATTTTGATGGTTTTCCAATACCGCCACCAAAGTACGGCCGACAGCCAAGCCTGAGCCGTTCAAAGTATGCACCAAACGGTTTTTACCGTTTTCATCTTTGAAACGCGCCTTCATACGGCGTGCTTGGAAATCTTCGCAGTTGGAGCAGCTGGAAATTTCGCGGTACGTATTTTGCGCAGGAACCCAAACTTCCAAGTCGTAGGTTTTGGTTGCACCGAAGCCCATATCGCCGGTACACAAAGTAATCACGCGGTATGGCAGTTCCAACGCTTTCAAAATATTTTCAGCGTGGCCGACCATTTCTTCCAGCGCTTCGTATGATTTTTCCGGGTGAACGATTTGCACCATTTCCACTTTGTCGAATTGGTGCTGGCGAATCAAACCGCGCACGTCTTTACCGTATGCGCCCGCTTCGGAGCGGAAACATGGGGAATGCGCAGTCAATTTCAACGGCAAATCACTGCCGGCCACGATGCTGTCGGCAACAGTATTCGTCAGCGTCACTTCTGCAGTCGGAATCAGATATTGCGTTTTCTTACTCTCATCACCGCCGCGGGTAACATGGAACAAATCTTCTGCAAATTTAGGCAGTTGGCCCGTGCCCTGCAAAGTAGTGTCATCCACGATATAAGGCGTGTAATGCTCGGTATAGCCGTGTTTCAGCGTGTGCGTGTCCAGCATGAACTGAGCCAAAGCGCGATGCAGACGGGCAATTTGGCCCTTAATCACGGTAAAGCGCGCGCCGGACAGTTTCGCACCACCTTCAAAATCCAAGCCCAAAGGCTCGCCCAAATCAACATGGTCTTTGATTTCAAAGTCAAATTCGCGCGGTGTGCCAACTTTGCGAACTTCAACGTTTTCAGTTTCATCTTTACCGGCAGGAACACTTTCGTGCGGCAGGTTCGGAATGGTCAACAACCATGCGTCCAATTCTTTCTGAACAGCATCCAAATCAGCGGCAGCCTGCTCCAAATCCACTTTGATTTGGGCAACCTGATCCATCGCAGCTTGAGCCTCTTCGTGTTTGCCTTGACCTTTCAACGCACCGATTTGTTTGGAAATACTGTTGCGCGAAGCCTGCAACTCTTCTGTTTTCACTTGAACGGCTTTGCGTTGCTCTTCCAAAGCGTTGAAACGCGCGGTATCAAACTCATAACCGCGTGCGGCCAAACGTTCTGCCACTGCGGCGGTATTGCTGCGGAGCAATTGGATGTCTAACATTGTTTTCTCTCGTTAAGATTCAGAATGGCATTATTGTAAACCAATTTAAAGATATTTTCACAGCGACAGGCCGTCTGAAAACAAAAAACGCCCCTGCAAAAGCAGGTGCGTTTTTAAGAATCTTGGCACGCCCACGGGGATTCGAACCCCGGTTGCCGCCGTGAAAGGGCAGTGTCCTAGGCCTCTAGACGATGGGCGCGTAACCGAAGCGCGAACTATACAGAAAGCCTTTTCTTCTGTCAACGCTTTTACTGCATTTTTAAAGGTGCTGCCGATTTCCGTATGTTATTTTCCCTGTATAATGCCGGTTTTAATAAAAAGGAAAACTCGCCATGTGGTTTAAGCAAATCAGTTTTTATCCGCTCAACAAAGACAAGTTGCCCGAATTAGAAGTCCTTGCCGACAAATTGGCACAATCCGAATTTGCCCATTGTCAGGGTTTGGACTGGTTTAGCGAAGGCTTCGCCACGCCGGTTTCCTTTTCGCCCGAGCTGGTTTTCCCTGCCGATTACACTTGGCGCGTTGCTCTGAAAAAAGAAGAAAAAGTCCTGCCTGCCGGCGTGATCCGCGATATTTTGGATGAAAAGGTTTTGGAAATCCAAAACAACGAAGCGCGCAATGTCGGCCGCAAAGAAAAACAAGAGCTGAAAGAACAGATTACTGACGACCTGCTGCCCCGTGCCTTTACGCGCAGCAGCCGCACACAGGCGATTTTCGACACGCGCCACGGGTATCTTTTAGTCAACAATGCCGCATCTGCCAAAGCGGAAAATATCCTGACCAAACTGCGCGAGGCGTTGGGCGGTCTTGAAGCAGCCCTGCCCAACACCAAACAATCGCCCTCTTCCCTGATGACCAGCTGGCTGCTGCAAGGCCACTGTGAGGGCGGTTTTGAATTGGACAGCGATTGCGAACTCAAAGGCGTCGGCGATGTTGTTCCGGTCGTCAAAGTTTCCAAACAAGACCTGACCGCCGACGAAGTGGTACAACACGTTAAAAACGGCAAAACCGTTACCCAGCTGGGCTTGGTATGGCGCGAACAAATTGCGTTCATCCTCACTCAAGACTTTACACTCAAACGCATCCAGTATCTGGACGTTTTGCAAGAAGAAGCGGAAAGCAACGGCGACGATGCCGCCAGCCTCGCCTTTGCCTCGCAAATCCTAATGACCGAAGCCATCAGCACCATGTTGGAAGAACTGGTTTCTTATTTAGGCGGCTGGCAAGAGTAATTTTTCAGACGGCCTTTTGATTGGGAAATATCAAAGGCCGTCTGAAATATAATACGCATGGTTTCTGCCTGTTGGGCGCGCTCTTCAGGCGTGGCGAGGCTGTCCACACGGGCAAAGTGTGTAAGCTTCTGCACTTCGTCCACACCTTTGACCAGCTCGGCGACAGTACTGTTGCAGCGTTCCGTGAGCAGCTCGCGCCAGTCGGGCACAAAACGCACGATGTCGGCCAAAAGCGTGGCGGCCACCGCATCGGGCAGCAAATCCAATTCGTTCACCATACGCGCCGCACCCAAAAGGTGCGCCAAAAGCGGCTCGCCCGCAGGCGTGGCCGCATCGGCAGGATAATGCGTCTCGGCCAGCGACAAGGCCGTCTGAAGCAGCTTTTGCGCAGGTTCGGGCAAACCGGCGGTGTGCGCGTCAAACCACGCGCGGGATTCTTGCAGCGGTGCGGCGGGGATTTCCGGTGTTTGTCGTGTGTTGCTCATGGCGTGCCGTTTCTCCGTTTGTTTTGTTTCGACATAGCGGCTGTATTGTAGCAGCTTGCCCGTATTTTGCGACAAAGCATGTTTCAGACGGCCTGGGCTACCCAACTTGCAATAACATATAAACATCAAAATAAAACAAACAATTAGCGTGATTAGCGTGTAGTGTAAATGTGCTTGCAGTGAAAAATATTGGGAATAATATCAATGCAAGTAATAATTTTTATCAAGAAGGAGATGAGTGTGAAATTTTTAGCTGCTTTGCTGTGGCCGGCCATGTTGCTGCCCATTTTGTCTCATGCCGATAGCGGCATTCAGACGGTCTCTGTTTCTCAAGCATATGCGGATGACGCAACGGGCTGCGAGCAGCTTTATCCTGTAAATAGCTTCGAGAGTTTGTTCAGGCAGATGGCCGGTACGGTGCATAGTGCCTGTTTGCTTGATATGCCGCCTGAAGATTTAGCGAAAAAGTGGCAGATTCCCGTGTACCGGCGCTATCTGCGGCTTTCCGGCCGTTTGCGGCCTGACGGAGAAAAACAGGCGGTACTCAGATGGAAAGACAAGGCAGAGCGGCAGAAATGGCTCAAACACAGGCGGCGTAAGCTAAAACGGCCGACCGACGGCTTTACGGTAGTGCATCAGACCAACTACAACGGCAGTACTTTTTTAGAAATCGAAGCAACGCCTGATTATTTAAAGCATTACCGTTCGTTGTTTCCTGACAACCGTTATCCCGAGGATTTGCCCCTGCCAAGCATTGGTTGGCATCCAATGTTTAGACCGATATTTTGTTCTGATTCTGCTGTAAGTTTTGGAAAATCATTAAAGGATATTGACAACTTAGAAAAATCATTAGAGGCTATTGACAACAACGGTCATATTAAGAATTTTCATGCAAGATTGTCTATTCATGATAGTGTATCTCTATACTTTATGCATGATAACCAAGAAAATATGAGATGTAGCAAGGAAATATCTTATATTCAATATAAAAAAAATTATTTATATAAAAAAAATTATTTTATCACCAATTAAAATTAAAAATTTACTCAAACAATTAATAGGAGAATTATTATGGCAACAGTTCAAAATGCACAAATTCGGCAGCATTTTATTCGCATGGGCATGCCTAAAAAGGAGATTGATAGCATCATGCGGGATAATGTTATTATGCAAAAGACTCATATTTTTATCAATAAATGGGGGCTATCAAGTATTCGTGGCGATCATCATGTTCCAGCCACTTATACAACGAGAAAATTAAAAGAAGACATTGAATACCGTGAGATGGTATTTGGAAAAGATTATCTTACGGCTTCTGATTATGCCCATGAAATCGAGCATGGTATTTCTGATACTGTTTATAGACTAGATCTTGCTGATAAGAGAAATCCAACAAAAAACCTTAGCAAGTAATAATTTTTATCAAGAAGGAGATGAGTGTGAAATTTTTAGCTGCTTTGTTGTGGCCGGCCATGTTGCTGCCCATTTTGTCTCATGCAGATAGCGGCATTCAGACGGTCTCTGTTTCTCAAGCATATGCGGATGACGCAACGGGCTGCGGGCAGCTTTATCCTGTAGAGAGCTTCGAGAATTTGTTCAGACAGATGGCCGGCACGCTGCATAGTGCCTGTTTGCTTGATATGCCACCTGAAGATTTAGCGAAAAAGTGGCAGATTCCCGTGTACCGGCGCTATCTGCGGCTTTCCGGCCGTTTGCGGCCTGACGGAGAAAAACAGGCGGTACTCAGATGGAAAGACAAGGCAGAGCGGCAGAAATGGCTCAAACACAGGCGGCGTAAGCTAAAACGGCCGACCGACGGCTTTACGGTAGTGCATCAGACCGACTACGACGGCAGTACTTTTTTAGAAATCGAAGCAACGCCTGATTATATAAAACGATACCGTTCATTGTTTCCTGACGACCGTTATCCTGATGATTTGCCGAAACCCTATGTTTCATCTCATATCCTAAGCCCGGTCAGCGTATGCTTTAACAATGGAACAGAACAAGTTTTTCCTAGGTATACGGTAGTAAAACAAGTAGCAGTAGATGAAAACAACCATTTGATTGGGAGTGATAGACATTTGGTTATAAGGGAGGAGAAAGGTGCAGGAATATTATTTCAGCATCCAACAGACAAATGCATTAATGATATTTCCAGCATCTTTCTTATCAGATAGTCGATAGTATTTAATTTTAAAGGTATATGGTATGGCTACAACAGCACAAATCCGGCAGCATTTTTTAAAATTAGGGATGCCTGTTTCGGAAGTTAATCAGATTATTCGGGATTCAATTTTACTGGGGCAAACCCATAACTTTATCAATCAATGGGGGTTAGGGAGTATTCAAGCAATACACTAGATATTCCGGCATATTTTTCCAAAGCAAACTAATTGGCAGTAAAGAAAATAGAAGTATTGTATTCGGTATGGCAGACAAAAGATATCTGACTGCTTCTGATTGGGCTCATGAGTTAGGACATGGTTTGTTGAAAACAATTTCCAAGCTTGATCTTGATATTGATGGAAATCGCAATATAACAGCGAATGAATATGCACGAAGATTTGTTTATGAAGAAGGAAAAGCCGAATACAACCGTTTTCAGTTTGATTTGCGGAACAACCCAAAAGAAACCAAATACGGCTCAAATACAGAAGCAATCAAGGCAATGAACCAGCAACAGGCTGTTGATTATTTTGCCCATAAGATGAAAACCCAAAACCCCAGCGGACAGCCCGGCCATACTTATTGGACATTGGCGAAATCTGTATTCCTTGAGCAAACCAATCCAAACCTGCTAAACGGTAAAACTCCGGCCGAAAAGCAAAAAATTCTGTAATCAGGAATGGATGAAGCAGCGCCTGACCATCCCAACAGACTGTTTGGCGTAGGTGACGAGCGGGTTCGCTTTCAGAAAACCGATCCAAATATGCCGCTTAGTCTGATGCCGATGATGGCGCGTGGAAATCCTACGCTGATGGTGGTATTTGTACCTGCCAACAGCCGTTTGGCAGACGGTACGGTAACGACGATAGAAGTATCAGAAAGGATGTCATGATGTTGGGCGCAGTCATCGGCGATATTGCCGGATCACGATTTGAGTTTGACAACTACCGTCACACCGATTTTGACATTTTCAGCCCCGACAGCGACTTTACAGATGACACGATTTGCACTGCTGCCATTGCCGATTGGGTTTTACAAGGCTGCAACGATAATTTAGCCTCTATTTTACAAGGCTGGTGTAGGGCATATCCCTGTCCAAAAGGCGCATATGGCGGCCGCTTCTCACAATGGATAGAATGGAAAGATCCTACACCTTATAATAGCTGGGGCAATGGCTCGGCCATGCGTGTTTCTGCCGTTGGTTGGGCATTTGCCACATTGGAAGAAACCCTGCATTTTGCTGAGCAATCCGCCATCGTAACGCACAACCACCCGGAAGGCATTAAAGGCGCGCAAGCCGTAGCTGCCGCCATCTTTTGGGCGCGTACCGGTATGGGCAAAGCGCAAATCAAAGAAAACATTACACGGCAATTCGGCTACGACTTGAGCCAAAGTTGCGACCAAATCCGCCCGCATTATCATTTCAACGAAAGCTGTCAGGAAACCGTACCTCAAGCGATTACCGCCTTTCTTGAAAGCGATGATTTTGAACACGCCATCCGACTGGCAGTTTCCCTAGGCGGAGACAGCGATACCTTGGCGGCCATTACCGGCAGTATTGCTGAAGCCTACTACGGGATCCCTACGGCCATGCGCGAACACGCTTTAGCCATATTGCCACGCCGTATTGCTGAAACCCTGCTGACTTTTGAATCCCAATATCAGGCCGTCTGAAACTGCCTGCAAAAAGGAATATAAATGATGAAATACCTCGCCCTACTCCCTATCGCCTTAATGCTGGGTACGCCTGCCATTGCCGAAACCATCAATCCTTATCAGGAAAAAGGTTGCGCTTATGCTGGCGATGTCGGTAAAGACGGCAAACCATCCGGCAAAGGCACATGGAAATGCCAAGACGGCCGCAGCTATGTCGGAGCCTTTAAAGACGGCAAATTTGACGGCAAAGGCGTATATACCGTTTCCAGCAACAGCGAAACCTTTATCGAACCTTTCTCCTCCAACAGCGCCAAATTACGCAATATGACGCTGGAGGGCGTGTTCAAAAAAGGCAGGGCGCACGGAAACTTTACTGCCTCTCAAAACGGCACACCCGTCTTCATCATGAAATGCGAAGACGGTATGATTAAAGAAGTCAAACTGGCTAAGAAATCTGCTTCCAAAACTAAATAAACAGCCTTTCAGACGGCCTTATCCATATTTAAGGCCGTCTGAAACATCAATTGACAAGCCTGCTTAAAGGCTGTTGTATTGATTTCAAAAAATTTCCAAACAACCCTTACCCCAGGACAACCACCATGAGCATTAAATCCGACAAATGGATACGCCGCATGGCCGAAGAACACGGCATGATTGAGCCGTTCGAGCCCAACCAAATCAAAGAGGCCAACGGCCAACGCATCATTTCCTACGGCACATCCAGCTACGGCTACGATATCCGTTGTGCCAATGAATTCAAAATCTTCACCAATATCAACAGCACCATCGTCGACCCGAAAAATTTCGACCCGAAAAACTTCGTTACCGTCGAAGACGACTGCTGCATCATTCCGCCCAACTCCTTTGCACTGGCGCGCACAGTCGAATATTTCCGCATCCCGCGCAACGTCCTGACCGTCTGCTTAGGCAAGTCCACTTACGCTCGCTGCGGCATTATCGTCAACGTTACCCCATTCGAGCCTGAGTGGGAAGGCTACGTTACGCTTGAGTTTTCCAACACTACCCCCCTGCCTGCCAAAATCTACGCCGGCGAAGGCGTGGCCCAAGTCTTGTTCTTTGAAAGCGATGAAGTCTGCGAAACTTCATACAAAGATCGCAACGGCAAATACATGGGGCAAACCGGTGTTACCTTGCCTAAGACCTAATGTACAAAATAAAAAAAGGCCGTCTGAAGTTTCAGACGGCCTTTTATCATTTCATTTAGAAACGGCGTTTCAGCTTACAAGCCTGCAAGATATGAACGGCGAGTTCTTCCACAGATTTATCCGTTGTATTGGTAAACGGCACTCCGTGACGTTTGAACATATTTTGCGCATCGGCAATCTCGCTGCGGCAAGTATCGATTTTGGCATAGGTCGAATTAGGACGGCGCTCATGACGGATAGCCTGCAGACGCTCAGGCTGAATGGTCAAGCCGAACAGCTTGTCTTTGTAAGGTTTGACCATACGCGGCAAATCGGTCGATTCCAAATCATCGGGAATCAATGGATAGTTTGCGGCGCGGATACCGTATTGCAGGGCCAGATAGAGACAGGTCGGCGTTTTGCCCGAACGGGACACGCCCATCAAAATCACATCCGCTTCCTGCAGGTTTTTATCGCTGACACCGTCATCATGATTCAGTGAAAAATTGACCGCCTCCATACGCGCATCATAGCGTTGGGTATTGCCGATACTGTGGTGCCCCTGCTGGGCGGCAACCGCCTCCGTATTGAGTTCCTTTTCCAAAAGACCGAGAAAGGTTTCAAAGAAATTAATATGGAACGCATTGGCTTTCTTGATGATTTCACGGATTTCGTCATTGACCACACTGACAAAAGCAATCGGGCGCACGCCGAATTTTTCAGCTGACTGGTTGACTTTGTCTACAACAGCACGTGCTTTTTCAGGAGTATCGATAAACGGATAGGTATGGCGTTTGAACTCAACATTGCCAAATTGGTTCAGCAAGGCTTCACCGATATTTTCAGCGGTCAGGCCGGTTCGGTCGGAAATATAAAAGACTTGGCGTGGATCAGTCATAATGAATCCTCTTGAGGGTAACGTTTCAGACGGCAATCATAGCAGTTACAGCCTTTACAATAAAGCGATTCCCGGCAGATTACACAGGATTACAACAAATTTGAATAAATTTTAAATTAGAATAAAATTTTATTTTTTCAGTTTTATTGGAATTTTATTTCAATTTTGCAAAATAAATTTCGATTCTTAAATTTATTAACTTATTTTGTTTTCCATATTTAACAAGAAGATAACACGTAAAAACATGAATCTGATATTCACATTTCAGAAGGCTACACGCCTGAAAAGCACAATATCACAGACGAATTTGTGATTTTTAAAAAGATAAAACACATGACAGCCATCAAACGAATGGCTACAATAAGCAGGCGGATTTGTTTCTTTTTTAACATTTTTTGGATTGGATTGGACACACAAATGGCCGAAAACTACGTTATTTGGTTTGAAAACCTGCGTATGACTGACGTTGAGCGAGTGGGCGGTAAAAATGCCTCTTTGGGCGAAATGATCAGCCAACTGACTGAAAAAGGCGTGCGCGTTCCCGGCGGTTTTGCAACCACAGCCGAAGCTTATCGTGCTTTCCTGGCTCACAATGGTCTGAGCGAGCGTATTTCCGAAGCCCTGAAACAACTGGATGTTGAAGACGTTGCCGAATTGGCACGCGTGGGTAAAGAAATCCGTCAATGGATTTTGGATACCCCGTTCCCTGAGCAGCTGGATGCTGAAATCGAAACGGCTTGGAACAAAATGGTTGCCGATGCCGGCGGTGCGGACATCTCCGTTGCCGTACGTTCTTCCGCAACAGCAGAAGACTTGCCGGACGCTTCTTTTGCCGGCCAACAAGAAACCTTCCTAAATATCAACGGCTTGGATAACGTTAAAGAAGCAATGCACCATGTATTCGCTTCCCTGTACAACGACCGTGCCATTTCTTACCGTGTCCACAAAGGCTTCGAACACGATATCGTTGCCCTTTCTGCCGGCGTACAACGCATGGTGCGTTCTGACAGCGGTGCTTCCGGTGTGATGTTTACCATCGATACCGAATCCGGTTACGACCAAGTCGTTTTCGTTACCTCTTCTTACGGTCTGGGCGAAAACGTCGTACAAGGTGCGGTAAACCCTGACGAATTCTATGTATTCAAACCTACTTTGAAAGCAGGAAAACCGGCTATCCTGCGCAAAACCATGGGTTCGAAACAAATCAAAATGATCTTTACCGACAAAGCCGAAGCCGGTAAATCTGTAACCAACGTTGATGTACCTGCAGAAGACCGTCAACGCTTCTCCATTACCGATGCCGAAGTAACCGAGTTGGCTCATTACGCGCTGACCATTGAAAAACACTACGGCCGCCCAATGGACATCGAATGGGGCCGCGACGGCTTGGATGGCAAACTCTACATCCTGCAAGCACGTCCTGAAACTGTGAAATCTCAAGAAGACGGTAGCCGCAACCTGCGCCGCTTCTCTATCAACGGCGAAAAAGTTGTCTTGTGCGAAGGCCGAGCCATCGGTCAAAAAGTTGGCCAAGGTAAAGTCCGCTTGGTGAAAGATGCTTCCGAGATGGATTCCGTTGAAGCAGGCGACGTACTCGTTACCGACATGACCGACCCGGATTGGGAACCGGTGATGAAACGTGCTTCTGCCATTGTTACCAACCGTGGCGGCCGTACCTGCCACGCAGCGATTATCGCGCGTGAATTGGGTATTCCGGCTGTTGTAGGTTGTGGTGACGCTACCGATCTGCTGTCTGAAGGCCAAGAAGTGACCGTATCTTGTGCCGAAGGCGATACCGGCTTCATCTACTCCGGCTTGCTGGACGTACAAATTACCGATGTTGCTTTGGACAACATGCCTAAAGCCCCTGTCAAAGTAATGATGAACGTTGGTAACCCTGAATTGGCATTCAGCTTCGCCAACCTGCCTAGCGAAGGTATCGGCTTGGCACGTATGGAATTCATCATCAACCGCCAAATCGGTATCCACCCGAAAGCCTTGTTGGAATTTGACAAACAAGACGATGAATTGCAAGCGGAAATTACCCGCCGCATCGCCGGCTACGCTTCTCCTGTCGACTTCTATGTCGATAAAATTGCGGAAGGTGTGGCAACTTTGGCTGCTTCGGTTTATCCACGCAAAACCATCGTCCGTATGTCTGACTTCAAATCCAACGAGTACGCTAACTTGGTGGGTGGCAGCATCTATGAACCGCACGAAGAAAACCCAATGTTGGGCTTCCGTGGTGCAGCACGTTATGTAGCTGATAACTTCAAAGACTGCTTCGCACTCGAATGCAAAGCCTTGAAACGCGTTCGCGATGAAATGGGTTTGACCAACGTCGAAATCATGATTCCATTCGTTCGTACTTTGGGTGAAGCAGAAGCTGTTGTTAAAGCCCTGAAAGAAAACGGTTTGGAACGTGGCAAAAACGGTCTGCGCCTGATCATGATGTGCGAACTGCCGAGCAACGCGGTATTGGCAGAACAATTCCTGCAATACTTCGACGGCTTCTCCATCGGCTCTAACGACATGACCCAGCTGACCCTCGGCCTCGACCGTGACAGCGGTTTGGTATCCGAATCCTTCGACGAGCGTAATCCTGCCGTTAAAGTGATGTTGCACTTGGCAATCTCTGCCTGCCGCAAACAAAACAAATACGTCGGTATTTGCGGTCAAGGCCCATCAGACCATCCGGACTTTGCCAAATGGCTGGTTGAAGAAGGTATCGAGAGCGTATCGCTCAACCCTGATACCGTCATTGAAACCTGGCTGTATCTGGCTAACGAATTGAACAAATAAGTTCGATGAGACAAAAATCCCCTGCCCGTTTATCCCGGCAGGGGATTTTTATTGCCTTATTCAATGCCGTCTGAAAAAACTTTCACTTTCTTTTACCTTATCAAAAAAAATCCTTTATCATCAAAATGATAAAAAAATATGCCGCTATATCCACAAATTTTCAATGTTAATATACTACCTTTCTACATTTTACCCCATGCCTTTTGAGTGAACCTTTTTTCACTCTTCCTATCTATCATACGCAGCATAACGATACATTTTGAAATATCCCATGAATACAAACTTTATTTCCACCTTTCAGACGGCCTTAAAACATCTGGCACTTATCAGCACCATTGCCGTCTTAGCAGCCTGCGCCGGCAACAATACCTCTTCCAACCGCGCCGTACCTGACGGCTACTACAAAGTCCGCCCTGGCGATACCCTGACCCAAATTGCCAAACGCTACGGACAAAATGTCAACACACTGGTTGCATGGAATAACCTTCCCAACGCCTCACAAATCGAAGTCGGTCAAGTATTGCGCGTCCGCCGTCATGTTGCCCCACGCAGCACTGCACCGCAGCAACGCCAAACCACTACCGTTACCCCGATCAACCGATTGAACCTGCAATGGCCGACCGATAACGCCTCATTCTCCATTATCCAACGCTACAACGGCACCACCAGCAAAGGAATAGATATTGCAGGCACACAAGGCCAACAAATCCGTTCCGCCGCAGCCGGTACCGTTATCTACGTTGGCGAAGAAGTCCGCGGTTACGGCAAGCTGATTTTGATCAGCCACAATGACTACACCATTACCGCCTATGCCCACAACGACACGCTTTTGGTACAAAAAGATCAAAAAGTCCAAGCAGGTCAAGTTATCGCCACCATGGGCAGCAGCGATACAGACAGCGTCAAGCTTCATTTTGAAGTTCGTCTAAACGGCAAAGCAGTCGATCCCCTGCCTTATTTGACCAGAACAAATTAATGCCCCAATCAAAAGGCCGTCTGAATAGCAGTATTTCAGACGGCCTTTTGATTATCTTGCTATAACAGCTATTTCAACAAAATCTTTTCCTATTTAACTTATGTTGATTGAGTGTAAATGCCGTTATACAATAACAACTCTTTTTAACATTCCATTTCAGGTACCCTACTATGTCTCCTAACCGTATCCTTGCAACCGCATTCTTGTTTGCATCTGCATTTGCCAGCGCAGATGTCCATATTGATGAAAACATTCCTTACCGCGATGAAGAAGAAATCGATACCCGTATTGTTTCCGAGTGTTTAGAAGTGGGCGGCATCATGTCCAAATCTTTGCAAGAAACTGCAGCCAAAAGTGATGTCACAGTTGTCCGTGACGGTAAAAAACAAGGCACATACGCAGATATCGCCATTACTTCCGCCATGAGCGCAGGCAATGCCTTTATCGGTCACGCCAAAGGTATGGCTGTTTCAGCCACTTTGTATGTTGACGGCAAACAAGTTGGCAAAAAAACCTTTACCCGCAATTCTTCCGGCGGTATGTTTGGCGCTTATAAAAGCTCTTGTGCCGTCTTGAACCGTACTTCCAAAGTATTGGGTTCTGACATTGCCCAATGGGTTGTCCGTGAACAAAAAAACGCTCAAGATAAATAATTTATCGAACTAAAAAGGCCGTCTGAAAGTATTTTCAGACGGCCTTTTTTCATGCCTTCATTAACAACAGCGTCCGCCGTTGCTGCCGCAACGGCGTTTGCGGCAGTAGTCTTGGAATTGCAGCTTAGTCATGACCGGCGCGTTGGGATTATGTTTGCGCTGGCGGGCAACGTAGTTTTCATAATCTGGGACACCGGCCATCAAGTTTGCTGTCAACTTGATGGTTTTCCACCAAGATGCGAGCTTATGCTTCATGCTGAGCCTCCGGCTGTTTACCGTCGCGGTACACTGCTGGAATTTCTTTAGCAGTTGGCCAGCCGACTTTACGGGCTTTCATGGCAGTACGGAAACCGTACACGGCGACAATCACGACAACTGCCAGGAACAAAGCGGTCAGACCGGCATTGATTTGGTCGTTGAAGATGATTTGTGACATTTCGCCAATGTCTTTAGCTGGGGCAAGGACTTCGCCTGAGGCCAAGGCATCGCGGTATTTGCCTGCGTGCGCCAAGAAGCTGACACGCGGGTCGCTGTGGAACAGTTTTTGCAAACCGGCATAGCAGGTTACAAACAATACGCCGACAGCAGGAACCAAAGTTACCCACACATAGCGGTCGCGTTTCATTTTCACCAATACAACGGTACACATAATCAACGCTACGCCTGCAAGCATTTGGTTTGCGATACCAAACAACGGCCAGAGCGAGTTGATACCGCCCAGAGGGTCAGTTACGCCGGTATAGAGGAAGTAACCCCACAATGCCACGGCAAAGAATGTTGCAACCAAGTTGGCAGGGATAGAGTCGGTGTTACCGAATGGTTTGTAGAAAATACTGCCCAAGTCTTGAATCATGAAACGGGCAACGCGTGTACCGGCGTCAACCGCGGTCAAAATGAACAAGGCTTCAAACAGCAAGGCAAAGTGATACCAGAACGCCATCATGGCTTCACCCGGAATCAGACGGCTCATGATGTGTGCCATACCGACTGCAAGAGTTGGCGCACCGCCTGCACGGGACAGAATGGTGTTTTCGCCTACTTCTCTAGCAGTGTGCAACAGGGTTGCGGCATCAACAGAGAAGTTCAGTTTAGTGGTAATGACTTCGGCAGCTGTGTTGGCATCTGTACCAATCAGCGCAGCCGGGCTGTTCATCGCGAAGTACACGCCTGGATCAAGCGAAGCGGCGGCAGCCAGAGCCATAATGGCCACAAAGCTTTCCATAATCATGCCGCCGTAACCGATCATGCGGACGTGGGTTTCGTTTTCCACCATTTTTGGCGTGGTACCTGAAGAAATCAGCGCATGGAAGCCTGAAACCGCACCACAAGCGATGGTAATGAACAAGAATGGGAACAATGCACCAGAGAATACTGGGCCTGAACCGTCAATAAAGTGGGTAACTGCAGGCATTTGCAGAGTCGGGTTAACAATAACGATACCCAAAGCCAAAGCTGCAATCGTACCGATTTTCAGGAAGGTAGACAGATAGTCGCGCGGAGTCAGCAAGAGCCAAACCGGCAATACGGAAGCCACGAAACCGTAAATCATAATCGCCCAAGTCAGCTGAATACCGTCAAGGTCAAACCAGTGACCAAAGGAGCTGTGGGCAACATCTTCACCGTAAATCACAGCCAACATCAGCAAAATAAAGCCGACGATGGAAATCTCGCCAATTTTGCCCGGACGGATATAACGGGTGTAAATACCCATAAACAGCGCAATCGGCATAGTTGCTGCGATGGTGAACGTACCCCAAGGGCTGTGAACCAATGCTTTCACAACAATCAGCGCCAACACCGCCATAATGATGACCATAATCATCAAAATACCGATGGATGCAATCACGCCGGGAACAGTACCGAGTTCTTGTTTCACGATATCGCCCAAAGACTTACCGTCACGGCGCATAGAAACAAACAGTACCATCATATCCTGTACGGCACCGGCAAATACCACGCCGAAGATAATCCACAAAGTACCGGGCAGATAACCCATTTGCGCTGCCAATACAGGACCAACTAGAGGGCCTGCGCCGGCAATGGCGGCAAAGTGGTGGCCGAACAGTACGCCTTTATGTGTGGGAACATAGTCCAAGCCGTCATTGTGGCGTTCTGCCGGAGTCAGACGGTTAGGATCAAGCTGCATCACACGGTTGGCAATGTAAAGGCTGTAGAAACGGTAGGCAATACAGTATACCGAAATGGCGGCCGTAACCATCCAAATCGCACTGACTTGCTCGCCACGGCTGAGAGCTAAAGTAGTAAAGGAGGCCAAGCCTACCAAAACCACAATGCCCCAGATCAAAAATGATTTGAGCGATTTCATTGATTTATCCTTAAAACGTGATGCACTAAGGCTTGCTTTAGCGACAAACTGCCTTAATGCGCTTCAGAAAGACCAGTCATTATAGTCTTCATGATTTCATGAGTGAAATGTCATTTCAACCCCAATTCGACTGAAAACAAAATGATTAGTTCGTCCGTAAGGTTAACACAAACAGACAATATACCCTTCATTTTTTACTTCAAAACTAAATATTCCTTAACATATAGCAAACGAAAGGCCGTCTGAAAATCCAAATATTCAGTTTTCAGACGGCCTGACAAACGGTCAATGCTATAATCCGATATTCCCATTTCTCTATATTGCCATACCATGCAAAACAACGATTCCGAAACCATGCGTCTCTCCAAACGCATGGCGCAATTAGGCTTATGCTCGCGCCGCGAGGCAGACAGCTACATCGAGCAAGGCTGGGTCAAAGTCAACGGCCAAACCGCCGTACTCGGTCAAAAAGTTACCGAGCGCGACCGCATCGACCTTAACAAACAAGCCCATGAAAAACAAGCCGCGCGCGTAACCATCCTGCTGAACAAACCCGTCGGCTATGTCAGCGCGCAGGCAGAAAAAGGCTATAAATCCGCCGCTGAACTCATTACCGCCGAAAACCATTGGGAAGGCGATGACAGCCGTATCCCTTTCAGCGAAAAGCACAAATTCGGCTTAGCCCCTGCCGGCCGCTTGGACATTGACTCTGTCGGATTGTTGGTACTCACTCAGGACGGCCGCATTGCCAAACAACTAATTGGCGAAAACAGCAGCAGCGAAAAAGAATACCTCGTCCGCGTCCGCGGCAAACTGGACGATAAAGGCCTCGCCCTACTCAACCACGGCTTGAGTTTGGACGGAGAAAAATTGCGCCCTGCCAAAGTCGAATGGCAAAACGAAGACCAGTTGCGCTTTATTTTGCGACAAGGCAAAAAACGCCAAATCCGCCGCATGTGCGAACTGGTCGGCCTGCGCGTCATCGGTTTGAAACGCATCCGCATGGGCAAAGTCAAACTCGGCCGACTGCCGCCGGGCAAATGGCGTTATTTACGCACTGACGAATCGTTTTAATTGCAGATAACAAACAGGCCGTCTGAAAACATATTTCAGACGGCCTGATCTTTTACTGATTACTCAATATACGTAAACTTCGCACGTTTGATATTGCAGAGGATTTCGTACGGAATCATACCGGCAACTTCGGAAACTTCATTGATATTAATCACATCGCCCCAAAGCTCGACTTCCGCGCCCAAGCCCTCTTTCGAGGCTTCAAGTTCGACCGTAATCATATCCATAGACACCCTGCCGATAATACGGCTGCGTTTGCCATCGATGGCAACTGGAGAATTAGTGGAAGCGCGACGCGGATAACCGTCGGCATAGCCGCAGGCAATCAAACCGACACGGGTGGATTTGCTGGTGTAGAACGTTGCGCCGTAACCAATCGGAGAATGCGGCTGCAACACGCGTTCGCCGAAAACGCGGGAAGTCAGACGCATAACAGGTTTCAAACGCTCATCCACGCCGCCGAAAGGCGAAATGCCATACAAGGCCAGACCGGCACGACCCCAATCGCGGCGCGCTTCAGGCACGTTCAAAATCGCGGCGGAATTGGCCAAGCTCTCTTCGCCTTCCAAACCCTCACACGCCAAATCAAACGCTTCAAGCTGCATTTCGGTCATGCCGTTTTCCGGCTCGTCCGCGCAGGAAAAATGGCTGAATTTCACAATATTTTCAACCGATTCGGATTGTTTCAATGCCGTATAGGCGGCTGCATAGTTATGCGGAAAGAAACCGGCACGATGCATACCAGAGTCCATTTTCAGCCATACGGTTGTCGGACGTTGCCACTCATGATGCACAAACGCCTCCAGCTGCCATTGGCTGCCGATTGCCGGCCACAAATCATAACAGTCAACATCCGCATACTCCGCAGCATCAAATACGCCTTCCAACAAAATAATCGGGTTTTTAATGCCGTTTTGACGCAGCTCCACGCCTTCATCTACCGTTGCCACCGCAAAGCCGTCGGCAATATCCGCCAACGCGTGTGCACATCTGACCGCGCCATGCCCGTAAGCATCGGCCTTAATCACAGCCAACAATTTATTGCCATGCAACTCTTTGAGAAAACGATAATTTTGACGTAAATTATCCAAACGGATTTGCGCATTGAGCGGACGCATAATGTATTCCTCTTATCGGCATTCCGTTTCAGACGGCCTGCCCTATTACTTTGAAGTAAATATTATAGGTCAAAAACTACACAGGATTCCATGAAATACACAAGATTAATCTATTCATAATCTAGAAATCATGCGCGCCTTTAGGCATTTATGCTTCTTCTCAGCCTGTTTTAAGGTTATGATTCAATCCAAATGAAAACGACAGACATCAAGGCCATGAAAGAACTCGACAAAACCGACTTAAAAATTCTCAAGCTCCTACAACAAAACGCACGTATCCCCATGACCGAATTGGCTGAAAAAGTCGGCCTCTCCACCACGCCGGTAACCGAACGCGTCCGCCGCTTGGAACGCGACAACCTTATCACCGGCTATCACGCCCATCTGAATCCTCATGCTTTAGGTCAAAGCCTCTTGGTCTTTGTCGAGCTAAAACTGCGTTCCAAATCCGGCAATATTTTTGAAGACTTCAAACGCGAAGTGCTGAAGATTCCGCAAATTCTGGAATGCCACTTAGTCTCCGGCGAATACGACTACCTTATCAAAGTCCGCCTGCCCAATATGTCCGCCTATCGCGATATGCTCGGCAATATCCTGCTGCAACTGCCGGCTGCTTCCGAAAGCCGCAGCTATGTTGTCATGGAAGAAGTCAAAGAAGAAGTAGTATTAGATATCTAATTCTATTCAACAAACAAAGGCCGTCTGAAAGATTGCAACATTCAGACGGCCTTTATTTTAAAGGAGCAAAAAAAATGCACACATCCGACAGAATGTGTGCCAAGTCTACAAAGGAGAAATAGAGGAGAAACTATTAACTGACTACTCGAACCAGCTAACGAAACGAATTATGCAACAAGATATTCAACCGCGCAAGTATTTTTCTTGTAAAGTTTCTTAATTATTCGATTTACAGATCTTAAATGTAATCATATTTCAATGCAGATAAAAAAATGCGCATACCGTTTTGATATGCGCCAAGTCTACAAAGGAGAAATAGAGGAGAAAAATCAAGCTGCATCAAGCAACTCAACGGCGCGAATTATCCTAGCCTTCTACCCGTCTGTCAACTGTTTTCCTATCTATTTTCAAGTATTTTGCTAAAAAACAACAAAGTCGCTATTCCCCTCTTTTTCTTGCTATTTTCGCCCATATATAAAAAAGATTTAGGGCCATCTGAAACATATATTGCCACTAAAGATAAACGGCTCCATACTCACACTTTCATAGTCCATATCAACCCAACCCAAAGACCATGACCACCCCACTTTCCCTTGCCGTTGTCGGCCATACCAACACAGGCAAAACCTCGCTCTTACGCACACTTTTGCGCGACAGTACCTTCGGCGAAGTAAAAAACGCGCCATCCACCACGCGCCATGTCGAAGAAGCACTTATCAACGACGGTGACGACAGCTTGGTTTACCTCTACGACACACCCGGCCTTGAAGATGCAGGCGGCGTGTTGGACTGGCTGGAAACCCATACATCCGCACGCGATGACGGCATTGAGCGCATCCAGCAATTCCTCAACAGCCATGAATCGCATCACGAGTTTAACCAAGAGGCCAAAGTTCTGCGCCAAGTCATGCAAAGCGATATGGCCATGTACGTCATCGATGCGCGGGAACCCGTCCTCGACAAATACAAAGACGAGCTGACTATTTTGTCTTGGTGCGCCAAGCCCATCATGCCCGTGTTCAACTTCACCCAAAATCAAGACCTGACCGCTTGGACCAATATGCTCGCCCGCAGAAACCTGCATGTTTACGCCGGTTTCGATACCGTTGCCTTCGACTTTGAAGGCGAAATCCGATTGTGGGACAACCTTGCCACCATGTTACCCAAGCGCGACATCCTCGACCGCCTTATCAATATGCGCCGTCGCGAGTGGCAACGGCTGGATACGGAAGCGCGCCGTGAAATTGCCGATTTTCTACTGGATGCTGCCGCATTCACCCAAGAAATTGCCGAAAACGATGACCCTGCCCCGACTTTGGAAGTCATGCAATCGGAAATCCGCCAACTTGAGCGGCAAATGCAACAACGCCTGTTCACACTTTACCGCTTCTATCACGACGAAGTCGGCAGCGACAGCACATGGATGCCCAAAGCCTTCAAACAAGATCCGTTTGACAGCGAATTGCTCAAACATTACGGCATCCGTACCGGTACCGGCGCAACCGCAGGCGCACTCATCGGCCTAGGCTTGGACATTGCCACGCTTGGCGGTTCGCTTGGTTTGGGTACGGCCATCGGCGGACTGTTGGGCGGCATTTTGCCCAATGCCCAAGACATCACCGACAAAATCAACGGCCGACAAACCCTGCATACCGATCCGGAAACCCTTACCCTGCTCGCCGCGCGTGCGCTGGATTTGTTGCACGTCTTGCAAACGCGCGGCCATGCCGCCCAATCTCATATCGAGCTAAACGAACGCAAAGCGCCATGGAATGCGGCCAAACTGCCAAGCGAACTCAACAAAGCACGCAGCAACCGCAAATGGTCTTCGCTCAACACACACCAGCCCGAACTCAGCCGTAACGAACGCGCAGCCTATGTCGGTTCTTTAAGCGAGAAATTAAAAGTTTAAAATCGCTGTTGAACAAAAAGGCCGTCTGAAACCCAAATGTTTCAGACGGCCTTTTAATCTTAGCAAATACTTATTCGGCAGCTTTGGTTTCGCGTTTCAAACCGCCGCCAAGTGCTTTATACAAGTCGGCAAGGTTTTCCAGACGGGTCAGCTGATTGGCTAAAAGAGCAGTATCCGCGCTGTAACTGCTGCGTTCGGCATCCAGCAAATCCAATGCGCTGGATACGCCATGTTTGTAACGCAGGCTGATGAGACGCAGGCTGTCGTTGTAAGCACGGCTTTGCTTGCTCAACGCTTCATAGCTTTTATCCAACTGTTCGCGCGCAACCAAAGCATTGGAAACGTCTTTAAATGCGGATTGAACAGCGGCTTCATAAGCAACAATTTGTGCCTGTTGGCGCAGTTTGGCTACGTCAAGATTGGCTTTGTTTGTGCCCCAGTCAAAGATAGGCAGCGTGATGGACGGTGCAAAAGCCCAAATACCTGTGCCGCTCTTAAACAGGCCGCTCAACTCGCCGGAAGCGGTACCGACAGAACCGGTCAGGCTGATGCGCGGGAAAAACGCCGCACGTGCTGCACCGATGTTGGCATTGGCTTGTTTGAGCGCATGTTCGGCAGCACGGATATCCGGACGGTTGAGCAACACGTCTGAACTCAAACCGGCAGGCAGTTTGGTCATTTTGAACTGCTTGCTCAAAGGCAGACCGGCAGGCAAGTCTTCGGGCAAAGGTTGATTAATCAACATAGCCAAAGAATTGCGCGCTTGCTCGCGGTTTTTTACCGCGGATGCGTAATCAGCTTTGGCCGATTCAATCAGCGCTTCCTGTTGGCGCAAATCAACGGCGGAAATTACGCCGGCCTTATGACGCAATTGCGAGAGCTTGTAAGTCGCTTCACGGGTTTGTAATACGCGTTGTGCCAATGCCATGGTTTCTTCCGCGTAGCGTTCGTTAAAGTAGGCTTTGGCAACGGTAGAAATCAGGGTCAGATGGGCGGCATCGCGGTTTGCGGCCACATTGAAATAACCTTGTAACGCGGCTTCGCTGGTGCTGCGGACACGGCCGAAAAGGTCAAGTTCATAAGAGGTTGCGCCCAAACCCACGCTGTATTGGCTGCTGACGTTGCCGCCGCTCAAGCTGCCTTGACGCGAACCTGTACCGCTGGCATTGACGGTTGGCAACAAGTTATTACGCGCAATCATGTATTGCTTGCGGTAGATTTCCGCATTCAGCGCGGCTGTACGCAAATCGGTATTGCGTTCCAATGCGATGTCGATCAGGCGGTAAAGGCGCGGATCGGCAAAGTAATCTTGCCAACCCAATTCAGCGGCACGGATACCGTCGTCAACAGTGTCGTATTTAAACGTATCGGCAACGGCAACTTGAGGCTGCTCATATTTCGGCATCATGGTACAGGCCGATAAAGCCACGGCGGCGGCAACGGCGGTCAGTACAGGTTTGAATGTAATCTTCTTCATTTTAGAATCCTTTAGCATTTTGAGGCCGTCTGAAAAGTTTTCAGACGGCCTTTGCTTTAGTGCTTGTCTGAATCGTGTTTACCGTCTTCAATCATGCCGGCTTCAGCAGCGTGTTTGGCGGCCATCTCATGCTCGTGTGCAGTTTCTTTAAAGAATTTGCGCACAACCACATAGAACAAAGGCACAAGGAACACAGACAGAATCGTACCGATCAACATACCCCAGATCACAGTCGTACCAATCGCACGTTGGCTGGCGGAGCTGGCACCGCTGGCAACATAGAGCGGTACCACGCCCAAGATGAAGGCAAACGAAGTCATGATAATCGGACGGAAACGCAGGTGTGCGGCGGCAAGCGCAGCTTCAAGCGCGCTCTTGCCTTGCGCTTGCAGGTCTTTGGCAAACTCGATAATCAAAATCGCGTTTTTCGCACTCAAACCCATCACCGTAACGAAACCGACTTGGAAGTAGATATCGTTGGCGTATGCCGGAATACTGCCCAGCAGCGCTTCAAACATGTTGCGGCCGGTCACGCCCAATGCCGCGCCAATCAAGCCCAATGGAATCACAAGGATAACCGCTAACGGGATAGACCAGCTTTCGTACAAAGCAGCCAATACCAAGAATACAGCGGCAGCGGCCAATGCGTACAACACGACAGTTTGCGAGCTGCCTTTGGCCTCTTCACGAGACTGACCGCCCCATTCCAGACTGTAACCGCCGCCCATATCATCGACCATTTGCTGTACCGCAGCCATGGCTTGACCGGAAGACACGCCATTAACAGGCGAGCCGGAAAGCTCCATTGCCGGATAACCATTGAAGCGGACGCTTTGTTCCATACCGTTTTCCCAAGAAACAGTAGCAATGGTAGAAAGCGGTACGGCAACACCGGATTTGTTCGGTACAGTCAGGTTCAGAATATCGGCAGGCTGCATACGGGCATTCGCATCAGCTTGTACCATCACGCGTTGCAGACGGCCTTGATTCGGGAAGTCATTGACATAAGACGAACCCAAAGAAGAAGCCAAAGCAGTACGGATATCAGAGAACGAAATACCTTGTGCGGCTGCGGCGGAACGATTGATGTCGATTTTCAACTGCGGCGCATCTTCCAAACCGCTCGCACGAACGGTACTTGGGTTAAACAAACCGCTTTTACGCATTTTGTCAATCAACTCATTGCGCTTGGCCAACAATGCAGCATGGCCGCTGTTGTTACGGTCTTGCAGGTAAATCGTCAAGCCGGAGCCTGTACCCAATTCCATAATGGCAGGAGGCACAATCGCCAAACCGAAACCGTCTTTCAGCGTACTCATCATCATGCCGGTCAACTTACCGGAAATAGAAGTCGCATCGCTGCCCGGGGCAGTACGTTCGCTCCAGTCTTTCAGAATGACAAAGCCCAAAGCCATGTTTTGACCGGAGCCTGAAAAACTGAAACCGGAAACGGTAATGATGTTCTCAATCTCAGGTATAGATTTTGCCAGTTGAGTGATTTGAGCCAAAGTTGCATCCGTGCGCTCTTTGGTCGCACCGGCAGGCAATTGTACACTCAACATCAAGTTGCCTTGGTCTTCAGACGGCAAGAAGGAAGTCGGCAGGCGCATAAACAGGAATACGCCCACAACAGTCAAACCAATATAGACAACCATCATGCGCAAAGTCTTGCGCAAGACTTTGGCTACCCAGCCTTCGTAGCCGTGTGTCCAGTTGTCGAATTTTTTGTTAAACCAACCGAAGAAACCTTTTTTCTCTTCGTGATGACCCTTCTGAATCGGCTTGAGCATGGTGGCACACAATGCCGGAGTCAGCGTCAAGGCAAGAAATGCGGAGAAGCCGATCGATGCCGCCATAGTCAGGGCAAACTGTTTGTAAATGTTACCGGTTGCACCGCTAAACATTGCCAGCGGCACAAATACGGACATCAACACGGCAGTAATACCGATCACCGCACCGGAAATCTGCCCCATCGCTTTTTTGGTTGCAGCCTTAGGCGACAGACCTTCGCTCGCCATAATACGCTCAACGTTTTCAACGACCACAATCGCATCATCGACCACAATACCGATCACCAATACCATCGCAAACATGGTCAATACGTTAATCGACATACCCATGTATGAGATAAAGGCAAAACCGCCCAACAGGGAAATCGGCACAACAATGGTCGGAATCAACGTATAGCGGATGTTTTGCAGGAAGAGATACATTACCAAGAATACCAATACGATGGCTTCCAGAAGCGTATGGATCACTTTCTCAATCGAAATATCCACAAATTCGGAAGTATCGTAAGGAATTTTCCAGCTCATGCCGTCTGGAAAATACTTCTGCAAAACCGCCATTTTTTCTTTCACGGCAGTCGCCGTTGCCAAAGCGTTACCGCTGTTAGACAACATCACTGCCATACCGGTGGTATTCACGCCGTTCAGACGAGTAGAGGAAGAATAGTCCTGCATACCCAAGCTGACTTTGGCAACGTCTTTCAGATAGACATTAGAACCATCGGTATTGGATACCAAAATGATGTTGCCGAACTCTTCAGCAGTGCTCAGCTGACCTTGTGCCGTCACAGTTGCCGAAATGGTCTGTCCCGGTACAGCAGGCAGAGAACCGATAGAGCCTGCAGAAATTTGGATATTTTGAGTAGCCAGTGCGTTGGTTACCGTTGCAAAAGACAGGTTGTAGTTTTGCAGTTTTTTCGGGTCAACCCAAATACGCATAGCGCGTTGCGCACCAAACAATCGAACCTGACCCACACCGTCGATACGTTGCAACTCAGGTACGATATTGCGTTGCGC
Source organism: Neisseria sp. P0018.S001 (assembly GCF_051957355.1). Classification (NCBI taxonomy): domain Bacteria; kingdom Pseudomonadati; phylum Pseudomonadota; class Betaproteobacteria; order Neisseriales; family Neisseriaceae; genus Neisseria; species Neisseria sp. P0018.S001. Next base: position 87,839 of record NZ_JBQCWN010000001.1, on the reverse strand, counting down.
GTAGTCATTCATCTCTTCAGTGGATTGCTTTTCAGAGGAAAGCATGACCACTTGCAAGAAGTTGGACCGCGCTTTGGATACGGTTACACCATATTGTTGTACGGTTGACGGCAATGTGGACAATACTTCAGACAGTTTGTTCTGTACGTCTACTTGTGCCAAATCTTCATTGGTTTCCGGTGTAAACGTCAGGCTGACGCTGCCGCTGCCGCTGGAATTGGCAGAAGTCGTCATATAGTCCAAACCTTCCACACCGTACATATTACGTTCGATAACAGCCAGCACGCTGTCTTCCATTACCTGAGCAGAAGCGCCCGGATAAGTAGCAGTCAAAGTAATGGTCGGCGCTGCCACGGACGGATATTGGGAAATCGGCAGTTTTTGAATGCCGAAAATACCCGCTGCGATGATAAAAATCGCAATAACCCATGCAAAAATGGGGCGGTCAATAAAAAACTTAGACATTCACGCGTTCCTTATTTGGCTTCAGAAGCAGCTTTAGCTTCAGGCTTGGCCTCGGATGCAGCCTGGCCGTCTGAAACTGCCGGTGTTGCTGCCGCAGCGTTTGCGGGCGGCGTCCATTCTTTCGGCGTTACCTGTTTAGCACCCGACATAGCGGCAATACTGATGCCTTCAACAATCACTTTGTCGCCGTCTTTAAGGCCGTCTGTAATCACCCAATTGCTACCTTGCTGTTGGGCTACGGTCACGACGCGTGCTTCCATTTCGCTCTTGTCATTCACCACCATCACCGTATCTTGCGAACCGCGGGTAACGGCCTGTTGCGGCACCACAAATGCATTATCCACTGCCACTTGTTCCATCAATACGCGCACATACAAGCCCGGCATCAAGATATTTCTGTCGTTAGGAATGGCGGCGCGCAAGGTAATTTGACCGGTCGTTTCGTTGACAGTCGGATCTGCAAACAGCAGACGGCCTTTTTCAGGGTAAATCGTACCGTCGTCAAATTTGATATCCACTGCAATCGCGCCGTTTGCCGCCAACAATTTGCCTTCGGCAACCTGTTGACGCAGTTTCATGACCTCACTCGCAGACTGGGTAACGTTGACATACATCGGATTGGTTTGTTGGATGGTGGCCAAAACAGTGGTATCGCCGGAATTCAGCAATGTACCTTCAGAAACTTTAGATTGACCGATAAAGCCGGAAATCGGCGCAGTAATGCGGGAGCGGCTCAGGCTGATACTGGCAGATTTGATGGCTGCTTGAGCGGATTTGACGCCTGCCTCTGCTGAACGCTTGGCCGTTACGGCCGCATCATATTCTTGTTGGCTGATGGCATCGGCGGCAACCAGCGGTTTGTAGCGAGCTAAGTCGGCATTCGCTTTGGCCAAAGTAGCTTGCGCACTCGCCAACTGGGCGCGTGCGCTTTCTAAGTTTGCTTCATAAGATGAGCTGTCGATTTGGTACAAAGGCTGACCGGCTTGCACATAGCTGCCCTCTTGGAACAGGCGTTTTTGCAGAATACCGCCGACTTGGGCGCGAACTTCGGCAGTACGCAATGATTCCAGACGGCCCGGCAACTCGGTTGTCAATGCAACGGTTTCCGGATGCACAGTGACCACGCGGACTTCAGGCGCAGGTTGTTTTTGCTGTTGCTGACTGCCTTGCGCCTGTTGGCCGGCTGCTTTTTCATCGCCTTTGCCGCAAGCGGAAAGCGCCAACGCAGTAGCTGCTGCAATTGCCGCGACACGCATCATTTTAGAAGCATAAAGAGCCATAATTTTCCTATCTCTATGATAAATAAGGGTTTGACTAATTAAAAATTGATTACTTTAATCTCATATTTCACAAGCAGAAATTGCCTGTTTTTATAAAAAACAGGCTGATTATATAGTGTTGAGAAACACTATCAAGTACTAAGTACTAAATTGAATTATACATACATTTTTGCATGTTCAGAAGTAATTTTTTATAATCCGAACCATAAATTTACATTTCCTGCAAAAAACCATGAGAAGAACCAAAACCGAAGCCTTAAAAACCAAAGAATATCTCATGCTTGCCGCATTAGATACGTTTTATAAGAAAGGCATTGCCCGCACTTCGCTCAACGAAATCGCCCAAGCCGCAGGCGTAACGCGCGGCGCGCTGTATTGGCATTTCAAAAACAAAGAAGATTTGTTTGACGCCTTGTTCCAACGGATTTGCGACGACATCGAAAGCTGCATAAAAGAAGACTCGAACAACAATAACGAACAGGCTTGGTCAAGCTTCCGACTGACTCTGACCCGTTTTTTCGAGCGCCTGCAACACAACGAGCTTCACTATAAATTCCACAGCATTTTGTTTTTAAAATGCGAACACACCGAGCAAAACGAGACGGTCATTGCCATCGCTAAAAAACACCAAGCACTATGGCGTGAAAAAATCGTTGCTGTCCTGACTGATGCGGTACAACAAAAAGCATTGGCGGATAATTTGGATATCGATATGGCAGTCATCTTCATCAAGTCTTCATTAGACGGCTTGATTTGGCGCTGGCTTTCTTCAGGTCAAGGCTTCGATTTGGCGCAAACTGCCCCACGCATGATTGAAATCATCATTGATACATTGGAAAACCATCCGCAATTAAGAAAACAATCATAAACATCAAAAATAAAAGGCCGTCTGAAACATTAAAAGTTTCAGACGGCCTTTTGGTTCAAACCTGCTTAACGTGTTACCGGTTTATAACGGATACGTTTCGGTTTCGCGCCTTCTTCACCCAAACGGCGTTTCTTGTCGGCTTCGTATTCTTGATAGTTGCCGTCAAAGAACACCCATTTAGAGTCGCCTTCACAAGCCAAAATATGCGTAGCGATACGGTCGAGGAACCAGCGGTCGTGCGAAATCACCATCACGCTGCCGGCAAATTCCAGCAATGCATCTTCCAGCGCGCGCAGGGTTTCCACGTCGAGGTCGTTAGACGGTTCGTCCAGCAGCAACACATTACCGCCGCTCAACAAGGTTTTTGCCAAGTGCAGACGGCCGCGTTCGCCGCCCGACAATTGACCTGCAATTTTGCTTTGGTCGCTGCCTTTGAAGTTGAAGCGTCCCAAATATTGGCGGGCGGGAATTTCAAACTGGCCAACCTGCAAAATGTCGCGGCCTTCGGCAATATTGTCGAACACGGTTTTGTCGTTTTGTAAACCTGCGCGGCTTTGGTCAATCAGGCTCATTTTCACGGTTTGGCCGATTTTTACTTCGCCGGAATCAGGCTGCTCTTTGCCTGAAATCATTTTGAACAGCGTAGATTTACCCGCGCCGTTCGGGCCGATGATGCCGACAATCGCGCCAGCAGGTACTTTGAAGCTCAAATCGTCAATCAGCACTTTATCGCCAAACGATTTGGAAACGTTCACAAATTCAATCACTTCGTTACCCAAACGCTCGGCAACAGGGATAAAGATTTCCTGCGTTTCATTGCGTTTTTGGTATTCGTAGTTGCTCATTTCTTCAAAACGCGCCAAACGCGCTTTGGACTTGGCTTGGCGGCCTTTGGCATTTTGGCGCACCCATTCCAATTCCTGCTTCATCGCTTTCACGCGTGCAGCTTCGGATTTTGCCTCGTTTTCCAAGCGTTTTTCTTTCTGCTCCAGCCAAGACGAGTAATTGCCTTTCCACGGGATACCGTATCCGCGGTCGAGTTCCAAAATCCATTCGGCGGCGTTGTCGAGGAAGTAGCGGTCATGTGTTACGGCAACGACTGTACCTGGGAAGCGTACCAAGAATTGCTCCAGCCATTCGACAGATTCTGCGTCCAAGTGGTTGGTCGGTTCGTCCAGCAGCAGCATATCGGGCTTGCTCAACAAGAGTTTGCACAAAGCGACGCGGCGTTTTTCACCACCGGACAGATTGCCGATTTTGGCATCCCAATCAGGCAGGCGCAACGCGTCGGCAGCAATTTCCAATTCATGCTCTGCACCGCCGCCGGTAGATGAACCCGCCGCAATAATCGCTTCCAAACGGCCTTGTTCTTCCGCCAACGCGTCAAAATCCGCATCAGGATTGGCATACTCGGCATATACTTCTTCCAAACGTTTTTGTGCGGCAGCCACTTCGCCCAAACCGCTTTCCACTTCCTCGCGCACAGTTTTCTCAGGATCAAGCTCAGGCTCTTGCGGCAAATAGCCGATTTTAATGCCGCCCATCGGCACGGCTTCGCCCTCAAATTCTTTATCCACGCCCGCCATAATCCGCAGTACAGTAGATTTACCCGCACCGTTCAAACCGAGCAAACCGATTTTTGCACCGGGGAAAAATGAAAGGGAAATGTCTTTAATAATGGTTTTTTGCGGCGGCACAACCTTGCTCACGCGCAGCATAGAATAGACGTATTGTTGGGACATAGTTTTCTCGTTTTCATCAAACAAATTTCAGACGACCCATTTTAACCTATTGCCCCAATACTTGCTTGTTCAAATGCCGTCTGAAAATAGAAATAAGCATCAAAATATACACCGAGCCGAACCGATACCCTCATTGCCCGACGGTATCAATGCCAAACCGCAAAAAATTTGATTTAAGCCAGTTTATCCTTGAACTGGCATTGCCAATATCCGGCGCGCTTCATAAAATGCACCTATATCCTTGAAAGTACGCACACAAACAATAACGACAGAGAACGCCACACCAAGGAACCTTTCAGATTTCTCAATAAAAATACTTTTCAAAAAAAGGATTTACCTCATGTCGGAAAATACGCAAAAAACAGCAAAACAAGGTTTGCCATCACTGGCAAAAAGTACGATTTGGATGCTGAGCTTCGGCTATCTCGGCGTTCAGACGGCCTTTACCCTGCAAAGCTCACAAATGAGCCGAATTTTTCAAACTTTAGGCGCCGACCCGCATAATTTGGGCTGGTTTTTCATTCTGCCGCCGCTAGCCGGTATGTTGGTTCAGCCGATTGTGGGCTACTACTCAGACCGCACTTGGATGCCGCGCCTGGGCGGTCGTCGTCTGCCCTATCTGCTTTATGGCACGCTGATTGCAGTTATCGTCATGATTCTGATGCCGAACTCGGGCAGCTTCGGTTTTGGCTACGCTTCTTTGGCGGCTTTGTCGTTTGGCGCGCTGATGATTGCGCTGTTGGACGTATCCTCCAATATGGCAATGCAGCCGTTTAAAATGATGGTCGGCGACATGGTCAACGAGGAGCAGAAAAGCTACGCCTACGGGATTCAAAGTTTCTTAGCGAATACGGGCGCGGTTGTGGCGGCGATTCTGCCGTTTGTGTTTGCGTATATCGGTTTGGCGAACACGGCCGAAAAAGGCGTCGTACCGCAAACCGTGGTCGTAGCATTCTATGTGGGCGCAGCGTTGCTGATTATTACCAGTGCGTTCACCATCTTCAAAGTCAAAGAATACGATCCGGAAACCTACGCCCGCTATCACGGCATCGATGTCGCCGCGAATCAGGAAAAAGCCAACTGGTTCGAACTTTTGAAAACCGCGCCTAAAGCGTTTTGGACGGTTACTTTAGTGCAATTCTTCTGCTGGTTCGCCTTCCAATATATGTGGACTTACTCGGCAGGCGCGATTGCAGAAAACGTTTGGCAGACAACCGATGCCTCTTCCGTAGGCTACCAAGAAGCAGGCAACTGGTACGGCGTTTTGGCGGCGGTACAATCTATTGCTGCCGTTATCTGCTCGTTTATTCTGGCAAAAGTACCGAATAAATACCATAAAGTCGGTTATTTCGGTTGCTTGGCTTTGGGTGCACTCGGTTTCTTCTCCGTTTTCTTCATCAGCAATCAATACGCACTGGTGTTGTCTTATACCTTAATCGGTATTGCGTGGGCCGGTATCATTACCTATCCTTTGACGATTGTAACCAATGCCCTCTCCGGCAAACACATGGGTACTTATTTGGGTCTGTTTAACGGCTCTATCTGTATGCCTCAAATCGTCGCCTCCCTGCTGAGCTTTATCCTCTTCCCTATGCTGGGCAGCCATCAGGCAACCATGTTCTTGGTTGCAGGCGCGGTCTTGCTGCTGGGAGCCTTCTCAGTATGTCTGATTAAAGAGACCCACGGCGAATAATCCATCAATACCATCGGCAAAGGCCGTCTGAAACCTTTGCCGATCTGACAATTTTAATAACAGGAGCTTCATAAATGTACACGAGAATCATGGAAATCAGCCCTTGGACGCTGCGTTCGGTAAAACTGGAAAAAGAACACAAACGGCTGCAAGAGAGCCTGACCAGTTTGGGCAACGGCTATATGGGCATGCGCGGCAACTTTGAAGAAACCTACTCCGCCGACAGCCACTTGGGCACCTACATCGCCGGCGTGTGGTTCCCCGACAAAACCCGCGTCGGCTGGTGGAAAAACGGCTATCCTAAATATTTCGGCAAGGCCATCAACGCACTTAATTTCAGCAAAGTCAAAATCTTTGTCGATGGACAAGAGGTGGACTTGGCGAAAAACGACGTTGCCGGCTTCTCCGTCGAACTCGACATGCAGCACGGTGTGTTACGTCGCTCGTTCACCGTATTCGGCGTGCATTTCGATGTGTGCAAATTCCTGTCCGTCGCGCAAAAAGAGCTGGCGGTTATCCGCTGGGAAGCCGTATCCGTTGACGGCAAAACCCACCAAGTCCGCATCGATTCCATCATCGACGCCGATGTGAAAAACGAAGACTCCAACTACGAAGAAAAATTCTGGCAGGTATTGGACAAAGGCGTTTCAGACGACCGCTCCTACATTGCCACCCAAACCGTCGCCAATCCCTTCGGCGTGGAACAATTCATCGTCAACGCCGAGCAAACCTTCGCCGGCAGTTTCAAAGCCCTCGGCGGTAGCCAAACCGACTGGCAGGTCTCTAATTCTTTCGAGGCTGAAGTCGGCAGCACACCCGAAACCTTTGAAAAACGCGTGATTGTTACCACCAGCCGCGATTATCAAGGCTTGGAAGCAGTGAAAGCCGCAGGCCGCGCCTTGTCGGAAAAAGTCGCAGGCGTTGCATTTGAAACCTTGCTGGAGGCGCACAAAGCAGGCTGGCTGCACCGTTGGGAAATCGCCGACGTGGTCATCGAAGGCAGCGACGAAGCGCAGCAAGGCATCCGCTTCAACCTGTTCCAACTGTTCTCCACCTACTACGGCGAAGACGCGCGCCTGAACATCGGCCCGAAAGGCTTTACCGGCGAAAAATACGGCGGCGCGACCTATTGGGACACCGAAGCCTACGCCGTACCGCTCTACCTCGCACTGGCTGAACCCGAAGTTACCCGCAACCTGCTGCAATACCGCCGCAACCAACTGCCGCAGGCGCAACACAACGCGCGCGAACAGGGCTTGGCGGGCGCACTCTATCCGATGGTAACGTTTACCGGCATCGAGTGCCACAACGAATGGGAAATCACCTTCGAGGAAATCCACCGCAACGGCGCGATTCCTTACGCCATCTACAACTATACCAACTACACCGGCGACGAAAGCTATCTTGCCAAAGAAGGCTTGGAAGTTTTGGTCGAAGTGTCCCGCTTCTGGGCGGACCGCGTCCACTTCTCCAAACGCAACGGCAAATACATGATTCACGGCGTAACCGGCCCGAACGAATACGAAAACAACATCAACAACAACTGGTACACCAACACCCTCGCCGCATGGGTATTGGATTACACCCGCGAAGCCTTGGCGAAATACCCGCGTCCGGATTTGAACGTGAGCGCCGCCGAGCTGGAAAAATGGGCGGACATCAGCGCGAATATGTACCGTCCGCATGACGAAGAACTCGGCGTGTTCGTACAACACGACGGCTTCCTCGACAAAGACATCCGCCCCGTGTCCGCACTTTCGCCCGACGATTTGCCGCTCAACCAGAAATGGTCGTGGGACAAAATCCTGCGTTCGCCCTTCATCAAACAGGCGGACGTATTGCAAGGCATCTACTTCTTCGGCGACCGTTTCAATATCGACGAAAAACGCCGCAACTTCGACTTCTACGAACCGATGACCGTGCATGAAAGCTCGCTGTCCCCATGTATCCACTCCATCCTTGCCGCCGAACTGGGCAAAGAAGAAAAAGCCGTGGAAATGTACCAGCGCACCGCCCGCCTGGACTTGGACAACTACAACAACGACACCGAAGACGGCCTGCACATCACCTCCATGACCGGCTCGTGGCTCGCCATCGTCCAAGGTTTCGCCCAAATGAAAACCTGGGGCGGCAAACTCAGCTTCGCCCCGTTCCTGCCGAGTGCGTGGACAGGCTACGCCTTCCACATCAACTACCGCGGCCGTCTGATTAAAGTCGCCGTCGGCAAAGAAAACGTCGTCTTCACCCTGCTCAAAGGCGAACCGCTCGATTTGCAGGTGTACGGCAAAGACATCACGCTCAACGGCAGCCACACCGTTGCGTTGGAAAAATAAGGAGGGCGTAAAATGACTTTCACTGCAGTGCTCTTTGACCTCGACGGCGTCATCACCGACACCGCCGAATACCACTACCGCGCATGGAAAAAGCTCGCCGAAGAACTGGGCATCAGCATCGACCGCAAGTTTAACGAGCAGCTCAAAGGCGTGTCGCGCGACGATTCGCTCAAACGCATCCTCGCGCACGGCGGCAAAACCGTCGGCGAAGCCGAGTTCGCCGAACTGACCCGCCGTAAAAACGACAACTACGTCGAGATGATTCAGGCAGTCAAACCCGAAGACGTGTATCCCGGCATTTTGCCCCTGCTGGAAGCATTGAGAGCAAACGGCAAAAAAATCGCCCTCGCGTCCGCCAGTAAAAACGGCCCCTTCCTGCTAGAACGCATGGGGCTGACCCACTTCTTCGACGCCATTGCCGACCCTGCCGCCGTCGCGCATTCCAAACCCGCCCCCGACATCTTCCTCGCCGCAGCCGAGGGCGTGGGCGCGGACATCCGACAATGCATCGGCATCGAAGACGCAGCAGCAGGAGTAGCCGCCATCAAAGCCGCCGGCGCCTTGCCCATCGGCGTGGGCAAAGCCGAAGACTTGGGCCGCGACATCGCGCTGGTCTCCGGCACCGCCGAGCTGACCTACGCCTACTTGCAAAACGTGTGGGCACAGTCGGGCAGATAAAATATTAGGGAAGTAAAAAGGCCGTCTGAAAACCTGAATCAGGTTTTCAGACGGCCTTTAATATTTCCAATCAACCAAGTGTTACCATCTCAATCTGCTCCATACTTCTACCCAAGAAGCGTTCGCCGATGGTGCGGAAGCGCAGTGGGATGTCGCTGACGTAGAAGCGGTAATCCGGATTGTCGTTTTCTGTATTCAGCAAACCTGCTTGCGCCAAGGCTTTGGCGGTGGCTTCGGCGGTGGTGATGGCGGAATCGACCAAGGTAACGTTTTGTGCTTCGCGGCCGATAAGCGGTTTGAGCAGTGGGAAATGGGTACAACCCAACACCAGCGTGTCGATGTCGTCGGCCAAGAGCGGCTTCAAGTATTCGCGCACGGTCAGGCGGGTGACTTCGTGATCGAGCCAGCCCTCTTCCACCAATGGCACAAGCAGGGGCGCGGCTTGCGTGCGCACCAGCGTGTCGTTGTTTTTTGAATGGATGGCACGCGCGTAGGCATTGCTGTTGACGGTAGTATTGGTTGCGATAATGCCGATTCGGTTGTTTTTGGTGGTTTGCAAAGCAGCTTCCGCACCGGCGGAAATGACGTCCAATACGGGCATATTGCCTGCTTTTTGGCGGATTTTTTGTCCGGCAACGGCGGCGATGGTGTTGCACGCGATGACGAGTGCTTTGACATCGTTTTCCAGCAGGAAATCGACAATCTGCATGGCGAAGGTTTCGATGGTGGCGCGGGATTTGGTGCCGTAGGGAACGCGGGCGGTATCGCCGAAATAGATGATGTTTTCCATTGGCAGGCGTTCCATCAGGGCGCGGACGTTGGTCAAGCCGCCGACGCCGGAATCGAATACGCCGATGGGGCGTTGTTTGCTGGTACTCATGGTTAATTTCTTCAATATAGCGTTGAGGCCGTCTGAAACCGTTTTTCAGACGGCCTGAAGGTTAAACATATTCTTTTTTATCGTTTTCCATCCAAGCCTGATGCGAGCAAATCCACAACAGTACGATACCGCATACGGTCGAGCTCAACATCATACCGGCCATCACCAAGGCAGAACCATTATGCAGCCAAGTCGTTGCCATGCCGACCGATGCGCCGATAAGGGATTGAAACACGCCTAAAACCGCATTTGCACTGCCGCCCTCTGCGCTGAAATAGCTCATAAAGCAGGCCTGAGTGTTCGCACCGACCAAGCCTTGCGTACCGACTGAAAACATCACGCACAGCACCAAAGCCCACAAAGGCGGCAGAGACAGCGACAATATCAAAACCGTCATCAGCAGATTAGCGACAAATTGGACGATAATGCCCCATTTGAGGATGTTTTGCGGATGCGTACCGGTTTTCAAACGCCATGCGGTAATGCGGTTAAACGACATCATGGTAATGATATTAAGCGCAAATATCCAAGCATATTGGTTTGGTGAAACATGATACAGTTGTTGGTACACAAACGACGATTCGGTCAAAAAGGCAAACATCGAACCGAAACTGAAAGCTTGGAAAAACAAATAGCCCATTGCGGCGCGCGTTCTCAAAACGCGTTTAAACCTGCCTGCCACCACGCCGAACACATCCATGCTGATTTTGCCTTTTTGGTGCGGCTTAGGCAGGAAATACCACATCAAACCCCAAAGCAGCAGCGAATAACAGGCCAGAAAGCCGAAAATCATGCGCCAGCCGCCCAAATTCTGCAAGCCTGCACCAATCATCGGCGCCATCAATGGCACAATCATCAGAATAATGCCGATTAAGGCAAACATCTGCGCGGCTTTGCGTCCGGAATAATAATCGCGCACCATCGCGCCGGAAATCACCACGGTCATCCCCGCGCCAAACGCCTGCAAGGCACGCAAGTTCAGCAGCTGCTCGACATTATTCACCATCGTCAAACCGATAACGGCGGCAAAGTAAATGCTCAAGCCCACCAAGGCGACAGGTTTGCGGCCTTTAATATCCGAAATCGAACCGCCGACTACCTGACCAAACGCCACGCCAAACATAAAAAAGCTCAGGCTTTGCTCGATACGGTGGATGTCTGAACCCAGCGACTTCGCCATTTCGGGAATCGCAGGCAGATAAGCATCGACAGAAAACGGCATCAGCGCGACCAACATCGCCATCAGCACGGCCATGTTTTTTTCGCCCAAAGGGGCTTGTTGTGCAGTCATTCCGACTTTCGCTTTCGTAAAAAATATTCAACAAACAAAGAAAACAACCGCCTTGTCAGACGGTTGCAGATTGGATGGAATTATAGCAGATTTCAACCTTGTCCAATCACTGCAAAAAAACCTTTGCAAAACTTAAGGCCGTCTGAAACCTTGCTTGGTTGAATCCCCTCGCCGCAAACGTTAAAATGCTTGTTTTTTAAGACAACAAATTGTTTCACATCACGGATTCTAAGGAATAATCATGACTACATTTCAAATTGCGCGTACCGACGGGAAAACGCTCGAAATTCAAGGCAAAATGGCCAACCGCCACGGCTTGATCGCAGGTGCGACCGGTACGGGTAAAACCGTTACCCTGCGCCGCATGGCGGAAGCCTTCAGCAGCGAAGGCATCCCTGTATTCTTGGTCGATGTCAAAGGCGATTTGTCGGGCATCGCACAAGCCGGTGCCAACAGCGGCAAAGTGGGCGAACGCATCGCCGAGTTTGATTTGGGCGAGCAATGGCTGCAAAATTTCCCCGTGCGCTTTTGGGATGTTTACGGCGAAACCGGTATTCCCGTACGCGTCACCGTTTCAGAAATGGGCCCTATGCTTTTGGCCCGCCTGATGAATCTGAACGACACGCAGGAAGGCCTGCTCAACCTCGTGTTTAAAGTTGCCGACGACAGAGGCTGGCACATTCTGGATTTGAAAGACTTGCGCAGCATGCTGAAACACGTTTCCGACCACGCTTCGGAATACCGCACACAATACGGCAACGTTTCTGCCGCCAGTATCGGTGCGATTCAACGCCAACTGCTGACTTTGGAAAACGAAGGCGCAGAAAAATTCTTCGGCGAACCTTCCCTCAACCTGCAAGACTGGATGCAAACCGACAACGGCAAAGGCATCATCAACATCCTTAATTCCGAAAAACTGATGCGCTCGCCGCGTATGTACAGCGCGTTTTTGCTGTGGATGTTGGCGGAGTTGTTTGAAACCCTGCCCGAAGTTGGCGATTTGGACAAACCAAAATTCGTGATGTTCTTCGATGAAGCGCATTTAATGTTCGACAATGCCGCCAATGCGTTGGTCGAACAAATCGAACAAGTCGTGCGCCTGATCCGTTCCAAAGGCGTGGGCGTATATTTCGTCACCCAAAACCCGCTCGACTTACCCGATACCATCCTCGGCCAACTGGGTAACCGCGTGCAACACGCCCTGCGCGCCTTCACACCGCGCGACCAAAAAGCAGTCAAAGCCGCTGCCGAAACCTTCCGCAGCAATCCGAATATCAAAGTTGCCGAAGCGATTGCCGAACTGGGCGTCGGCGAAGCGCTCGTTTCCTTCCTCGACGAAAAAGGTATGCCCGAGCCGGTAGAACGCGCCCTTATCCTGCCGCCGCAATCTTCCTTAACCCCGCTTGCCGCAGAAGAGCGCAACCGCTTGTTCCAAAACGATGATTTGTATCCGACCTACAAAGACATGGTGGACAACTATTCCGCTTTTGAAGCATTGGCCGAAGCAGACAGCCAGGCTGCCGCTGAAAAAGAAGCCGCAAATACCGCCAAAGAGCAGGAAAAAGCACAAAAAGCCGCAGAAAAAGAAGCTGCCAATGCTGATCCTGGCATCCTCGGTGGACTGATCGGCGGCTTGAGCGGCGGACGCAAAAAATCTGGCCAAGGTTTGGGCTACAACGTTGCCGACGCCATCGGCAGCCAAATCAACCGCCAAGTAACCAACGCCATTTCCCGCAGCGTAATGGGCATTATTAAAAATATGTTTAAATAATTACCCTGCAAATATAAAAGGCCGTCTGAAAATCAATTTCAGACGGCCTTTTATTTATCAATCCAATCAGTTTTTCATTGATTGAACCGGAGCTGGGATTCTGCCGCCTCGGTTGACAAACACTTCGCATGAGCCTTCTTTAACCGGCATTACAGGCGCGTAGCCCAACAAGCCGCCGAACTCGACGCTGTCGCCGACGGTTTTGCCGGTTACCGGAATAATGCGCACGGCAGTGGTTTTACTGTTGATCATGCCGATGGCGGCTTCGTCAGCAATGATGCCGGAAATGGTATGAGCAGGCGTATCACCGGGAACGGCAATCATGTCCAATCCGACCGAGCAGACGGCGGTCATCGCTTCGAGTTTGTCCAGCGTCAGCACGCCTGCTTCGGCGGCGGCAATCATGCCTTCGTCTTCGGAAACGGGGATAAACGCGCCGCTCAGGCCGCCGACCGCGCTGGAAGCCATCATGCCACCTTTTTTCACAGCATCATTCAGCAAGGCCAAAGCCGCTGTCGTGCCGTGCGTACCGCAGACGCTCAAGCCCATTTCTTCAAGAATGCGCGCCACCGAGTCGCCGACAGCAGGGGTTGGTGCCAACGACAAGTCGAGAATACCAAACGGGATATTCAGCATTTTTGAGGCTTCGCGGCCGATGAGTTCGCCCACACGAGTGATTTTGAAGGCAGTTTTCTTCACTACTTCCGCAACTTCGGTCAATGTCGTTGCATCTGAATTTTCCAACGCGGCTTTTACGACACCCGGACCGGATACGCCGACATTGATAACGGCATCCGCTTCGCCCGAACCATGAAACGCGCCCGCCATAAACGGGTTGTCTTCCACCGCGTTGCAGAACACGACGATTTTGGCGCAACCGAAACCTTCGGGCGTGATTTCGGCTGTGCGTTTGATGGTTTCGCCTGCCAGCTTGACCGCATCCATATTGATACCGGCACGCGTGCTGCCGATATTGATGGAGCTACATACGATATCGGTAGTCTTCATGGCTTCGGGAATGGAACGGATCAGCACCTCATCCGAAGGTGACATGCCTTTTTGCACCAGCGCAGAAAAGCCTCCGATAAAGGACACGCCGATGGCTTTAGCAGCTTTATCCAAAGTTTGCGCCACGCTGACGTAAGAATCAGCATGGGTGGCCGCGGCGATTTGGGCAATCGGCGTAACGGAAATGCGCTGATTTACAATCGGCACGCCGTATTTGGCAGACAGATATTTTGCCGTTGCCACCAAGTCTTTGCCGACTGTGGTGATTTTATTGTAAATGTTTTGGTTCAACACATTGATATCACTGCTGATGCAGTCGTGCAAATCAATGCCGATGGTAATGGTGCGCACGTCAAAATTCTGGTCGGCCACCATTTTGACGGTTTCTAAAATCTCGCCGGATTGAATACTCATGGCTCTCCCTCCGACTTAAATACGGTGCATGGCTTGGAAAATTTCTTCGTTTTGCATACGGATATCAAGCGCGAGTTTTTTGCTCTCTTCCGCAAACAAATCCAAAACTTCTTGACGCGATTTGGTGCATTTTGAAGTGTCCACCAAAATAATCATGGTAAAAAAATCGTCCATCAGCTGTTGGCTGATGTTGAGAATATTGATTTGGTTTTCCGCTAAAATTTTGGAAACGTCGTACACAATGCCCACACGGTCTTTACCGATGACGGTGATGACTGAATTGTTCATAACGCTGTTTCTCCTCATAGGATATTTGAAAAGTGTTGACAATTATAACACTCAGGCCGTCTGAAAAACTGTTTCAGACGGCCTGAGTATTCAAATTTCAATTTTAATTATCGTCCTGCTTTCAAAGCCTGCCATAGGCGAACGCTGAGTTTGCTCGCATCGGTTGACTTGGGAGAGACGATGAAGCTTTTTTCCATCAATTCTTTACTTGGGAAAATCGATTCGTCAGAGGTGTATTTTTCATCCATCAAATCACGCGCCGGACGGCTGGCCGGAGCATAAGTCACATAGTTGCCGTTTTTGGCCGCTGTTTCTGGATTGAGCGTGTGATTGATGTATTTGTGTGCATTGGCCACATTTTGCGCATCACGCGGAATCATCAACGAATCCACCCAAATACCGACACCGCTTTTCGGCGCCAATACTTCGACTTCGACGCCGTTTCCTGCTTCTTTGGCACGGGTTTTGGCAATATTGAGGTCGCCGCCGTAGCCTACCGATACGCAAAGATTACCGGCAGCCATATCGTCGATATAGCCGGATGAGGTAAAGCGTTTGATATCGGGGCGCACTTTTTTCATCATATCGACAGCTGCTTTGATGTCATCAGGGTTTTCGCTGTTCGGATCTTTGCCCAAATAATGCAAAGCCAAAGGAACTTGCTCGATGGCGCTGTCGAAATAGCTGATGCCGCAGGATTTCAGTTTTTGGGTGTATTCAGGATTGAACACCAAATCCCATTCGTTTTCAGGCAGTTTGTCCGTACCCAAAGCCTTTTGAACCTGCTGTTTGTTAATCGCCAGCGTATTGATGCCCCAGAAATAAGGGACGGCATATTCGTTGCCTGGATCGACGGCTTCCATCATTTTCAACAAATCGGGATCGATGTTGGCGTAATCGGGGATTTGCGATTTGTCGATTTTTTGATACGCGCCGGCTTTAATCTGACGGCCGACATTGGCAATAGACGGCGCAACCAAGTCATAACCCGACTTGCCGGTCAGCAGCTTGGCTTCCAGCGCTTCATTGCTGTCGTAGTAATCGTAGCGGACATTGATATTCGTATTTTTTTCAAACGCAGACAGCGTGGCCGGATCGACATAATCCGACCAGTTGTAGATATTGAGTTTATCCGTTTGAGAGGAAGAAGTTTGAGTTTGAGATGCGGAAGATTCTGCGGCGGTTTCTTTTCCACCGCTACACGCAGTCAAGACGAGGCTCAAGATTGCCGCCGCCATCAAAGATTTTTTCATGGTTTCAGACCTTTTGTTCGGGGGGTAAAAATATTGCAGCGGTGGCAGATGCCACTTACAAAAGGGAAACTGTGGGGGCGGCCGGCATGTGTCCTTTGCCCTTGATTCAGCAAGGTTTGCATTAAACGGCAAAAAGCTTTTGAATGCAAGACCTTAAAGCAGAAAAAATTCTCCCTTTTCAGACGGCCTGAAGCTATGGTTTTATTCATAAACAACATTTTTTCAGAAACAGTTTCATGCCGTCTGGAAAAAACTGTGGGCTTATTCAGACGGCCTCAAGATTTGTCAAAACCGCCCAATTTGTGGGAAAATTGCACGATTGAATTTAATGAAGGGCGACACCGTGTTAGACAGAGAAGGCTATCGCCCCAATGTCGGTATTATCCTGATTAACGAACGTAACGAAGTCTTTTGGGGCAAACGCGTACGCGAACATTCATGGCAGTTTCCGCAAGGCGGCATCAAGCCGGGCGAAAGTCCTGAGACCGCCATGTACCGCGAATTGTACGAAGAAGTCGGCCTGCTGCCGCAACATGTCAAAATCGTTGGCCGTACACGCGACTGGTTGCGTTATGACGTGCCCAGCCACTGGGTGCGGCGCGAATGGCGCGGTTCGTATCGCGGACAAAAACAGATTTGGTATCTTTTGCGTTTGGTCGGCCGCGACAGCGACGTCAACCTCCGCGCCTGCCATCATCCTGAATTTGACGGCTGGCGCTGGCACCAATACTGGGCTCCGGTTGACGAAGTCATCGATTTCAAGCGCGGCGTGTATTTGGATGCATTGACCGAACTCTCCCGTTTCTTGCGCGGCATAGAAAGCTATGAAGACTTTATCCGGCGCAATCCAATAGAAAACCTATAACCCAAACGCTTTCAGGCCGTCTGAAAGCGTTGTTTTTCATCCTTTCAGACGGCCTTTACATTATTCCTATGGCTAAAAACAATCAATACAGCGAATCCAGCATTACCGTCCTCAAAGGCTTGGAGCCGGTCAAAGAACGTCCCGGCATGTACACCCGTACCGACAGCCCGACCCATATCTGTCAGGAAGTGATTGATAACGCGGCGGACGAGGCGTTGGGTGGTTTCGCTACTGAAATTGACGTACAAATTCATGAAGACGGTTCGCTTTCCGTCCGTGATAACGGCCGCGGCATTCCCGTCGGCCTGCACCCCGAAGAAGGCGTACCCGTAGTCGAACTCGTGTTTACCCGTCTGCACGCAGGCGGCAAGTTCAACAAAAAAGACGGCGGCAGCGCCTATGCCTTTTCAGGTGGTCTGCACGGTGTCGGCGTATCTGTTACTAACGCCCTTTCCACCCGCCTTGAAGTAACGGTCAAACGCGAAGGCAAAGTCCACCGCATCGTCTTTTCCGGTGGCGACGTCATTGAGCCATTGACTGAAGTGGGCAAATGCGCCGTCAAAGACAGCGGCACCGAAGTGCGCGTATGGCCGGACGGCAAATATTTTGAAAGTCCGAATTACAGCATTCCCGAACTCGAACGCCTGCTGCGCGCCAAAGCCGTCTTATTGCCAGGTGTACGCGTTTCCCTAACCCGTCCGGTTAAAGGCGAAGACGAAGCATACACCCAAACTTGGCACTACCCGGACGGCCTGAAAAGCTATCTGACCGACCTGATTGCCGATGCGCAAGAAGCTGTGCCTATCTTCTCTTGCGAAAACTACATTTCAGACGGCCACAACGGCGATTTCAGTATCGGCGAAGGTGCTGCGTTTGCCCTGACTTGGCTGGAAGAAGGCTCGTGTGCCAACGAAAGCTATGTCAACCTCATTCCCACCCCGCTAGGCGGCACGCACGAAGCAGGCTTGAAACAAGCCGTGTTCAACGCCGTCAACAATTTCATCAATCTGCACAACCTCCTACCGCGCGGCGTAAAAATACAAAGCGACGACGTGTTCGGCAAAACCGCCTTCGTCCTCTCCGCCCGTGTCCTCGACCCGCAGTTCCAAGGTCAGACCAAAGACAAACTGACCAACCGCGACGCGTTGAAACTCGTTGCCGCCGTATCGGGCGACCCTTTGGAATTGTGGCTGAACCAAAACGTGGACTTCGGCAAAAAAATCGCCGAACTCGCCATCCGTCAGGCACAGGCGCGGATGCGTTCGGTTAAGAAAATCGAAAAGAAAAAAGGCAGCGGCGTCGCCGTCCTGCCCGGCAAACTGACCGACTGCGAAAGCGAAGACATCCGCGAAAACGAACTCTTCCTCGTTGAAGGCGATTCCGCCGGCGGCTCCGCCAAACTCGCCCGCGACAAAGCCACGCAGGCCATCCTGCCCCTGCGTGGCAAAGTGCTCAACAGCTTCGAAGTCCACCCCGACCAGCTTTTCGGCAACGCCGAAATCCACGACATTTCCGTCGCCATCGGCGTCGATCCGCACGGCATCAACGACAATCCCGATTTAAGCGGCCTGCGCTACGGCAAAATCGCCATCTTGTCCGATGCCGACGTGGACGGCTCTCATATTCAAGTTTTGCTGCTGACCCTGTTCTACCGCCACTTCCCGAAACTGGTCGACGACGGACACATCTACGTCGCCCAGCCGCCGCTGTTCCGCGTCGATGTCAACGCACAAGGCAAAAGCAAACCTGCCCGCAAATTCTACGCCCTCGACCAAAACGAACTCGACAGCATTTTGGAGCGATTACAAAAAGAAGGTGTTAAAGAAACTGCTTATTCCATCAGCCGTTTCAAAGGCTTGGGCGAGATGAACCCCGACCAGCTCAAAGACACCACCATGCACCCCGACACCCGCCGCCTGTTGCAGGTACAAATCCCCGAAGGCGCGGATGACGAAACACGCGACATCTTCGTCAAACTGATGGGCAAAGGCGAAGCCGCCGCCCGCCGCGCATGGATGGAAAAAGAGGGCGATACGGCAGAATTGGATATCTAATCTATTGTTTCAATAGACTAAAGGCCGTCTGAAACTTTAAAAATTTCAAACGGCCTTTTTTAAAATCATCAGAAATTAAGATTAAACAGTATTTCAATATCCTGTTACTTACCTGTTTCTATTTTCGCAGCTTAATTGTGTCTTTAAGACAAATAAAAAAGCACTGATATAATCAGCGCTTTTTAAATAATGGCGCGGCGGACGGGGCTCGAACCCGCGACCCCCGGCGTGACAGGCCGGTACTCTAACCAACTGAGCTACCACCGCGCATCCACTGTCAAAGACAATGAAAAAAAAACTTGGTGGGTGATGACGGAGTCGAACCGCCGACATTCTGCTTGTAAGGCAGACGCTCTACCAACTGAGCTAATCACCCGATAAGCCGTCATTAAATCAAAAAATTAGGCCATGCGCAAGGTTTTTATTTAAATAAAAATATATCCCATTGAAAGAATATAGAATATTTTATTTAACCGCAAAAATTACCGTTATGCCTATCCATCAATCGAAAATCAAATGTCCCAATTTATCCGCTTTAGTATGCAGATAACGCTCATTTTCCACATTTTCGCCGACATGCAATGCAATCCGTTCGACCACATTAATACCGGAATCTTTCAACGTTTGGATTTTTTCAGGATTATTGGTCAACAATCTGACCTCACGAATATGCAGATAATCATAAATCTGCTTGGCTAAAGTGAAGTCGCGCGCATCAACAGGAAGGCCGAGCGCTACATTGGCTTCAACCGTATCCAAGCCCTGATCTTGCAGACGATAAGCACGGATTTTGTTTATCAAACCAATGCCCCTGCCTTCTTGGCGCAAATATGCGATAACGCCACGCCCTTCTTTCTGAATGGCTTGCATCGCCGCTTGAAGCTGAGGGCCGCAATCACATTTCACTGAAAATAAAGCATCACCGGTCAAGCACTCAGAATGAATACGCGACAACACAGGCAGGCCGTCTGAAACATCACCCATCGTCAATGCGACATGTTCCTGACCGCTCTCTTCTTCAAAGCCGTGCATGGTAAATTCGCCCCATTCCGTAGGCAAACGGCATGACGCGACAAACTTCAACGCGTTACTCATTTTCCGCTTCCTCGCTTTCAGCCACACTCAACAGATTTTTCAAAGAATCCGACAGAGCCAAAGCAAGGGCAATCCAAGCCACCAATACTTCGTCAGGCGCGCCGTCTTTGATATCAAACTCAGCATGCACTACACCCAAAACCGCACCGCTGGGCATACAGACAGGAACAGAAATCTGACTCAAGCCGAGATGATTGCGTTCGGCCGACAATTCACCAATTTCCTGCCAATACGCCACATTCTGACAAACATTCATCCAACCGCTTTGCGCCGTACGCACAGCCAAAAAAGCCTGTCCGGCCTGCTCGTCGATTGGAATCACATTTTCCAACGGTACGCCCCAACGGCTCAGTCGAACCAGCGACAACGCGCCATCTTTCGGAAACGCTGTATAAACCGCTGCACTTTTCAAATGCTCGGTGCGCTCGGCAACCGAATCCAAAGCCATAAAAATCTGTTTCAGCAACAATTCATGTTCGGCATCAACATAATCTGCCAACTGCCAACCGTCTTCAGACGGCCACAAAATCGAACGCTCAACAGAAGCATTGCCCATTTTAATCACAGCCTGGGCAGTCAAATAAGCAACATGTATCTCATCCGCAGGCAACTTCAAACCTTGCGTCTGCAAAAAATCTTTAATCAATAAAGCAGGCATCTGCCTTTCCTCACCAATAGTAAAGTTGAGGCCGTCTGAAAACAAACCCTGCTTTCAGACGGCCGGAATAAATCATTATATAAGGGATAAACCGAAAAATTCAAGCAAACAAGACTTTGCGCCCCCATTAATCTTGTGTATAATCCACGGTTCAAATTAGTGCGGACGTGGCGAAATTGGTAGACGCACCAGATTTAGGTTCTGGCGCCGCGAGGTGTGAGAGTTCGAGTCTCTCCGTCCGCACCACACTCAAAATGAGCAGCTTTCGGGCTGCTTTTTTTTACATCTATTCCACTATATACCCTATTCAAAATCAAAACTGCTTTTAATTTTTTGACCTTTGCAAAAAAGGGGTTTATTTGGGGGTATAACAGACGTTTCCATTTTATCTTTCAGACGGCCTATCATTTATGTTGAATCCATCGCAAAAACTTGTCGAATTGGTCCGTATCCTTGAAGAACGTGCCTATATTTTTCCGGGAGATCCTGTGCAGGCGACGGAAGCGTTGCGACATATTGATTGCGGCAATGAGGAAAAACTGATACGCCGCGCTCAAATTATTGACCGCGACCAGCATTTGAAATATGTGCTGCAACAGGTGGAGACAGGCTCGTTTTGGCTTTGGATTGTTGCGGCAACATTGTTGTTTACGATCGGTTTTTCCAGTACTTATCTTTTGATGGACAATCAGGGGCTGAACTTTTTTCTGGTATTGGCCGGGATTTTGGGCATGAATACAGTCATGCTGCTGGTGTGGCTGGTGACTTTATTCCTGCGTTTGAAAAATGTGCACTTTATCAGCAGTCCGGCAACTTGGTTCCGAGGTAAAGACCCGGTCAATCAGGCAATTTTGCGGCTTTATATGGATGAATGGCGCAAACCGCAAACGCGTTGGCTGATTAGTGCAACTTCACACGGCCTGTGGCTATGCACGCTGTCGGGAATGTTGGTTTCTGTTTTGCTGCTGCTCTTGGTGCGTCAATATACGTTCAACTGGGAAAGTACGCTTTTAAGTAATACGGCATTGGTGAAAACGGTTGAGGCTTTATCATGGCTGCCGGAACGTTTGGGCTTTCCTGTTCCTGACAGTCAGGCCGTAATTGCAGGCCGTCTGAACAATCATATCGAAGATGCACGCGCTTGGGCAGGTTTACTCATAGGCAGCATTATCTGCTATGGCATTCTGCCGCGCTTGCTTGCTTGGCTGGCTTGTAAGATTACTTTAAAAACCCTTCGCGAACGTTTGGATTTGAATCAGCCCTACTATCAAAACATCCTCCGCACATGGCAAACGAAGATTGTTGATGCCGATGATTTTCAGGAAAACATCGTTCCCGTTTCATCTAAAATTACGCTGAATAATGCGCCTAAATGGGCTGTTACACTGGAAACGGAATGGCCTGAGCCGCTTTGGTTTTCCGGCGTTTTGGCGCAAGAATGGATAGACAAAGGCGTGGCCGCCGGCAGAAAAGATTTGGAACAATTGGAAGCCGAATTGAAACAAACTCCGGCGCAACTTCTCATCGGCGTACGCACGCAAACTGTTCCCGATCGCGGCATTTTGCGTCAAATCAGCCGCTTGGCTGAAGCTACGGACGGCGGCGTTATCATTCAACTTTTGAATCAAGACAGTTTCTCTGAAGATTTGGATACCAAACTGGATTATTGGCGCGATGCGCTGGCAGAAAGAAACATTGCCTGGCTGGAACCGACCCGTTTGGCACAAGAAAAACGGCAAAGCGCTATTTGACAGATAAACCGAAGGCCGTCTGAAAAGTTTTCAGACGACCTTTTATCGCAACTTGGAAGCTTGTTTTTAATATTGTCTTGCTGTCTTGATGATATAACCAATTTAAATTTAATCATTTCTTGACTATCCGTTATGTTTTCATTTTTTAATATAACTTAAAAAATAATTTCAAAAAAAACTACTACATACTTGCACTGTCAATACAACAGCAAACGGATGAAAACGCTTGCTATTTTTCACCCCATTTTTCATTTTGGAGTGCTAATATGCAAACACTAAACATGGATGATTTACAACAAGTTTCCGGCGGTTTTAATTTCAGTCGAAGCGCGGTTTCAGGAGCCGGCCGCTGGGTTGGTGCCGGAGCAGGTGCTTTTGCCGGCGGCTTTACCAGAATGGCGTTAGGCGCGATTGCGGGACCGGGCGGTATGGCTGCCGGTGGTGCTATCGGAGCCAACGTAGGTAGAGTTTTAGGAGGCAGATTAGGTTCGTTTGTCGCCAGAAGATCGTTTGGCTATTAAATCATTGCCGATCAAACTCCGTATCCCGAAAATATTTACGGGATACGGATTCTTTATCAACAATACTGAAGGATAACGGCATGAAAAATTTTTGGGAAAATTATAAGAAAAACTTGCAGTTGCTCGCAACTTTTGCCAAAAAATATTGGAAGGTCCTACTGGTCATCAGCTTCGCTGTAAACTTTATTGTCATCGGGGTGAACACTATCTTGAGTCTCTATGTGATCAATCCGAAATATTTTTTAGGGGAAGAATATTTCCTTTCAGAAATTATCGAAAGCCTCGTCGCAGTAAGCTTGATGATATGGACATTCCTGAAATATATTCAGTACAAACAGAAAGATGCTTCTTCGAAAGATTCTTCTTCAAATTAAATACGGAACAATCCCAAACTTTATAAGAAGGATAAGGGCATGAAAAATTTTTGGGAAAATTATAAGAAAAACCTGAAGTTGCTCGCAAGTTTCAGCAAACAATACTGGAAGGCATTGCTGATTATGTGCTTTGCGGCCAGCTTTACTGTTTTCCTTGCGAACTTGATTTTAAGCCTTATCATCACAATCCGAAGTATTTCTTTGGAGTAGACCGTTTTCTTCCCGACTGGGTCGAAGTGTTAATTATGTGTACCCTGGTTGAACTGATGTTCTTGAAATACATAAAATCCAAAAAGAAAAAATCGCTTCCAGAATAGGTACAAACAGATTAGCCCAACCTTGTCTTTTCAATGGGTTATATCTTTTTCCTGTCTGTCAAGATTTCTAAAACCAAGGTCGTCTGAAAAGCTTTCAGATGACCTTTTACTATGAATAATTCAAATAAAAAGCGCGAACCTTTCGATTCGCGCTTTTTTTCAGACGGCATCAATTATTTTTTGTCGTCTTTTACTTCTTCAAAGTCGGCATCTACGATGTCGTCGTCTTTCTTAGCGGAAGACGGTTCGGCTTGTGCGCTTTCGCCTGCTTGGGCTTCGGCTTGCGCTTGAGCGTAAACCATTTCACCCAATTTTTGGCTGGCTGCACCCAAAGATTCGGCCTTGGCATCGATAGCAGCTTTGTCGTCGCCTTTAACTGCTTCTTCAGCTTCTTTCAACGCAGCTTCGATTTTTTCTTTCTCGGCAGCGTCAAGTTTGTCGCCGTAGTCAGTCAGAGATTTTTTCACAGAGTGAATCAGGGCTTCGGCTTGGTTGCGGGAAGCGACCAATTCAGTCAGCTTTTTATCTTCCTCAGCATTGGCTTCGGCATCTTTCACCATGCGTTCGATTTCTTCTTCGCTCAAACCTGAAGAACCTTGGATGGTAATGTTGGCCGCTTTGCCAGTACCTTTGTCTTTGGCAGAAACGTGCAAGATACCGTTGGCGTCGATGTCGAAAGTAACTTCAATTTGCGGCATACCGCGTGGTGCAGGTGCGATGTCGCCCAAGTTGAACTGACCCAAAGATTTGTTGGCAGAAGCGCGTTCGCGTTCGCCTTGCAGTACGTGGATGGTTACTGCGCTTTGGTTGTCTTCGGCAGTTGAGAACACTTGAGACGCTTTAGTCGGAATAGTAGTGTTCTTTTGAATCAGCTTGGTCATCACACCGCCCATGGTTTCGATACCCAAAGACAGAGGAGTTACGTCCAGCAGCAATACGTCGCTACGGCCGCCGCTCAATACTTCGCCTTGAATCGCTGCACCTACGGCAACAGCTTCGTCAGGGTTTACGTCTTTACGAGGCTCTTTACCGAAGAAGGCTTTAACGGCTTCTTGTACTTTCGGCATACGGCTTTGACCGCCAACCAAAATCACGTCGTCGATATCGCTGGTGCTCAAGCCGGCATCTTTCAATGCAATTTTGCAAGGCTCGATAGAACGTTGGATCAAATCTTCAACCAGGCTTTCGAATTTGGCACGGGTAATTTTCATGGCCAAGTGTTTAGGACCGGTTGCATCCATAGTGATGTATGGCAGGTTGATTTCGGTTTGCTGACTGCTGGACAATTCGATTTTAGCTTTCTCAGCAGCTTCTTTCAGACGTTGCAGAGCCATTACGTCTTGTTTCAAATCAATGCCTTGTTCTTTTTTGAACTCATCAATGATGTAGTCGATCAAGCGTTGGTCGAAGTCTTCACCACCCAAGAAGGTATCGCCGTTGGTAGCCAATACTTCGAATTGTTTGTCGCCGTCGAGGTTGGCAATTTCGATGATGGAAATATCGAAAGTACCGCCACCCAAGTCATATACGGCTACTTTGCGGTCTTTGTTGTCGCCTTTGTCCATACCGAATGCCAAAGCGGCTGCGGTTGGTTCGTTGATGATACGTTTTACTTCCAAACCTGCGATACGGCCTGCGTCTTTAGTCGCTTGACGTTGGCTGTCGTTGAAGTAGGCAGGAACGGTAATCACAGCTTCAGTGACTTTCTCGCCCAAGTAAGCTTCAGCGGCTTCTTTCATTTTACGCAAAACTTCTGCGGAAATTTGAGGAGGAGACAGCTCTTTGCCTTGCGCTTTCACCCATGCATCGCCGTTGTTGGCTTTGATGATTTCAAAAGGCATAGACTCGATGTCACGTTGAACTTCTTTGTCTTCAAATTTGTGGCCGATCAAACGTTTGGCGGCGTAAATAGTGTTTTTAGCGTTGGTTACCGCTTGGCGTTTTGCAGGCGCGCCGACGAGGATTTCGCCACCGTCCAAATAAGCGATAACGGAAGGAGTGGTGCGTGCACCTTCTGCATTTTCGATCACTTTGGTTTGACCGTTTTCAGAAATGGCCAAACAAGAGTTGGTTGTACCTAAGTCAATACCGATTACTTTTGCCATATTATGTTGCTCCTAATAAATAAACTTTTCTAAATTAATAATCCTGTGGAACATTTCGTTCCGATGGCTTGTAAATAAGGTTGCTTCATTTTTTTTCAAGGCTTAATTTGAATTTTTTTTTAAATTAAATTCAAGTACTTGATTTATTTATCCACAAGCCGTTTATTCTTTTTTCAGACGGCTGGCTTTAATTTTCCGATTCCGGTTTATCGGAATGATTTTCCAATAGCGGAACATCAGGATTTGAAACCGGATAAGGCCGTCTGAAGATCTTATGCTTGATAAACTTTATCAAGCGGTGCCTTCAATCTTCTTTTTTCGCCACAACAACCATCGCAGGACGCAGTACGCGATCGGCCAATGTATAGCCTTTTTTCATCACGCTGACGATGGTATTCGGCTCTTGCTCGCTGACTACCGCCTGCATGGCTTGGTGGTAATGCGGATCAAGTTTCTCGCCTGCCTGAGGATTGACTTCTTTAATATGGGTGGCATCAAACGCTTTTTGTAACTCGTTCAAAGTCATTTGCACGCCCATTTTCAGGGCATCGAAATTACCGCTTTGGTCGAGCAGCGCCATTTCAAGATAGTCTTTGACAGGCAACATTTCGGCCGCAAATTTTTGTCCAGCGAATTTATGTGTATCGGCAATCTCTTGCTGATGGCGGCGGCGCAGGTTTTGCTCGTTTGCCAAACCGCGCAGCTCACTGTCTTTGAGTTGGCCTTCCAACTCGGTGACACGCGCCTGAAGCTCTTCGTAAGTCGGTTCTGCTTGTTCGGTTTCAACGGTTTCGGCAGTCTCTACGGCTGCCGCTTCTTCTGCTTCGTGTTGATGTTGTTCGTTATGCTCCGTCATTTCTGACATCCTTTTAGCGTGTTGATATTCGATGTTTCATATATAAGGCCGTCTGAAAAAACTTCAAGCATTTGAATACCGATTATCAAATGCCTTGTTAAAAGACGTTGGAAAACGGTAAGATAGCCATCTGATTTTATTCTTCAGACGGCCTCAAACATGAAAAAAGACCATTTGAATTCAACCGATTTTAATCTGTGGCACACCATCCGCGAAGAAACCGAAGCGGCCGCTGCGGCCGAACCGATGCTGGCGAGTTTCCTGCATCAAACCGTGTTGCGCCACGATTCGCTCGATTCGGTACTTGCCTACCATCTTTCCAGCAAACTCGGCAGCCCGATTATGGATGTGCGCGCGCTGTTTGAAATCTATCAGCAGGCTTTGAGCGTGGACACCCGTATCAGCAAATGTGTCGAGGCCGACTTGAAAGCCATTTATGAACGCGATCCGGCTTGTGACGAATATTCGCTGCCGCTGTTGTATTTCAAAGGCTTCCACGCCGTACAGGCACACCGTATCAACCACTGGCTCTATCAAAACGGCCGTAAAACGCTGGCGTATTTCCTGCAAAACCGCATGTCGGAAGTCTTCGGTGTCGATATCCACCCAGCCGCCCGTTTCGGTCACGGTTTGATGCTCGACCATGCCACCGGTTTTGTGGCCGGTGAAACCGCCGTCTTGGGCAACAATATTTCCATCCTCCACGGCGTAACGCTGGGCGGTTCGGGCAAAGAAAGCGGCGACCGCCACCCGAAAATCGGCAATAGCGTGATGATTGGTGCGAACGCTTCGATTTTGGGCAACATCCGCATCGGCGAAAATGCCAAAATCGGCGCAGGCAGCGTGGTGGTTGCCGACGTACCGTCTTCGATTACCGTTGTCGGCGTACCGGCCAAACCGGTCGGCCGCTCTTCCAAAACTCCGTCTGCCGATATGGATCAAAGCATTCAATTATCATCTACGGATTTTGTGATTTAAGCAATCTGCCATTAAAAAAGGCCGTCTGAAAGATTTGTTCTTTCAGACGGCCTTTTATGATTTAAATCTTGGTGTTAACCGCGTTTGCGCAAGACTTCCAAGTGCGTTTTAACCTGCTTGACTTTCTCTTCGGTAAACAGCTTGGCAATATTTTTCCAAATGCTGTGATAACCGTAAGGCCCATGTTGCATTTCGGCTTTTGCCTCTTCTACCGACCAGCCTTGATAGATGATGCGGTACATTCCGGCAATCAAACCAGTACGGTCTGCACCGTGATAACAGTGGATAAGCACTGCGCCGTTTTGCTGTTGTTTTTCAATCAAGTATAGGATTTCCGCAATCTCTTTCGGCTTAATGCTCCATGACAGCAACGGACGGTTTAGCAAGGTCAAACCATGCGCTTTCAAATGGTCGTCATCGTTGCGGTCGAAAAAGCGCAAGTTGATCACGCTTTGAATGCCCAGTTTGACGATGGCTTCCCCATCTTCGGCAACAGGCTGCTCGCTGCGGTAAAGCTTGTCGTCAATACGATAAAGGTTGGCATCGTGTTTGACGGGGGTTGCCCAGCGTTCGGACTGAGCGGCTTTGCTGCCGTTATCCGGCGGCGCGGACGAGCAAGCGATGGGCAAGCCGGAAGCGAGAAGGCACAATAAAAGACGGCGCATAAAATTCCTGTATGAAAATCAATTGAAAATCAAAATATCATGCGATTCTATCAAAACCCGTTCGGATATTCTATCCGCGCAAACCGCGTTACAATAAAGCCTCTTTTTTCAGACGGCCTTTCATCATGACCTGCCTTGCTTGGAACACCACGCCTTCCCTTGCTACCCTTTGCCGCGCGATCGAACAACATACCGCGCCGCTTTATTTGATTGTCTGTCTGCCTGAAAACCATATTCCCGATTTTCCGCTGTCCAATCATCCCTCCGAGCTTGAAGGCCGTCTGAACAACCGTCTCGTTCAAGCCGTGAAATGTCTTCAGTTCAACAGCGTCAACGTTTTAGAAAACCTATTGCCTGATGTGCATCTCTGGCTGGTTCCACCACACCGCGCCGACCGCTTACACGAACATTTCCATCATATCGAATGGCAAACCGAAGCCATATCCCAAGCACACCCCTCTCCTCTGAAACCTTGGTTCAGACGGCCTGAACATCAAGCTGCGCCCGAACACGTACTGATTATCGGCGCAGGCATCGCCGGTGCAGCGACCGCACGCAAACTGGCAGAGCACGGCGTACGCGTTACAGTTTTGGAGGCAGGCAAAGCGGCGCAGGCAGGCAGCGGCAACCGCCAAGGCTTGCTCTACGCCAAAATCTCGCCACACGATACCGAACAAACCGAGCTGCTGCTGACAGGCTACGGCTACACGCGCCGATTGTTGGAAGACTTGCTGCCTGATTCCGACGTATGGGGCGGCGACGGCGTATTGCATTTGAATTTTGACGAAAGCGAACGCAAACGCAATCAAGCCTTGGGTTTGCAACACCAGCATAAACACCTCTACCGCAGCGTATCTGCCGAAGAGGCTGCGTCCATCGCAGGCATAGACGTATTTTCAGACGGCCTTTACTGGCCGCAAGGCGTATGGCTGAATCCACCCGCCGTCGTGCATACCTTATTGAATCATCCGCTGATTGAGTTGCACGAACACTCGCCGCTGACCGCCGTATCACATGACGGCACACAATGGACGGCACACACGCCAAACGCGCATTTCAACGCCAGCCATATCGTTTACTGCATGGGCGCGCACAGCCCGACTGCCGCCGACACCAACGTCTCCGCCCTGCCTTTCCGCCAAATCCGCGGACAAACCGGCGTTGTATCCGCCAGCCCGTTTTCACAAAAACTGCGTTGCGCCATTTCCGGCGAAAGCTACATCAGCCCGAGCTGGCAAGGCCGCCACTGCTACGGCGCGACATTTGTGCTCAACAGCAACGATGAAACTTGGTATCCGCACGAAGAAGCCGAAAACCGTGCCGCCCTGCAACAGCTCAATCCGCCATTGGCACAATCCCTGTTTGAGCAAGATTCGTTTTCAGACGGCCTTCAAGACACACAAGGCCATGCCGCCCTGCGTTGCGACAGCCTCGACCACTTGCCCGTTGTCGGCGCACTCGGCGACATTGCCGCCATGCAGTCCGCCTATGCCAAGCTGGCATTGGACAAAAACTACCGCCTCGACAATATCCCCTGCCCTTACCTGCCCAATGCCTACATCAATACGGCACACGGCACGCGAGGCCTGGCGACAGCCCCCATCTGCGCCGCCGCCATTGCGGCCGAAATACTCGGCTTGCCGCACCCACTATCGCAAAGACTGAGAACCGCGCTACACCCCAACCGCGCCATCATCCGCGCGATTGTTCGGCAGTATCCGTTGTTGTCCGTTTAAAATTTTCGTTTTAAATAAAAAAGATAGTGTATTACACCGTCAACAACATTTACATATCTTAAAGATACACAAGGTCTACGCCCCGATTTTTCGGGGCGTTTTTTCATGCCGATGTCTAATTTCGGTATCGGGAACGGTCGTAATCTTTACCTGTTTTATACAGTTGGTAGGCAATAACGGCAAGTTTGCGCATGATGGCGACTATTATCAGCTTCGGGGGCTTCCCCCTCGCTTTGAGACGAGCTGTAAAGGCTGGAAATGCGTTCATACGGTAGGCGACAAGTGCGGGCATATATAGGGCTTTACGGGCGTTCTTTTGTCCCTGTTTGGATATTCGGGGCTTTCCTTTGACGCTTGTTCCCGAATCTTTGATTTTTGGATCTAAACCGAGATATGCGGCAAATTGGTTTTGATTGGCAAAGTCGTAGCGTGTGAGTTTGGCGAGCAGGACGGAAGCGGCAGATTCGCCTATACCGTCTATGGTTTTCAGGCGGTTCTTCTTTTCGTTGTATATTGGATTTTGGCGGTAGAAGTCTTTGAGTTCGTTTTGTACGGTTGTTATAAGTCTGTTCAGATGGTCTATGGTGGTCTGTATGTGATGGCGGATAGTATCGGGGGCGGTTTGGTGTTTGGTCTGCTCTGCGGCTCTCTGCTGCTTAAGGCGGGCTATATAGTCTGTAATGGCTTGGAGGTATTTTTGCTCTTCTGTCGGCGGCTGCCATTCTTTGGGCTGCATTCGTCGGCAGTATTCGGCTATCAGCCTCGCGTCCTGTCGGTCGGTCTTGGTTCGTGTCTGTTCGGCTTCTCTAAAGCCTTTTATCTTGCTTGGATTGACTATGCTTACGATGTGTTTCTGTCTTAAGTGGGCGGCTATGGCTTCGTGGTAGATTCCTGTCGCTTCGCAACAGCAATGCACCGTTTCAGTGGTGTACTCCTGTATCCAGTCGTCCAACCGTCTGAATCCGTCCTCTATGTTGTCAAACCTCCGTTCATAAAAAATGCTGTCTGAAATCAGACAGCAGTCTATGGTTTTCTTTGATACGTCTATCCCTAAGTAGTACATTGTTTTGCCTTATTTATTCAGGCTCGTAGCCTTGTATAGTGTTCAAACTTGTTATGTACGGAAGCCCGCGCTTCTATCTTTTTTCCAAGCTATGGCTTCGGTCGTGCTTCGGAAGTCGCGGGCTGCGGTTCGGGTCATGAATCCGAACCCCTGAAAGGGCGGTTTTCCCGCTCAGGGCTTGGAACTCTGCGTTTTGCCTTCGGTGACCCTCCGGGGGCGTTCGCCACGTGGCAGAGGGTGGGGTAAAAAACACACCCCACCCCTTGCGGGCAGCGTCTTTGGGTGGGTTAGCGTCAAGGGGTATCCAAAAAGATTTATAAAGGCAAAAAGCACGCCTTTACAAATCTTTCTGGACGTCCTCCCCCTGACTTGTGTTAGGGTGTTCTATTTGGCTACGTTATATCCATAATAAATAATTACTGCTGCTCCTATTAACGACATTATGCACATCGGCAGAACGAAATATTTAAAAAATCCTCGCCAGCCTTTACGCTCATAGGTCGTTGCCGCCCATATCCCTAAAAAAAACGCCAATCCCGCATTCATCAATTTACCTTTCCACCCACATTCGTCAGGGCTTTATCATTGTATCCGTCATACATCAGATTTTGCGGGGTTGCCCCGCCCATTGTCAAGACCTGCGGGGCGTCGGGAGTGTATGCGGTCTCAGTCGGTTTTACAGCTTCTGCCGTCTTCGTTTTGTAGGGATTAAATGGTAAACCGTCTTTGACGTAGTTCAGGCAGGTTTGTTTGCCGATGTCTTTAATCTTCGTGCCTTGGTCGGTGTAGCAGGTGCAGCGGTTCTCTGCTTTGATACAGGCGGCAGGCCAAGGCATGACTTTTACGGCTTTGTTCATGCCGTCGTATATCGGTGCGGTTTCGGGGCGTTCGGCGATACGAGGCTGATAGTCTTCTTCTGTCAGATGGGGCTTTGGCGGTTCTGACGGCGTTTGCACCTTTGCGGCTGCGTACTGCCCCGCTGCGCCGTCGTCCGCCGCGGGAGCGGCTGCCGCCTGCGCTTCGGGGCTTGCCGCTTGCGCGGCAACGTGTGCCTGTGCCGTTTGTCCCGCTGTTTCTATTGGTTTTTCCATATTTTTCCAAAAGGAAGCGAAATAATACAAACCTCCACCAAGCATGGCTATTGCGATGGGTATCAGGTACAGAACCTTGCTACGCTTGGTTCTGATTTTGGTGTGTTCTTCAGCGGACTTGTACAGCCCATACACGCTTTTATCAAGCCTATACACGCTGATTAGGGCTTCCCTGATGTTTGCCCTGCTTTCAGGGTCTTTTGCGCCGCCTGTCGTCCATTCGAGCTTACGGCGCAGTCCTAAATTAGTCTTGCCGAAATGGGTGTGGTGTTCTATCAGTCCGCGCAAATGGACGTCTATCAGACGGGGATGTTGAGTTATCAAGAGGAAATCAAGACCACGGTGTCTATGTGTTTCAAGTTCGGCGACGTAGTCAGGTACTTTCGAACCGCTAGGACGTGGGCGGAATATGCGTTGGCATTCGTCAACAACGATAATCGCGCCCGGCGGTGCCCACTTCGGCCATGTCTGAATGCTTTCTCCTTCTGGTATTTCTTCATGTGGTATTTTCAGGTCAAGAATGCCGTCTACATAAAGCGGACGATTCATAAAGTCTTTTTGCTTGGCAAGCATGGAAACGACTTTCAGGGTTTTGCCCGAACCCGGTACGCCTGTTAACAGATATAACATGTTTTCTTCCTATTTCGACTGAATGATGGTAGACAGTTTTTTAAAGCCTTTTATGGATATTACGAAGCTGAACGCACCAAATATCCAATTCAGAATGACACCGAATCCCGCTATATACAGTATTTGCAAGGCTTCGTCGGGGAAACCGCCGATACTACGGCTTATTTCGTTAATGAAATAATCCTGCAAAGCATTCAGTCCTGTTACTGAAATAAAACTTAAACCTACGGCGGTCAGTATGCGCCCTGCTACAGACATAAGAACGCCTGTTATCAATGAAGCCCAGTTCATTTCACAATTCCTTTACGGATTCATATACAAAATAGGCGCAGGTCAGCACGCATATAGCGATGAAGATGGGGCGCAGTTTGCGTGCCAAGTCGCACAACGGGTCATAGCTGAACTCTACCTGTCCCAATGCACCGAAGTCTACGGAGCGGGGAGCGGGACACTTCCCGTCAGACTGGAATACGTCCAAAGGCTTGAAATTCAGGTCTATGGTCTGTTCAGGTAGTTGGATGTCTTCACCACTCGGCATACATTGCGCAGCATTCGGGTTTTTCTGACAAAAATCTTTTTCTTTGTCATTTTGATTCTGTTTATTTTGACTGTTCGACTCATTCGGTGTGTTTGGCGAATTCGGACTATTTGGTGCGTTTGGCGTGTCTGGACTCTCCTGTCTGCTCGGTGTTGTCTTTTCGGGCTTATTTGGTGCTTCTGGACTGTTTGGCTTTAAATCTGGACGTGGCACATAATCAACGCCCACAGTGCCATCTTGATTCATTTTGAATCTTGTTTGTTGTGGGGTGCTACTGCCTTCGGGTGTGTACGGCGCACTAAGCGCAGTATCAGGGCTGAATGTGCTTTGATCGGCAGATTGATTCATAACGCCCATTTTTGCCAGTTGGTTCATCAATTCTGCATGGTTTGTCTGATTGTTCTCAAGCATGCGTTTGAGGATGTCTAACATTTCTTTTTGTGTCAGCATAAAATCTTCGGCTTTTACTTCGCTTTGATTTTGTGCGAGTTTCTTTTTTTCTGCTTCTGGAACTGTACCTTCTTTATATGAATTGTAATAAACAATGACATATTTATCCGATGGAGTACTAACAGAAATTCTTGAAGGTGTTGCATTTGGAATGTCTATATCAACATGAGATACAAAACGACCTAAATATGCAGGAGAATTGTTCAAAGTATTACCTTCAGAACCATTGATATTGATTTCAGATTTAGAATAAAAAACATAATTTTGATAACTACTATCTATCTTTACTATCAGTTGATATTTAATCATTCCATTCTTTTTTGCTTCTTCGTCTTTCTTCTGTTCTTCTTTCTTCTGTTGGTCTTTTTGTTGCGCTTTTTGTGCTGCTTCGGCTGCTTTTTTAGCTGCTGCGTTTGCTACTGCTTTTTGATAGTTGCCTTGTGCTTCTGCTTCGCGTTGGGCTTGTGCTGCTTTCTGAATCGCATTAGATATTTGTTCTTGTGATGCCCCATCTCTTAATCCTGTTTTGTCTAAAAAAGAATTAATACCTGACCCGAGTCCAGTAATATCTAGTTTAGATAAACCTGTCAGAATTGCACCGACACCATTACGCGCAGCCATAGCCCAATCGCCATTTTTTATGTCTCTATATGTCCAAGCTGCATAATCAGAACCAATAGCCCCACCCATAGCAGTAGCACCGGCCAATGTCCCACCCAATACAGTTTCAACTTTACCAACGTTCACCCGTTGATTAACATTTGTGTTCATCGTGCCAGTTTCGCCATATCGGCCTGTAACCGTTACAGTTTTGCCTTGGCTACCATTAATATTTCCGCCATTTTTAGTTACTGTCGGTTTGCCGTTGTTCTGTACATCAACTTTCCAAATGCCTGTTTTTGGATCGTAGCCACGACGTTGCAGGGCTTGGTCACTTGGGAAACCTGCGTTTTGATGTTGTGCCGGCGGGGGCAATCCTACTTCTGCCCATGCCTGCCCTACGACCAAGAGCGAGCCAAGACATACAGAAAGACGGCTAATGTTATGGGCTTTACAATACCCAATAAAAATGCTGATTCGGGTGTCATTCTTCATTTCTTTCTCTCTGCCATAAAACCAGTTTCACAATAACGACAACTGCAAAAAGTGAAATCATTGCAAACATCATCTGTGTGCCGATTTGTTCGCCGAGACGGTAATATTTCATGCTGTCGCACTGCGGAAACTGAAGTTTTACGGTCTGTTCGTTATAAGTCCAAGTCTGCCCGTTAAAAACGAGGTGATGCAGCACCCCGTCTTTGTCTACGGTCGGTACGACTTGGGTCATCACTTCGTTTGTTGCCTGCTCTGCCGTTTCATGACAGATTCGACCGACCTGATAACCCATGTTGCACCTTATGCGGAACGTTTCACAGCGGATTTGATAACACTGATTGAAACGGCGGCAACGGCGAGGGCAATCGCTACAGCACCGACGGAAATAATGCCTGTTTTCAACGCGCCCAATTCGGTTTTAGCGGCATCAACCAGGCCGTTATCATCGGCAAATGCCAATACTGGCAATGCTGCAACGGTTACAAATGCGGCTGCTTGTTGAAATTTGGTTTTGATACTCATGATGTTTTCCTTTATGGAGTTAAAAAAATGGTTATGGCGGTGTTTCGGGGTCAAGTCAGGGGACACCGCCGAACCCCTGAAACTGGTTTATGATTCGTCAGAATAGTAGATGTTGTCTTTAAATGCACGAGGAAACACTTGCATGGAGACGATTTGCTGTGGCTTGTAGCCTTCATACTTTTCAGGGTGTTTTGTGCGAACTTCGCAAAGGCGGGTTTCCGTGTCTGAACGGATAATCAGACCGACATAGTGAGTCTTGCTGAATGTGCCGTCTTGGTTTTTGCGTTCACGTGTGAACATTCGATCAAAAGAGGCGATAACAAACATACCTTGTCGGCGTTCTGTTTCTTGTGTCATGTTTTTTCCTTTCTTTAAGGTCTGGGTTACTGGTATTCAACGGTTCGGGGGCGGGACGGGAGGGGCGCTCACACACGGCTTGCGCCGTTCGCCTTACTTCGTAAGTGCGGTTTCGCGCCCATCCCGCCCCCGAACCAAAATCAACGGTTACGGGTTTCGCTACATATTGATGATGGTTTCTCGGTTTTTAAATGCCCATTTCGGGCTTAGGACAGAGGCTAAGACGGTGTTGTAATTGTCTTGGGTAATTCTGGGCAGGGCTGCGCGGTGTTTCCATTTGGCCACGAGGTTCAGATAGCTTTCTACCTGCTCAACCCACTTTTTTAGCTTGCGTCTCCACTCTTTCGAACCTTTGGACACAAAAGCAAAATTGCTGTTTGCCACTTTCCAAACGGATTTTTTATCCATGCTGGTACGCACGAGCCTATAACCTTTGTCTTCTGGCAGGCGGATGTTGATGTGTTTGCTGATGTATTTGGATACGTATCGCGCCAAGCCTTTGCTGTTGGTTTTGACCGGCAACAGTTCAGTACGGCCAAAGCCGTATTTGTGGACGTTTTCGCGGAGCAATGCCCACAGTTGGCGCAATGTGGGATTGGCCGAGCTGTATCTGCCTGCAGCGATTTCGCGGAAATTCAGGCCGCGCCGTATATCGACACGAATATTTACGATTAAGTGGAAATGGATACGGCCTTTCTTCGTGCGCTCGTATACGCAGACGTATTCGGGGAAATGGCGTTTTAGAAAGTTGGTTCTTAAGCTATGGAAACGACGTTGCGCTTCTTTCGGGTCGGTTACGTCATCGGCAAAAGTCAGGATTAGAAAGCCGACTTTGTTCAGGCCAAAGGCTTCGATGAACGCTTTGACGTTCATTTCTAGGGCGGTAGTGGATTTTTTGTAAGAAGTTGAAAACTCGTTCAGCGTGTCCGCTTTACGGTTTTCATACTGACTTGGCAACTGCTTGATTTCGCCGCTGTTTGCGGTCTCAATGCAGTTGTTACTATTAAGACAAGGAAGAGCGCGTTCCGCGCTGCGCGAAGCGGAACGGTTCATGATTGCACCTCCGCCATCAGTGCGGATACGCTTAATTGACCGTATAAATCGGCTTCGCCGTAAGTGATTTGGGGATTGTTGGGATTGCGGATAGAAAAAGCTTTTGTTTCCAAGCAATCAAGCGTTCCGCAGGTCTCAGAAAACAGGCGGAAGATGTAGGCAACGGGATTTTTTTCGGGTTGCGGTGTAATTGTGTAGTAGGCAAATTTTGACATTTCAGACCCATTGAAAAGTCGGCTAATCGGAACTTGTCAAGGGGTTTTGTTTGTAATTTACACTCCCTTAACGGAGTGCAATATATAAGGCCGTCTGAAAGTCATCAAAACTTTCAGACGGCCTTTAGCTATCCGTTAACTGCTTAGAATTTCCATTCCAAAGACACGGCATAGTTGCGACCTGGGGCACGGTAGCGACTAAGCCTTTGCCATCGCGGTCAACGCCGTTGGTGGTGCTGTAGCTTTACCAACCTTCCTTTCTGTTCTAATTACCTTAGAACTTGGCTTCAAGCGTGAAGTTGTAGCTTCTGCCGGGGGAGGTGAAGCGTTCTATACCGGCATGGGTTTTGTTGTCAACGCGGTTGACTGTACCAAATTCGCGGATGCTGCGCAGCGATTCCCAAGTATAGTATTTTTTGTTGCCGATGTTGTACGCACCGGCGCGCAGGGTGAAGTATTTGCCCAAGTTGACGTAGCCTGTCAGGTCGAAAAGCGTATAGGCTTTGCTGTGCTTGGCAAATGGCCATGGGTTGTTCAAATCATCACTGCTGTGAACGGTGTCAGACGGTTTTTTAGCTGCGGTGTGTGTCAGGTACGCATTGATACCCCAGCGTTTGGAGGGAGCATCGTAGCCCAAATTGTAAACGGCAGACCACGGGGAAAGGGCGTTAATCGGGATTTCCTGTCCGTTGGTTTGTTTGGCTTTGCCTTTGATGTAGCTGACATTAACACCTGCGTGCGTGCCTTGCGGCAAACCGATGCTGTCAAGGTTCCATGTGCCGTTAAATTCCAAACCTTTCACCCATGCGGAGGAACGGTTTTGGTTTTGCCAAACGGGTGAGCTGACCAATGCGGTACCGTCGGAAATCGGTGCATAATTAGGGCTGTTGGGGTTGTCTGAGGACACGCCCATGTAGGTCAGTTCGATAAAGTTGCGGTAGCGGGTTTGGAAGCCGGAGAGTTTAAAGTTTCCGGCTTTGCCACTGCCGGCAAGTCCCAGCTCGAAGTTTTTGGCGGTTTCTGCCTTAAGGTTAGGGTTTGCTTTAAGGTAGAAGTCAGGATGCGGGAACAATAGCCAGGTTTCGTCCGAAGTCGGCGCGCGGAAGCCTGTACTGTATTTCGCCAGAAGATTCAAATGTGGAGTAAATTTCCAGTCTAATCCTAAGCCGTAGCTGAAACCGCTGTGTTTACGCTCGCTGCCAAGATAGGGGATTTGACCGCGGATGGCAGGGGTATAGTTGGGGTTGTCCTTGGCTTTGCTGCTGCTGTTGTCGTAGCGAAGCCCGGCATTGAGGCGGTATTGGCTGCTGTCGCCGAATTGGAAGGTGTTGTTCCAGTAGGCAAAACGGTTTTTGGAGGAGCTTTCGACCAGCATAGTCAATTCTTGGTTGTTGGACGTTTGATATTTCGGGTCGTATAGGCGTACCCAATAGCTATGATCTCTATTGCCGTTGTCGTTTTGGGAACCACCCAATCCGTATTGCATTGCCCATACCAATTTGGAAAAGTCGATTTGTTTTTCGGCATCGGCACCAAATTGGGTATTTTTTTGACGGATGTTGCGAAACATATGGTACACGTCGCTGTTCACACCGCTGCGATTATAATCCGTCGGCAAATCCCAGGTCCAAGTGCTCATGTCGATGGTTTGACGGTCGTAACGTAGGTTAAGACTGTCCCATGGACCTTTGTCAAGTTGGTTTTTGTATTCGAAACCGATGCGTTTGCGGTAGGAAATATCTTGACGGGAACGGGTATCGCCCAGTGCCTCGCCTTTCCAGTTTGCCGCCCACATATTAGATAATTCGGTCGTCGTGCGGTCGGTGCGTGAATCTTCGTAAATCCAGCCGATACGGTTTTGATCGTTGAAGTTGTAACCCAGCTTGAACAGGGTGCTTATGTTTTCCCAATTTTGAGGGTCAGGTTTGCTGCGCGCTATGCCGCGGCTGCCGTAGTTGGTACTGCCGGCATTCGGACTCCAGCTTTGTTTGTTGTCGGTGATGACGGTATCGGCAGCGTCGCTGTTGTTTTTGGTTTCTTTACCGAAACGGCGGGTGTAGACCATCAATGCGTCCAGACCCAACCAGGTTCCCGCGGCGGTTATGCTGCTGAATTTTTGGCTGTTGCGTCCGATATAGCCGCCTTTAATGCCTAAGTGGTAGGGTTTTTCTTCGGAAACATAGTCGCTTGCGGATTTGGTTTTATAGTTGACGGCACCACCCAATGCACCGCTGCCGGATTTGAGCGAGTCCGCGCCTTTGGTCATGGTTACTTCCGAGAAATTTTCAGGTTCGGAAGTGTTGCGGTTTGCATTGAAGTTGCCGTATGCACCGAACAACTCTTGGAATGCTTCAGACGACCTGCTTTCTGCTTGTGCCAGTCCGTCCACGTTGATGGCAACGCGGTCTTTATCGACACCGCGTATGGTAAAACCGTTAGAACCTGAGCGTCCGCCTTCAACGACGCTGATGCCTGGATCGTAACGCACCAAGTCGCTTTCATCGGAGACCATTTGTTTATCCAAAGCCTGACGGCGGATTTTCTCTTCACCGAGTTTTTGTACTTTGCGGCCGCCAATGACTTTGACTTCATTCAACTCCTGATAAGCTTGAGGAATAGGATCGGCCGCTAAGGCAGGGAAAGTTTGGCTGACAATAGCTGCCAGCAGTACAGGTTTAAAATGGAAGGACATTTTTTGCCTCTTAATATATATTGATTATCTATTATTGGAATACTTGATGTGCAGTTACTTGCTGACAGGTGTCAAACTTGTATCCGTCGTATTGCGGTCGTCATCATTCTTTACGCCGCCGAACACGGTATCCAACGATTTATCGGCATTAAAGGTAACTTTACCGCCTATACTGACTTCTGTTTTATCGCCGTTAAATTGACCAAAAAATTTCCCTTCGACTTTGCCGTTTTTACCATCGGATTCGGCAGTGCCTGAGAAATCAACGCCGTTGATGCCTACATCTTTCATCACAACGTCCGGACCGTAATCCGCATTACCTAAAATCGTGCCGCCGAGTTTGTTGGTGTTGAAATTAGCTGTCAGCAGTGAAAGTTTGGGAGCGATTTTTTCAGAGGCCCCATAGGATTTTTTGGGCTCGTAGGTAGAGGTAACGATATTGCCGTTGCGGACGCGAACCGCCCAAACTTCGTATGTAGTTTTGCCTTTTGCCACAGTACTGTCAGACGGAGTGTAATAAGACGGTTTTGCCGTTCCGACAGGTTTGCCGCCGACAAACAGGTCTGCCGTACCGTCTGAACTTATCCATGCGCCAAATTTAAGGTGATCATGTTTGGTTGCAGGGGCATTGGTGAACTGTCCCGAACTACTGCAACAGACAAACAGTTTGCCACCTTCAGATAAAGGTTGTCCTTCATGGCGGGTACGAAGGGCATAAGATGGGCTGGAATATGATGGGACAATCGGATCAGAATATGAACTAATGTTGTAATAGTTACCAGAAGGGGTTTGATAGACATATTGTTTATCGGTATAGCTGCCCCATGATGTTTTCACTTCGAGCTCCGCTTCATGCAGGCTGCCACCTTTTCCGGAAAGGGTATTGATGGTCTGTATCGCACTGCTTTCATCGCTCAACTTAACATTGGCGATAGGTTGCGCTGTCGGAATAGCAACGGGAACTTTGGGCTCAGATGCACCTCCACCTGCACATGCAGTCAAAATAAAGGTAGTTGCAATAGGCACTATAAATACATTAATTTTCATAACCAATCTCTCTAAAATACAAGCTTCTCAGATACAATAATGATAAGTATTACTAATAATATGCAATATTGTGTAACAAATATTTTATTTTAGCAATACCAATATTTTTTATATCAGTAGTTAGGGTGAATCTTTATGCCATCCTCTCTCTGTTAAATATATTTACGCAATTTATAATCCTATAAAAATAAATAAGTTATATTTATTTCGTAAATTTGCCGTTATAATGATAAATCTAAATACGAATCTGTATTTTTTATGCAAAAATAAAATCACCTGAGATGTTTCAGGCAGTTTTATGATAAGAGCAAATCCCTTATTAGAAACGATTTGCCCTCAGATATACATATATTTCGGATGACTTTAAATGCTAAAAATAAAACAAAAAATTGTCTCAGCTTCTTTGTGCTACCTATTGCCGTCAGCAGCCTTTGCTGAATTTCCCGAAGAGGGTGTTCGGCAGAATATTTCTTCTCAGAATACTGCTGTACAAGTACAACAGAAACAATGGTTAGATATTCTATCTGAGGAGGAAAGGTCGCCTGAAAAGAATGAGAATATAGGCAGACCAACTCTGGTTAATGATGATTTTTTAGCGGCAAACCCGCATATTCTTGAAGACGCACTGGTTCAAGCACTTAACGGCAATAGCGCAGACCTGGTTTCCTCGCTTGTCGCCCTTTACCGTAAACAGCCCAACCACAATCCCAAACTGATTGCGCGTGCCGATGCTTTGCTGGCAAAGCTGAAAGGACGGATTTCCGAAGCGGTCGAACGTTATCGTACCCTTTATGAATCTGACGTTTCAGACGACCGCATATTGTTGGATTTGGCAGCAGCAGAGTTTCAGGACCATCGCTTGGGTGAGGCAACGATGCATTTTCGTCATGCCGCGCAACGCGATATACCTGCCCCTGTTTTGGAAAATGTCAAACGTTTTCAAGAAGCCGTCAAACGGCAGACAGAATGGAAATGGTCTGGTGGAATCAGCCCCGTGCATAACGATAATGCCAACAACGCTGCTCCGCGTTATTGCATCGAAACAAGGGGGCAAACCGCATGCAGTGTTACCTTACCTGTCAGTGCCAACGGCTTGAATTACGAATTGAACACTGAAAAACTCACCCCATTGCATGGGCATCACGCTATCAAATTCCGCACCAACCTCAGCGGCACAAGCTATTTTTTCGACCGTCAATCGGCTTACGACGATGCGTTCGGCAGGGCTTATTTGGGATGGCAGCGCAAGGATGGCAAACAAACCATCAGCGTTTTACCGTTTTATCAGGCACAGTTGGCAGGCAGCAGCGAGTTTGACAGCAAAAAAGAAAATAACCGTCGCGCCGCGCCGTATATGCTGGCACACGGTGTTGGCGTACAGCTTTCACATATGGTCAATCTCGGTAACGCAACACAACTTTATCACTCACTGGAGCGCTACCGCCAAAACTATCGGGAAACTGATCGTGCACTGCGCAACGATGGTTGGCACGACAGTACTTATCTTTCCCTAGCGCGCCGTTTTGGCAGTACGACCCTGTTCGGCGGTTGGCAATACAACCGCTTTGTTCCTGAAAACAAAAACATACGTAATACCGTCAACAATGCAGCCTACCACCGCAACGGTTTCAATATAGGTTGGATACAGCAATGGCAGGTTTTAGGTGGGCTTAACAGCAGACTTACCGCTTCATTTGCCAACCGTCGCTATAAAGGCATTATGGCATTCGGTACGGAGCCGCAACGCAATCGGGAGCGCGCGCTCTCTATCAATCTTAGTCACAACAAATTATCTTATAAAGGCATTACCCCTACTTTGAATTATAGTTATAGTCACAACCGTAGCAATGCACCCTATGCAATGCGTAATATTCATCAATGGTCATTAGGTGGTGAATGGAATTTTTAAAAGAGAATCAAATCTGAGTAGGTATAAGACAGCAACCCGTTCAAACAAAACTTTGTAGTGTAATTAAAGGTCTCTGCAAACATCTACGCCGAGACCTTGTCTGTTTGATTTAATTATTTTTTAGAGTCTGTGCGGCGTCATACCTTCAGGCGCTTCCGCACCTTCCGGCAAACCGAAAGTTTCGCGCAAAATCACTTTATAGAAGGCAAACGCTTCGCACGCACCTTGAATGGCTTCCGCCTCGGCTTCGGGAGTCAAGTTCAAAGCGTTCAGATGCTCGACAAAAGCGCGCCAGTGTTTGCCGCGTCCGTTCGGATGAGGAGCCAGGTGGCGTGCGCCGAATTCGCCGGTGTATTCGAGTTTTTGAGCGTGTTTGAACAAGAATGCCGCGCCCAAATTAGAACCTTCGGCGCAATACAGCCAGCCGATGGCTTTATTACCGGTTTCGTGTGGCAATTCTTTGTCAAATTTGTAAGGCTCTTCGCCCAAGTCTTTCAAGTCTTGAGTCACGGCATCGTAACGCGCCATGTATTCAAGCTCTGGAATGGCTTTGTTCAATTCGGCATCTTTATAGATGTGGTCGACGGCCTTATGGAAAACAGATTGAAGTTTCAAGAATTTGATGTAGTTTTCTTTGCTGGAAAAAGGTTGAACGGACATAACCAAGTTATCAACGCTGTCGTGTGTAACTGTGGTTTGCTCTTTTAAGCGTTTGGCGAAAGTCAGCTCTTGTGTTTCACTCATGATGTTTACTTTGAATTAAGAGACTAATAGTTTCAGATGGTTTCAGACGGCCTTTATGGTTAAAAATCCGTCTAATTTGAAAAGAATCGTTTTAAAAACAAAGAAGATAATTTTTAGCCTACTTCAGGTTCGTTGACCGCGTACCTTCCACAAATCTACAAGGATTATCGTGTTTTTAAATATTGAGAATATATCTTATTTTTATCCTAATGGAAATAAACCAAACTAAGACCTATTAATAAAATTTAACGGTCCATAGCAATAAACTTCTGAAGTCTTTTCAAACTTTTCAGACGGCCCAAACCTTATTAAGCAGCCGCCATTCAATCAAATATCGACCTAAATTTGGGCTATCCTT
Source organism: Neisseria sp. P0018.S001 (assembly GCF_051957355.1). Lineage (NCBI taxonomy): Bacteria > Pseudomonadati > Pseudomonadota > Betaproteobacteria > Neisseriales > Neisseriaceae > Neisseria > Neisseria sp. P0018.S001. The sequence goes on along the minus strand of NZ_JBQCWN010000001.1, from coordinate 44,136 downwards.
CTGTTTTCCTTTATAATGCGACACTCTTTGCACCTTCTTTATCCCCTGCCGAACCATGAAACGGATTCCTGCCTACCATCGCTGGTGGCGCTACAAGTCTTATCTTCCTGATGCGACGCTGCCTGCACATACGGTGGAATGCCCGGATTGCGGCTGCCGTATGGATATTCCGCGCCTGCGTCAGGGGCAGGAAGCGCATTGTCCGGTATGCAACCATGAAATCGTGGAGGTGGAAAACAATCCGTATATCGCGCCGATTGCCTATGCGCTGACAACCTTGATTCTGATGGCGTTCGCGTACAATATGGTGTATATCCGCGTCGATTTGTTCGGCGTAACATCGATTTTGTCGTTGCCGCAAATGATGCAGCTTTTGATTTCGCTGGATTACGGTTTTCTGGCAGAAGTGATGTTTATCCTTACCTTCGGAGCACCTTTACTGTTTTTACTGCTCTGCCTGTATGTTTATACGGCTTTGATACGCGAAAAGGCCTACCCTGCGCTGCGCTTTGCGACGCGTGTATTGGTGCGGCTGCGTCATTGGATTATGGTGGATGTGTTTTTCATTTCCACTTTGGTGGCGTATATCAAGCTCTCGTCCGTTGCTACGGTAGAGTTCGGCTCGGCGTTTTATCTGATGTTTCCGCTGTCGGTCATGCTGATTCGGACTTCGGTATCGATTCCGCAGCATTGGGTTTATTATAAGATTCACCGCTTAACCGGCGGCCATGCGGTTCAGACGGCCTCTGAGGACAAAATCTGTTGCAGCCGTTGCCTGTATTTCCGCAATAAAGACGAGCAGCCTTGCGGCGTATGCGGTGCGGACTTATACCGCCGCCGCCCGAAAAGCCTGAGCATTTCGCTGGCGTTTTTAGTGGCGGCGTTTATCCTGTATTTCCCTGCCAACATCCTGCCGATTATGATTTCGTCCAACCCGACGGCTTTGGAGATCAATACGATTTTCAACGGCATTGTTTATATGTGGGACGACGGCGACCGGTTGATTGCGGTGATTATTTTCAGCGCCAGTATTATGGTGCCGGTATTGAAGATTATCGCAATGGCGGTTTTGATTTATTCCGCATACTTCAAACCCGTGATGAGCGCGGACAAAATGTCGGTTTTGTATCGAATTACCGAATCCATCGGCCGCTGGTCGATGATCGATATTTTTGTGATTATTATTTTGATGAGTTCGTTCCACACCAATATGGCGCGCGTTGTGCCGGGTGATGCGGCGATTTACTTCTGCCTGGTCGTTATTTTGACCATGCTTTCAGCCTATTATTTCGATCCCCGTCTGATTTGGGACAAACAACAGCAGCTTTCAGACGGCCTTGATTCTGACCAGACCTTAAAACAATGAAAAAACACGATTCTTCACCCAATTATCACGCCCCGGCGCGTGTCAAGAAAACCAATGTCTTCACGTCTATCGTGTGGCTGATTCCGCTGATTGCGCTGATTGCCGGCAGCTGGCTTTTGGTTAAAGACATCCGCAACCGCGGCCCTGTCGTTACGCTGTTGATGGACAGCGCCGAAGGCATCGAAGTCAACAACACCGTTATTAAGGTGTTGAACGTCGATGTCGGACGCGTTACCCGCATCAAATTGCGCGACGATCAAAAAGGCGTGGAAGTCACTGCGCAGCTCAGCGCCGATGCCAAAGACCTTATCCGCAGCGATACCCAATTTTGGGTGGTCAAACCGCGTATCGACCAAAGCGGCGTTACCGGCTTGGGAACCTTGCTTTCCGGTTCATATATTGCATTTACACCTGGCAAAAGCCAAGAAACCAAAGATGTATTTGTCGTCCAAGACATTCCACCGATTGCCGCCATCGGTCAAAGCGGCCTGCGCCTGAATTTGGTCGGCAAAAACGACCGTATCCTCAACGTCAGCAGCCCTGTTTTGTATGAAAATTTTATGGTCGGCCAAGTAGAAAGCGCGCATTTCGACCCGTCCGACCAAAGCGTGCATTACACCATCTTCATCCAAAGTCCCAACGACAAACTGATTAATTCCGCCAGCCGTTTCTGGCTGGAAAGCGGCATCAATATCGAAACCACAGGCAGCGGTGTCAAACTCAACTCCGCTCCTCTGGCTGCACTACTGTCTGGTGCGATTTCGTTTGATTCGCCCAAAACAAGCGACAGTAAAAACGTCAAAAGCGAAGACAGCTTCACGCTTTATGACAGCCGCAGCGAAGTGGCCAATCTGCCTGACGACCGCTCGCTGTATTACACTGCATTCTTCAAACAATCAGTACGCGGTCTGACTGCCGGTTCTCCCGTCGAATACAAAGGCCTGAATGTCGGCGTAGTTTCCGACGTTCCCTATTTCGACCGCAACGACAGCCTGCATTTGTTTGAAAACGGCTGGATTCCCGTGCGCATCCGCATTGAGCCTTCCCGTTTGGAAATCAATGCCGACGAGCAAAGCAAAGAGCATTGGAAACAACAATTTCAGACGGCCTTAAACAAAGGTCTGACTGCCACTATCTCCAGCAACAACCTGCTGACCGGCAGCAAAATGATTGAGTTGAACGATCAGCCTTCCGCCTCGCCTAAGCTACGACCGCATACCGTTTATGCCGGTGATACCGTTATCGCAACCCAAGGCGGCGGTTTGGACGATTTGCAGGCAAAAGTGGCCGACTTGTTAGACAAATTCAACAATCTGCCATTGGATAAAACCGTTGCCGGCTTGAACGGCTCGCTTGCCGAACTCAAGTCCACCCTCAAATCCGCCAATGCCGCCCTAAGCTCCATCGACAAACTGGTCGGCAAACCGCAAACTCAAAACATTCCGAACGAGCTGAACCAAACCCTGAAAGAGTTGCGTCAAACCCTGCAAGGCGTATCGCCTCAATCGCCTATCTATGGCGACGTACAAAATACGCTGCAAAGTTTGGACAAAACCTTAAAAGACGTTCAACCCGTGATTAATACTTTGAAAGAAAAACCCAATGCGCTGATTTTCAATAGCAGCAGCAAAGACCCTATCCCGAAAGGAAGCCGATAATGCGCCTCTTCCCGATTGCCGCCGCCCTGACGCTTGCCGCCTGCGGCACCGCGCAAAGCACACAATATTTCGTCCTGCCCGACAGCCAATACATCCGTCCGGCTGCACAAGGCAACGAAATCGCGGTCAAAGTCAACCTTGCCGAACCGCTTGCTAACGGCGGCCTCGTTTACCAAACCGACGCCTATCATGTCAATTTGGCGAAAAACCACCTTTGGGCGGCACCGCTCGATGGCGCGTTGGCGGCAAACCTCAGCAACAAGCTCAACCGCCTCAATCCGCATCGCACCTTTGTGCCTGCTTCACGCAGCCAAAGCAGTCAAACCCTGAAAGTCTATATCGAAGCCTTCCAAGGCAGCTATCAGGGGCAGACCACCATCAGCGGTTATGCACAATGGCCGGACGGACGCAGCAAACCGTTTAACACCATTACTCCACAACAAGGCGACGGCTATACCGCCATGCTTGAATCATTGGAAAACGGTTTGTCACAGGTTGCCGATACGATTGCCTATTAAACCCAAAGGCCGTCTGAAAGATGTTCAGACGGCCTTTTTTCATGTTTCAAACATTCATTACAACGCGCGGTCAAAATACAGAGCCACGCCGGATCGCTCGCTCATCGCCAACAAATAATCCATCAATTTTTGCGGCCATTGAATACCGCGCACAACGGTCAGGTTGCGCAAAATAGGGAAAGTCAGGATATCTTCCAAACTGATTTCACCGCTCAAGCCCTCGCCTTCGCACACCAGCGTTTCCAGTTCGGCCAAGTCTTGATGCAAACGCTCCAGATACTGCGCCGTTTTGTTCAGATTAGTCTCGAAATTGCCGATACTTTTCTCTTTTTTGTCGATAAAGTATTTTTTCGCTTCATCGGTCTCAAATTCGGGCAGGCCGATTTTGACCATGCGCGGCTGTACCAATTTGTTATTGTATTCGCCCACTTTGTCCAACCAAGCCTGAACCTCAGGACGAACCTCTTCTTTCAGACGGCCTTGATCGATATAGCGGACAATATCCAAACTCTCGCCCATAAACGAACCGTCTTCTTTTTGCAAAATCGGCACTTGTTTTGAGCCAATCATGCCAATCGGCGTAGCTTCGTCATCGTTCGCCAAAACAACCTCTTCCACCGCCACATCGCGCAAGCCGAAAATCATCCTTGCACGAACGCAAAACGGGCAATGGTCGTAAATATACAGTTTCATCAAAATACTCCTTAAAATTTCAAAACGGTTAACCATAACACCCAAGGCCGTCTGAAACAAGGCTTCCTGAAACATAGTGCCACCTTCGCATACAAATCTAGGGCTGCCGGCAATAAACTGTTACAATAGCAACGTTTTTATCAAAAAGAAAAAAACGCACGCCATGACCATTATTCGCCAAACGCCCCAAACATCGAGTGCAACGCTGGAAGGCCTCCTCGCATGGTTCGACGGCTATGTTGCCGCGCTGCCCGATTCCGATAAAAACCTGATTCAGACGGCCTTTGACCTGTCTAAAGAACATTACCCCGCCGATGCCCTAACAACTTACGGCGAGCCATTGCTGGAACATTTCCTCGGCTCGATGCAAATCGTCAGCGAACTCGACTTATTGCCCGATGCCGTGGCCGCTACGATTTTATCCGACATCGGCAAATACGTTCCCACTTGGCACGAATTGGTTACCGAACGCTGCAACAGCACCGTTTGCGAACTGGTCAAAGGTGTGGACGAAGTGCAGAAACTGACCCAATTCGCCCGCGTGGACAGCCTTGCCACGCCGGAAGAACGCAGCCAACAGGCCGAAACCATGCGTAAAATGCTGTTGGCGATGGTTACCGACATCCGCGTCGTCCTGATCAAACTGGCCATGCGTACGCGCACCCTGCAATTCTTAAGCAACGTTCCCGACAATCCTGAAAAACGCGCCGTTGCCAAAGAAACCCTCGACATTTTTGCCCCGCTCGCCAACCGCTTGGGCGTGTGGCAACTCAAATGGCAGCTCGAAGATTTGGGCTTCCGCCATCAAGAGCCGGAAAAATACCGTGAAATCGCCCTGCTTTTGGACGAAAAACGCACCGAGCGCCTCGAATACATCGAAAATTTCCTCAATATCCTGCGTACGGAACTGAAAAAATACAATATTCATTTTGAAGTTGCCGGAAGACCGAAGCATATCTACTCCATTTACAAAAAAATGGTGAAGAAAAAGCTCACTTTCGATGGCTTGTTCGACATCCGTGCCGTACGGATTTTGGTGGACACCATTCCCGAGTGTTACACCACGTTGGGCATTGTCCACAGCCTCTGGCAGCCGATTCCGGGCGAGTTTGACGACTATATCGCCAACCCGAAAGGCAACGGCTATAAAAGTTTGCATACCGTCATCGTCGGCCCGGAAGACAAAGGCGTGGAAGTCCAAATCCGCACCTTCGACATGCACCAATTCAACGAATTCGGTGTTGCCGCCCACTGGCGTTATAAAGAAGGTGGCAAGGGTGATTCCGCCTACGAACAGAAAATCGCTTGGTTGCGCCAACTCTTGGACTGGCGCGAAAACATGGCCGAAAGCGGCAAAGAAGACCTTGCCGCCGCCTTTAAAACCGAGCTGTTCAACGACACGATTTACGTTTTGACCCCGCACGGCAAAGTCCTCTCCCTGCCTACGGGCGCCACCCCCATCGACTTTGCCTACGCCCTGCACAGCAGCGTGGGCGACCGTTGCCGCGGTGCAAAAGTCGAAGGACAAATCGTACCGCTGTCAACGCCGTTGGAAAATGGACAACGTGTTGAAATCATTACTGCAAAAGAAGGCAATCCTTCCGTCAACTGGCTCTACGAAGGCTGGGTCAAATCCAACCGTGCCATCAGCAAAATCCGTGCCTATATCCGCCAGCAAAATGCGGATACCGTGCGCGAAGAAGGCCGCGCCCAGTTGGATAAGCAGTTGTCAAAAATCTTCCCAAAACCCAATCTGCAAGCGTTGGCGGAAAAACTCGGCTTCAAAAAAACCGACGAACTCTATACGGCCATCGGTCAGGGAGAAGTTTCCAACCGCGCCATCCACAAAGCCTGCGGCGCGCTGAATGAACCGCCTCCTGTGCCGATTGATGAAACCAATATCGTCAAGCAGTCCAAAATCAAAAAAGGCGGCAAAAACGGCATTTTGATTGACGGCGAAGACGGCTTGATGACCACACTTGCCAAATGCTGCAAACCGGCACCTCCTGACGATATTGTGGGCTTTGTTACGCGCGACCGCGGTATTTCCGTCCACCGCAATACCTGCCCTTCTTTCCGCCACCTTGCCGAGCAGGCTCCGGAAAAAGTGTTGAATGCAAGCTGGGCAGCCTTGCAAGAAGGACAAGTATTTGCCGTCGATGTCGAAATCCGCGCTCAAGACCGCTCCGGTTTGCTGCGCGACGTTTCGGATGCGCTGGCGCGTCATAAACTCAACGTTACCGCGGTGCAAACTCAATCGCGCGATTTGGAAGCCAGTATGCGCTTTACCCTTGAAGTCCGCCAAGTCAATGACCTGCCGCGCGTATTAGCCAGCTTGGGCGACATCAAAGGCGTTTTAAGCGTAACGCGCTTGTAGTTCTAACGCACCAAGCAAATCTAAAGGCCGTCTGAAAGCAACTTTTTCAGACGGCCTTTTAAGTTTTTAAAACGCCAATATCTCAACGCCGCAAGTTATCTTTCTTAAAAAAGTCGGCCGCAGCCTTAGTCACCTCAATATATAACCCCCTCTTCTATCCTTACAACCAGTTGTTATTTCCTACCGGCATCATTCTCAGGCAAACTTATTATCCTCATGATAAACAAGATATTTCCAATTTAAGGGAGCCTCATGAATACACGAGATTTGTACCCTCACGAGATTTTACAGGAAGCCATCGGCAAGAGCTGCGCCAAATCCGAGTTCAGCATCAAAATGTTGGTGATTTTGAGTTTTTTAGGCGGCGGCTATGTCGGCTTCGGCTATCTTGCCTGCCTGCGCGTCATCAGCGGTATTCCAGCCGAATGGAACGGCCTGGCCGCCCTTTTGGGCGCATCCGTATTCCCGATTGCGCTGATTTGTATCTTAATCGGCGGCGGTGAGCTGGCAACAGGCAATATGATGATTATGGCTTTGGGCAGATTGACCGGCCGCGTCAGCACCTACAAACTGGTACGCAACTGGCTCATCGTCAGCTTGGGCAACCTAGCTGGCGCCGTTGCCATGGCCTATTTCCTCGGCCACTATGTCGGCCTGGCAGAGGGAGCGGCTGCGGCTAAAACCATTGCCATCGCCGAAGCCAAAGTTAATATGGACTTTGGCCGTGCATTCGTCTCCGCTATCGCATGTAACTGGATGGTGTGCATGGGTATTTGGTTCTATTTCGGCTCACGCCATACTTCAGGCCGCATTTTGGCAACTTGGTTTCCGGTCATGATCTTCGTGTTAATCGGTTTCCAACACTTTGTCGCCAATATGTTCATCATTCCGGCCGGTATTTGGGCGGGTGCAAATGTCAGCTGGGGTCAATTTTTCTACAACATGATCCCCGTCTTCTTAGGTAACGTCCTCGGCGGATCGTCTTTTGTTGCCGCTTTCTATCTATTCGCTTATAAGCATTTGTTAAAAGACGATTTTTCTATTTAGTTCAAGCTGACTCACTACCCCGTATTCATCAGAAATACGGGGTAGTGCCGTTATCAGGCCGTCTGAAAACGCCTTTTATGTCGCATAATTACGCTTTTTCTCTGCGTAACGTTTCATTTATAGGAAAGATAGTTTCATTGTCTTTCCTTTTCCCCAATTTAAGATAATTTTTGCAATCTTTTGTTTTCAAATGACTTCCCCTCAAAAGCGCTACGATTTTTCATAAAGCCCGTGTTCCGTGCTTTGCAAAACAAAAAATTTACTGTATTCTGAATTTAATTATTTACAATTTAATATGGATTGGTTACATATCCTATTGTATTTGAAAATAATTTATCCTGACTCTCTCGTGAAAAACAGGATTTTTAAGCTGTATTTTTATTAGAAAAAAGTTTGGGTACGAATTGTTTGCAATTTCAAAACCCGTATTTATAAGTTAGATGAGGAATAAGTACATGAATCCCATGTATATCACTTTCGCGATCTATTTGGTCGCCGTATTACTGATCGGCCTGGCCGCCTATTTTTCAACACGAAACTTCGATGACTACATCCTCGGCGGCCGCAGCTTGGGTCCGTTCGTGACCGCGATGTCTGCCGGTGCTTCCGATATGTCAGGCTGGCTTTTGATGGGCTTGCCAGGTGCCATTTACCTGAGCGGTTTGAATGAAGCTTGGATTGCCATTGGTCTGATTGTGGGTGCATACCTCAACTGGCTTTTGGTCGCAGGCCGTCTGCGCGTACATACCGAATACGCCAACAACGCGCTGACGCTTCCTGATTACTTCTTCCACCGCTTTGGTGCCGGCGGTCACTTGATGAAAGTGGTTTCTGCACTGATTATCTTGTTCTTCTTCACTATTTACTGTGCTTCAGGCATCGTAGCCGGTGCTACCCTATTCCAAAGCCTGTTCCACGATCTGTCTTACACTCAAGCCATGTGGCTGGGTGCCGGCGCAACCATCGCCTACACTTTCTTGGGCGGTTTCTTGGCCGTAAGCTGGACCGATACCCTGCAAGCTTCTTTGATGATTTTTGCATTGGTACTGACTCCTATAATGGTGTATTTGGGTTTGGGCGGTGCAGATCAAATGAATGCGGCCATCCAACAAGTTGCCGCCTCTACCGGTAAAGAATACGGCAGCCTGTTTGCCGGTACTACTTTCATCGGCATTATCTCTACCGCCGCTTGGGGCTTGGGCTATTTCGGCCAACCACACATTTTGGCCCGTTTCATGGCTGCCGAAAGCGCTAAATCTCTGGTTTCTGCACGCCGTATCGGCATGACTTGGATGATTCTGTGTATGGCCGGTGCTGTGGCTGTCGGCTACTTCGGTATCGCCTACTTCGGTGCCAACCCTGCTCACGTTGAAGAAATGAACGGCAACCACGAACGTATCTTCATCGCTTTGGCTACCCTGCTCTTCAACCCTTGGATTGCCGGTATCATCTTGAGCGCGATTCTCGCCGCCGTAATGTCCACTCTGTCTTGCCAATTGTTGGTTTGCTCCAGCGCGATTACCGAAGACTTCTACAAAGGCTTCCTGCGTAAAAAAGCACAACAAGCCGAGTTGGTATGGATTGGCCGTCTGATGGTTTTGGCGATTGCCGTGATTTCCATCCTGATTGCTTCTGATCCTAACAGCAAAGTATTGGGCTTGGTGGCTTACGCATGGGCAGGTTTTGGTGCCGCATTCGGTCCGGTTGTTATCCTGTCTGTACTGTGGAAACGCATTACTGCCTACGGCGCACTCTCCGGCATGATTGCAGGTGCACTGACTGTAGTAGTTTGGGCTGAGTGGATCAAAAAACCTGCTTTAGCCGCACAAGAAACAGGTTTCGCTACTGTCTATGAAATCGTTCCCGGCTTCATCGCTTGTTTCCTCGTGATTGTTTTGGTGTCCCTGATCGACAAAAAACCTTCACGCGAATTGCAAGAACGTTTCGAAAAAGCAGACGCAGAATACCGCGCTTCTAAATAAGACGTTTTCAGACGGCCTGCATGATTCGGTGCAGGCCGTCTTTATGAAATAAACTGTTTCAAAATAATCTGAGCCTTATCAGAAAAAACAGCAATTTATGCGGATGCATCTTGTATCCGCATCATAATTTTATTACGATATTACTATCCTTCAGAATGTCTGTTTTAGCAGTCTTAAAGTCAGGCCGTCTGAAACCATGAAAAAAACCTTTGGAGAACATAAATAATGTTTAACTTCGCTTTTCCAACACAAACTCCTCTGCGTCAAGCTGTAACTGATGCCTACCGCCGCGATGAAATCGAAGCCGTTCAGGATATGTTGCAACGTGCACAGATGACCGACGAAGAGCGCAATGCTGCCTCCGAGCTTGCCCGTCGTTTGGTTACTCAAGTCCGCTCCAGCCGCACCAAAGCAAGCGGCGTAGATGCCTTGATGCACGAGTTCTCTCTCTCCAGTGAAGAAGGTGTTGCACTGATGTGTCTGGCCGAAGCCCTGCTGCGTATTCCGGACAATGCCACCCGCGACCGCCTGATTGCCGATAAAATCTCCGAAGGCAACTGGAAAAGCCACTTGAACAACAGCCCTTCCCTCTTCGTTAACGCGGCTGCATGGGGTCTGTTGATTACCGGCAAACTGACCACCAACACTTCTGAGAAAAACATGGGTTCTGCACTGAGCCGCATGATCAGCAAAGGTGGGGCGCCTCTGATCCGTCAAGGTGTGAACTACGCAATGCGCCTGTTGGGCAAACAGTTCGTAACCGGCCAAACCATTGAAGAAGCGCTGCAAAACGGTAAAGAGCGCGAGAAAATGGGTTACCGCTTCTCTTTCGATATGTTGGGTGAAGCCGCATACACCGAAGAAGATGCCAACCGCTACTACAACGACTACGTTCAAGCCATTCATGCCATCGGTAAAGATGCCGCAGGCCAAGGCGTTTACGAAGGCAACGGTATTTCCGTTAAACTTTCCGCCATCCACCCACGCTACTCACGCGCCCAACACGAACGCGTTATGAGCGAACTGTTGCCACGCCTGAAAGAATTGTTCCTTTTGGGTAAAAAATACGATATCGGTATCAACATCGACGCCGAAGAAGCCAACCGTCTCGAATTGTCTTTGGACTTGATGGAAGCTTTGGTTTCCGACCCTGACTTAGCCGGCTACAAAGGTATCGGTTTCGTTGTTCAAGCCTACCAAAAACGTTGCCCGTTCGTTATCGACTATCTGATCGACCTGGCCCGCCGCAACAACCAAAAACTGATGATCCGTTTGGTTAAAGGCGCATACTGGGACAGCGAAGTAAAATGGGCCCAAGTAGACGGCATGGAAGGCTATCCGACTTACACCCGTAAAGTCCACACCGACATCTCCTACCTCGCCTGCGCACGCAAACTCTTGGATGCGCAAGATGCCGTGTTCCCACAATTTGCCACCCACAACGCCTACACTTTGGGCGCAATCTACCAAATGGGTAAAGGCAAAGACTTCGAACACCAATGTCTGCACGGCATGGGCGAAACCCTATACGACCAAGTGGTCGGCCCGCAAAACTTAGGCCGCCGCGTACGCGTGTATGCCCCGGTCGGCACACACGAAACCCTGCTTGCCTACTTGGTACGCCGTCTGTTGGAAAACGGTGCGAACTCTTCTTTCGTGAACCAAATCGTTGACGAAAACATCAGCATCGACCGCCTGATTAAGAGCCCGTTCGACACCATCGCCGAACAAGGCATCCACCTGCATCCGGCATTGCCTCTGCCGCGCGATTTGTATGGCAAAGGCCGTCTGAACTCCCAAGGCGTCGATTTCAGCAACGAAAACGTATTGCAAAACCTGCAAGAAAAACTCAACCAAGCTTCTTCCGAAGACTTCCACGCCGCGTCTATCGTCAATGGCGAAGCGCGTAACGTGGGCGAAGCGCAACCCGTCCGTAACCCTGCAGACCACAACGATGTTGTCGGCACTGTCAGCTTTGCCGATGCGGCATTGGCTCAAGAAGCTATTGGTGCAGCCGTTGCCGCCTTGCCGGAGTGGAGCGCCAAACCTGCTTCAGAACGCGCCGACTGCCTGCGCCGTTTTGCCGACCTCTTGGAACAACACACGCCTGCATTGATGATGCTGGCCGTCCGCGAAGCCGGTAAAACCCTGAACAACGCCGTTGCCGAAGTACGCGAAGCCGTTGACTTCTGCCGCTACTATGCCAACGAAGCTGAAAACACCCTGCCTAAAGATGCCAAAGCCGTCGGCGCAATCGTTGCCATCAGCCCATGGAACTTCCCATTGGCCATCTTTACCGGCGAAGTCGTTTCCGCCCTGGCTGCCGGTAACACCGTTATCGCCAAACCTGCCGAACAAACCAGCCTGATTGCCACTTACGCAGTTTCCCTGATGCATCAAGCCGGTATTCCGACTTCTGCGCTGCAACTCGTACTCGGCGCAGGCGATGTCGGCTCCGCCCTGACCGGCGATGCCCGCATCGGCGGCGTGATCTTCACCGGTTCTACCGAAGTAGCGCGCCTGATCAACAAAGCCCTGTCTAAACGCGACGACAGCCCTGTCCTGATTGCCGAGACCGGCGGTCAAAACGCGATGATCGTGGACTCTACCGCCCTGCCGGAACAAGTCTGCCTCGACGTATTGAACTCTGCCTTCGACAGCGCGGGCCAACGTTGTTCCGCCCTGCGTATCTTGTGTGTTCAAGAAGATGTTGCCGATAAAATGATCAACATCATCAAAGGCGCAATGGACGAGCTGGTTGTCGGCAAACCGATCCAACTGACCACAGACATCGGCCCTGTCATCGATGCTGAAGCCCAACAAAACCTGTTGGCCCACATCAACAAAATGAAAGGCGTAGCGAAGGCTTACCACGAAATCAAAACTGCCGCCGACGTTGATGAAAACAACTCTACCTTCGTTCGTCCAATCCTGTTTGAATTGAACAACCTGAACGAGTTGCAACGCGAAGTGTTTGGTCCTGTACTGCACGTTGTCCGCTACCGCGCCAGCGAATTGGATCAACTCATCGACCAAATCAACGCCAAAGGCTATGCTTTGACCAGCGGTGTACACAGCCGTATCGAAGGCACTGTCGACCACATCCGCGACCGCATCGAAGCCGGTAACATCTACGTTAACCGCAACATCGTCGGTGCCGTTGTCGGCGTACAACCTTTCGGCGGTCACGGCTTGTCCGGTACCGGTCCAAAAGCAGGCGGTTCATTCTATCTGCAACGCCTGGTTCGTACTCCTGAATGGGTTGCCCCAACCCTCAGCCGCATCGGCCAAGCAGACGAAGACGCGCTCAAACGTTTGGAAACCCTGGTTCACAAACTGCCGTTTAACGCAGAAGAGAAAAAAGCCGCAGCCGCAGCTTTGGGTCACGCTCGCGTCCGTACCCTGCGCAAAGCCGAAGCCGTATTGGTCGGCCCGACCGGCGAACGCAACTCATTGAGCTGGCGTTCTCCGAAACGCGTTTGGGTACATGGCGGCAATCTGCTGCAAGCCTTCTCTGCCCTGACCGAGCTGGCAGCCGCTGGCATCCAAACCGTTGTTGAGCCTAACAGCCCGTTGGCTTCCTACTCAGCCGATTTGGACGGTTTGTTGCAAGTCAACAGCAAACCTGAAAACGCAGGCATCAGCCATGTTGCCGCTATCGAGCCTTTGAGCAGCGAGCGCAAACAAGAGTTGGCCGGCCGCGATGGTGCGCTCATCCGCATCCTGCCTTCCGAACAAGGTCTGGACATTCTGCAAGTATTTGAAGAAATCTCTTGCAGTATCAATACTACCGCTGCCGGCGGTAACGCCAGCCTGATGGCAGTTGCCGACTAATCACAGCCAAATCAAAGGCCGTCTGAAATTCAGACGGCCTTTTTTTATCTGTTTTTATTTACAGTTTTGCCGGATATTCGCACAAATCATTAATCAAACATTTGCTGCATTGAGGTTTCAAAGCCTTACATGTATAGCGGCCGTGCAAAATCAACCAATGATGGGCATCCATCAAAAATTCTTTGGGAATAAAGCGCATCAACTTGTCTTCAACTTCACGCACATCCTTGCCCGGCGCGATTTTGGTGCGGTTGGCCACACGGAAAATATGGGTATCAACCGCCATAACAGGTTGCCCGAATGCAGTATTCAATACCACATTGGCAGTTTTTCGGCCAACACCGGGCAAAGACTCCAAAGCCTCTCGGTCGGCAGGCACTTCGCCATTGTATTTTTCCAGCAAAATACGGCAAGTCTGCATGATGTGTTTGGATTTGGTTTTGTAGAGGCCTATGGTTTTGGTGTATTCCATCACACCGTCCAACCCCAAATCCAACATGGCTTGCGGCGTATTGGCAACGGGAAAGAGCTTGGCAGTCGCTTTGTTCACGCCGACATCAGTCGCCTGAGCAGACAATAAAACGGCGATAAGCAGCTCAAACGGCGAGCTGAAATTCAACTCGGTAGTCGGATGAGGATTGGCAGCGCGGAAACGCTCGAAAATTTCTTGGCGGATTTGTTTGTTCATGGTTGGAATTGTTTTTATATGGCGCGGCAATTATATCCGATGGGGCTGCTTCAAACAAAGCAGGCCGTCTGAAACGCATTCAGACGGCCTGATGATCAAACAGCCTACTGTTTATTTTTTACTCAAAGTCAGCCCTGTCCAGCCAAACACCAGCGTCAGAGCCAAGCTCAAGTAGCAGAAGAAGGCGTAAGGCAGGTATTCCCAAACAGGCACACCCAAGGCATGGCTGATAAATACGCCGCAGACGCTCCAAGGCACCAACGGGTTGATCACCGTACCCGCATCTTCCAGCGTACGGGCAAGGTTGCGCGAATGCAGGCCGAGTTTGTCATAAACCGGCTTAAAGGTTTCACCGGAAAGCAGAATACTCAAATATTGCTCGCCAATCAGGAAGTTGACGCCGACCGATGTCATGGCCACGCTGAAAGTAGCGCGTCCGGCATTGGTTAGGAACGCACGAATGGCCTCCAGCAAAGACGGAATCACACCAATACTGAACAACAGGCCGCCCAAGCTCATGCCGAGTATCACGATGGTTTGCGTAAAGAACATGCTTTCCAAGCCGCCGCGTGAAATCAAGCGGGCAATGTCTTTGAATGCTTCGCCTTCGAGTTTGTATCCGCTGTAAAACCACGCGCCCAGCTGTTTCAAATCAGGCGTACTGTGGAAGTAAGTCACAATCAATGCCACCACAACAGTAAACAGCATGGCCACAATGGCATTGACGCGCATCAGGGCAAGGACAACTAGCAAAGCAAACGGAATCAATGAATAAGCATGCACCAAACCGGTTGCTTCCAATTGCGCGCGGAAAGCTTCGACGCTGTTCATGTCATGTGCAGCCACATTGGGTAAAAGCCACAACATCAAGGCCGCACTGATCAACCACGCAGGCACAGTGGTGTACATCATGTTTTTGATGTGCTCGAACAAATCAATGCCGACAATCGAAGCGGAAATACCGGTCGTATCGGAAAGCGGCGACATTTTATCGCCGAAGAACGCGCCCGACACAATCGCACCTGCCGTCATCGCCATATCGGCATGAAACGCAGCCGCCATCCCCATAAATGCCACGCCGACAGTCGCACAAATCGTCAAACTACTGCCGATGGAAATACCGATGACCGAGCAAAGCGCAAACGCCGAGAAATAAAAATAAGTCGGCGAAATCAATCCGAAACCGTAATACATCAGCGTCGGAATCGCACCGCTCATCATCAGCGCGCTGACCATCAGGCCGATAAAGAAAAACAGATAAATCGCGCCCATGCCCTGCCCGACCGCGCCGATCATACCGTTTTGCATGTCTTGATATTTCAATCCGCGCATCAAACCGTACAACAGCAAGACCACAATCGCCGTCACAATCGACATATGCGGCAGCCATTCAAGCGAAATAATCGTATAACCCATTGCCGCCACCAAAGCCAAGGCCACCGCAATGGCCTCGAAACGCGGCATATTGAGTAAGGATTTGAAAGCAAACATTGTTCTTTGCCTTTTTAATAAGTATTTAACAGATTTTAGCATAACAGGCCGTCTGAAAAACCGGTTTCAGACGGCCTGCTGATTATTTTACGAAAACAACGCTCACAAATCCTTGCCATTTTCTTTAAAATAAACAAATTATTTAGAATAAAATATTTTTAAATTAGAATAAATGGTGTTTTATTGCTTTTTTAAAATATCCATCATGCAAAAATGCCACTACCTGTCCGGCAGTTTTGCGGTTGAACAGCATACCGCTATGGCTGACCGGCAAAACGACATGATCGCGCATATTCGGACAATGCGTTTCGCTGACCAAAACCGTACCATCATGTTCGCCATGCAAACCTAAAACACGGCCCAGTCCATACGGTTTATTGCCGGCAATACTGCCCAACTCAACACCCTTTGGCAATTCAGGAATACCGCCGTCCAATGCGCCTTTATACGAGCCGCCCAATACCGGCTTTTGCAAACCCATATTGAACACACGTTGCGCGGCACGGCTGCCTTGATGCGGCGTACCCATGGTAACGATACGGCCGCTGACTTTATTCGGATATGTAGCCGCAAAATTGCGTAAGACCAACCCGCCCAAACTATGGCCGACAAAGTGCAGCGTTTCATCAGCATGGTTCTCATCAATCCATCGCGCTAGATCTTCAACATGTCGGTTCATCGAATGCAAAACACTGTAATAATCGAACAGAGCAACTTCAAAACCTTCTTGTTCCAGCAAATACGCCAGCGGTCTCATGACCCACGAATGCATGTGCAAGCCATGCAGCAAAATGATTTTGGCCATTTTTTCCTCCTGTCATTTAAATCATTATGCCACAAAGTAAAAAGGCCGTCTGAAATCCCATAAGGTTTCAGACGGCCTTTTATCATGATGAATTATTCGTCAGCTTTGTAGCCTTTTATAGCAAAGAAGACGATGTATACGTAACAAATCGCTGATACAACGAAAGAAATCATCAGACCTTGAGTATCCGCTACCCAACCTTGTACCACAGGCACAATCGCACCGCCGACAATCGCAGTACACAATACGCCGGAAGCGCTGCTGGTGAATCGGCCAAGACCTTTGGTTGCCAAAGAGAAAATCGTTGGGAACATGATGGAATTGAAGAAACCGATGGCCAACAATGCCCACATCGCAACATCTGCACTGGCTTTACCTGCCAACATAGCTACGCCCAACAGGACAACAGCAGCGGTAGCATTGAATGCCAAATAGCGGTTAGGCGCAATTTTCGCCATGATGGCAGAGCCTAAGAAGCGACCAACCATCGCGCCGCCCCAGTAGAACGACAGATATTTTGCAGCAGATGCGTGGTCCAAACCTTTCAGGTAACCCAACACGTTGACCAACAAAGAACCGATAGATACTTCTGCACCAACATAACAGAAAATACCGGCCGCACCAAAAATCAAGTGGCGGTATTGCCATACGCTGTGTTTACCATCATGGTTGTGCTCACTCTCTTCTTCAGCAATTTTGTTTGCATCAGGCAGACGAATCATTTTGACGAACACAGCCAAAATAATCAGCAAACCTGCCAAACCCAAATATGGAATTTGAACAGAAGAAATTTGCTCGGCTTTGCTGACAGTTTGTGTCGCATCAGCCAAAATCAGGAATGCCCCGATTTGCGGAGCAATGGTCGTACCCAAAGAGTTGAATGCCTGAACCAAAGTCAGTGTTGCAGATTCTTTACCTGGTTTGGACAGCAGGGTCACATAAGGGTTACCCGCCACTTGCAACAGCGTTACACCTGAAGCCAAAATGAACAGCGCACCCAAGAAAGTAGGATAAGAATGGCTGCCGGCGGCAGGATAGAACAACAGACAGCCGATGGCAGTCAATACGAAACCGCCGATTACACCGTTTTTATAGCCGATTTTGCCGACCAAATAACCCATAGGGATCGACATAATCGCGTAAGCGGTAAAGAAACAGAATTGAATCAGCATCGCCTGAACATAAGTCAGTTCGAAAATATCTTTCAGGTGCGGAATCAAAATATCGTTCATGCAGGTAATGAAACCCATCATGAAGAAGAGTGTGGTCAGAACGACCAGCGCAGGAGTATGATTTTGTTGTGAATGCGCAGACATGATTTGCCTTTCGTTTTGTTAAGATTCGCTGGAAAAATGAGCTTAAATCAGTTCATTAAACTTAACACCCATTAACAGCCGCCCGTATCATACTGATAATCCGTCACTTTGAAAACTATTTTCTAACAGCCGACTACATTATCCTTCAGCCGTTTAATTGTAAAAAATTTAATAATATTGGATTTATCTTTTAATAGATTAAAAAAATAAAGGCATAATCTTCTTATTAAGCTTGTTATTTCTTTTTTACAATACTCATTGATACAACTCAAAATATGCCCCCTCTTTACGCTTACCTTGCCCTGATTGCTTCTGCCTTCACTTCTGCCACACTACTTCCGGGTACATCCGAGGCGGCATACGCCGCATTTGTGTACCAATATCCGCAACATGCCCTCGGAGCATGTTTATGTGCCGGTTTGGCAAATGGCTTGGGCAGTATGGTTTCGTATTACATGGGCAGAATGTTTCCGTCCAAGAAAAGGCCGTCTGAAAAAGTATTGGCGCGTATACAAAGATGGGGAATTTGGCCGCTATTATTTGCATGGTTGCCGATTATCGGCGATGCCCTCCCCCTTGCCGCAGGCTGGCTCAGGCTTAATGCTTTGCATTGCGCCATCATTCTGATTGCAGGCAAACTGCTGCGCTATGCCATGATTTATTGGGGAATGAACGCAGTTGCCGGATAAGTTTCCACAGTCAAAAATAAAGGCCGTCTGAATGATTCAGACGGCCTTTGCCTTTAATTCGACAATTACAAGACTTTCACAATGCTTTCGCACAGGTAGTCGATATTGTCATCGGTAATGCCGGCGACGTTGATGCGGCCGGAACGGACGGCATAAATGGCAAACTCATTTTTCAAACGGTCAACTTGTTCGGGAGTCAGACCACTGAAAGAGAACATACCGTTTTGTTCGATAATGAAATCAAAGTCTTGAGTTGCGCCTTTTGCTTTGAGCAACTCGACAAATTTTTGGCGCATGGCTTTGATGCGGCCGCGCATTTCATCGAGTTCGGCAATCCATTGTGCTTTCAAATCATCATTTTTCAACACCAGCGCAATGGTGTTCGCACCGTGTGAAGCCGGGTTGGAATACAAGGTACGGATGATGGTTTTGACTTGGCTGTGGGCGCGGGCTGCTGTTTCTTCATCTTCGGCCACCAAAGTGAACGCGCCGACGCGCTCGTTGTACATACCGAAGTTTTTGGAATAAGAGCTGGCAATCAGCAATTCTGTATTGTGTTTCAAGAACACGCGCAAGCCGTAGGCATCTTCTTCCAAGCCATTGCCGAAGCCTTGATAAGCAAAGTCAAACAGTGGCAACCAGCCTTTTTCGGCAGAAAGTTTTGCCAAAGTTTCCCATTGTTCGGGCGTAGGGTCGATGCCGGTAGGGTTGTGGCAGCAGCCGTGCAGCAGGACGATGTCGCCTTTTTGCGCTTGGCTCAAGTCTTCAATCATGCCATCCCAATCCAAACCGTGTTTGGCGGCATCATAGTAACGATACGGTTTGTCTTGGATACCGACCGCTTTGGCGATGGCGTTGTGGTTAGGCCAAGTCGGATTGGAAATCCAGATGGTTTGCGCGTTCAACTGGCGTTTGACAAATTCGGCCGCAATGCGCAATGCACCTGTACCGCCAAGGCTTTGCGCTGTTTTGGCGCGACGGCTGGCAATGATTTCGTGGTCTTTACCAAATAACAGGATTTGGGTTTGCTCGTTGTAATCGGCAACGCCGTCGATGGTCAGGTAATTTTTAGTTGTCTCGCTTTCCAACAGGCGTTTTTCAGCCTCTTTGACGGCTTTGACAATAGGCGTTGCGCCGGATGCGTCTTTGTACACGCCGATACCGAGATTGACTTTTTCGGGACGGGTTTCGGCTTTAAACGCTTCGCCCAAACCTAAAATCGGATCAGCAGGAGCAGCTTCGATATGCTTGAAGAACATGATTTTTCTCTTTACAAGTGTAAAACGGTTGAAAAAATACAAACTTAGTACGATTTTACGCCGTTTCAAGCCGTCTGAAAACGGATTATTACAGGGTTTTAACGCAAGATTGCCAACAAATCCAAAGGCGTGGCAATACGGAAATCAGCAAGCCAGTTTTCAGTTTGGTCTTCGGCAGAAATATAGCCCCAATCGGCAAGCACGGTCGTCATGCCTGCATTCTTGCCTGCCTGCATATCGCGCTCTGCATCGCCGACATAAAAACATCGCTGCGCCTCAACGCCAATCTGTTCGCACGCATAAAACATAGGCTTCACGCTGGGCTTGGGTTCATCGCAGGTATCGCCGCTGACAATGACGGCGGGAGGCGCGGCAAACCCGAGCTTAGGCACGAGGACATCGGTAAAACGCATGGGCTTGTTGGTAATAATGCCCCATTGGATACCGCGTTGAACTAAGGCTTCCAACATTTCGTTTACGCCGTCGAACAAAATGGTTTGATCGGCATAACAGCGGCTGTATTCATCCAAAAACTCTTTACGCCATTGCATATAGTCCGGATGGTCGGGCGTAATGCCTGCACCAAGTTTGAGCAAACCGCTCGCACCGTGGCTGGCCTGCGGACGGATTTCATCCATGCTTTTTTCTGGCAAACCGTGTCGGCGCAATACCGTGTTGAGCGCACCACCCAAATCAAGTGCGGTATCGGCAAGCGTGCCGTCAAGGTCGAATAATACGGCTTGGGTCATAAGTATTCCTTTGATGATTTTAGAAGGCCGTCTGAACAATCCAACAAGTTTCAGACGGCCTGAATATGGTTAATGGTGATGGTGTTCGTGCATTTCCTGCGAACACAAAACTTCATCTTTATGCGGATGCTGTTCGCTTTCAATCTGAATCGTACAATGCCCGATGTTATGATGCGCCAATTCATGTTCGATGCGGTAGGCGATTTGTTCGGACTCTGCAACCGTCATGTTGCCATCTACGACAATATGGCAGGATAAAACGTGGATATTGCTGGTAATCGTCCAAACATGCAAGTCGTGAACGGATTTTACGCCCTCCATATTGCGGATAACGCTGAGCAACTCATCGGTATGGATGTTTTCCGGCGCGCCTTCCATCAAAATGTGCAAAGTCTGTTTAAACAGCTTCCAGCCGCTGCACCCTACCAAAGCCGCCACCAATACGCTGGCAACCGTATCCGCCCATTGCCAGCCATACGCCATCATCAGTACCGCTGCGACAATCGCCCCTATCGAGCCGAACAAATCGCTGATTACGTGCAGATACGCGCCGCGCATATTGACGTTTTCTTCGGTATCGCTATTCTTCAACATATAAACGGCGACACCGATGTTGACCAGCAATCCGATGATACTAACCACCAACATGCCACCCGTCAAAATTTCCGGCGGATAAAACAATCGTTTGACTGCTTCATAAAAAATCATCGCCGCAATCAACACCAGCGATAATCCGTTAAACATCGCCGTCAAAATTTCAAAACGCTTGTAACCGAATGTCTTTTGCAGCGTGGTCTGTTTCTCGCCAAGTTTGAATGCCCACAATGCCACGCCCAGCGAAAACGCATCGCTGAACATATGCCCCGCATCGGAAAGCAGGGCCAAAGAGTTGGTCAGCCAACCGCCGACCGCCTCAACCAGCATAAATCCGGCAATGACGAAAAAGGAAATACGCAATACCTGCTTATTAGCGGTATGCGTGTGCGCGTGCGAATGATCGTGATGATGTGCCATAATGATTTTACCGTTTCAGACGGCCTTTTTATCCTGTTTCAAACTTTTCTCAAAATCTTCCAACATATCCAGCTCAAAACGGCTGAATCCTGCGCGTTCCCGTGCTTCGATATTGACGTAGCCGCGGAAGATAAACATATCGTAACGCGCAATCAGGCTGCGGAACAGTGCAACCGGTTCCAGACCGCGCTCACGGCAAAGATGCTGATACCAATGATTGCCGATGGCGACATGCCCCACTTCATCGCGATAAATAATATCCAACACATCGCAGGTTTCCACATCGCCGCGCTGTGCCACTTTTGCACGAATACCCGGCGTGACATCCAAACCGCGCGCTTCCAACACCCGCGGCACCAAAGCCATGCGCAATAAGGGATCGTAAGCAGTTTTATACGCCATATCCCACAAATGCCCGTGCGCTTCAAAATCGCCGTAATCGTAGCCCAAGCTGTTCAGACGGCCACGCATCAAGCCGAAGTGAAACACTTCTTCTTTCGCCACCCTTACCCAATCGCGTACAAACTGAAACGGCATATTGCGAAAACGATACGCCGCATCCAAAGCCAGATTAATCGCATTAAATTCAATGTGCGCAATCGCATGCAACATCGCCGCATAGCCTTCGACCGTATTCATCTTGCGCGGCGTAACTTCCGAAGGCGCAACCAAACACGGACGTAACGGATGACCGGCAAAACGGCAATCCACGGGTTTCGACTCATCAACCGTCAAACCTTCCGCCTCGCCCAAATGCGCAAACAAGGCCTGCGTCAACCTTCCCTTTTCATCCGGATTGTCCGACAGCAAAGCCTGTTCCAATAAAGGATAAGGATTCAGATACATACAAAACCATTGTTTTAAAAAGATAAATATTATAACCGTTTTAAAAAGCAAACAGAAAGACTATAATTTCACGCTTTCCGTAAAATGACATTAAATACCACACCAAACCATCGTGTGCTTCATTAAAAAAACGTCAAAACCAAATGCAGGCCGTCTGAAGAAATGAAATTATTTCAGTCACTTGATTGGATTTTTCATATTTACACAAATTAAACCCTCCATTCAGCCCCTTGCCTGTTACACCATAACGTCTATACTGAACCCATCTCTCCGAACAAGGAACCAAAACATGAAAACTACCCGACTGTTCACCCTGACCGCTGCCGCGCTGCTTTCTTCAGCTATCGGCTTTGCACAAGCCGACGCAGTGGACGCCCTGAAAAAATTCAATAATGACGCCGACGGTATCAGCGGCAACTTCAGCCAAACCGTTCACAGCAAAAAGAAAACCCAAACCACACACGGTACATTCAAAATCCTGCGCCCTGGCTTGTTCAAATGGGAGTACACCAAACCCTACAAACAAACCATCGTCGGCGACGGCAAAACCATTTGGCTCTATGACGTAGATTTGGCACAAGTAACCAAGTCCTCACAAGACCAAACCATCGGCGACAGCCCTGCCGCCATCCTCTCCAACAAAACGGCATTGGACAGCAGCTACACGCTGAAAGAAGACGGTTCTGCCAACGGTATCGACTACGTTTTGGCTACACCTAAGAAAAACAACGCCGGCTATCAATACATCCGCATCGGCTTCAAAGGCGACAACCTCGCCGCCATGCAGCTGAAAGACAGCTTCGGCAACCAAACCAGCATCAGCTTCAGCGGTTTGAACACCAAGCCTAACCTTTCCAGCGGTATGTTCAAATTTACCCCTCCTAAAGGCGTTGATGTCTTGAGCAACTAAGCTTCTAATGAAACACAAAGGCCGTCTGAACAACAGACGGCCTTTTATAACAGACGGCCTTTTATTTAGTTCAATTCAAAATCAAACACACTGTTACTTTTGACCTTGAATGGCCGCGGCAATTTTTTCTGCGCCTTTTTTCGCCCAGTCTGCCTGCTTGGCTTCCACCATCACGCGCACGACAGGCTCGGTACCGGATGCGCGCAAGACCACGCGGCCTTTGCCTTCGAGTTCTTTTTCCACTTCAGCCAAAGCCTCTTTGGAAGCGTCCTGCCAGTTTTGGCCTTTTTTGATGCGGACGTTGATCATGGTTTGCGGATACGGCTGCCAATCGGCGCAAACGGTGGCAAGGTCTTGATTCAAGGTTTGCAATGCGGCCAAAACTTGCAGCGCGGAAATGATGCCGTCACCGGTATTGTGTTTGTCCATACACAAAATATGACCGCTGGCTTCGCCGCCAATCAGCCAACCGCGTTGGTGGAGCTGTTCCAACACATAGCGGTCGCCCACTTTGGCGCGGCAGAAATCAACGCCCTGCTCTTTCAAAGCAACTTCCATCGCCATATTGGTCATTACCGTACCCACCACGCCGCCGATCTCCACGCCTTCGTGCGCGCGTGCTTTGGCAATCACATAAATCAAGCTGTCGCCGTCATACACTTTGCCATTGCGGTCAACCATCATCAAACGGTCGCCATCGCCATCCAAGGCAATGCCGTAATCGGCTTCATTTTGCAACACAGCCGCTTGCAAAGCTTTCGGATGGGTCGCACCACATTTCTCATTGATGTTGTAGCCGTTTGGCTCATCACCGATGCTTACTACTTGCGCACCCAATTCGTGGAATACTTTAGGCGCAACTGCATAGCCCGCACCATTGGCGGTATCGACCACCAATTTCAGACCGCGCAAGTCCAAATGGCTTGGGAAAGTGGATTTACAGAACTCGATATAGCGGTCATCCGCACCATTAATCCGGCGCGCACGGCCTAAACGGCTGGATGGCTGTGTTTTCATTTCCTCATCGATTTTGGCTTCGATTTCCAATTCGATTTCATCGCTCAACTTCACACCGCCTTCGGCAAAGAATTTAATGCCGTTGTCAGAATAAACGTTATGGGACGCAGAAATCATCACACCGGCAGATAAACGCAAAGCACGGGTCAGATACGCTACGCCCGGGGTTGGCAGAGGGCCGGTTTGAATAACGTTGACACCGGCAGCAGTAAAGCCGGCAATCAGCGCGGCTTCCAGCATATAGCCTGAAATACGCGTGTCTTTACCGATCAAGACGGTTGGTTTGATTTCGCCTTCGTGCTGCACCAAAACCTGACCTGCCGCATAGCCTAATTTCAGGACAAAATCAGGATTGATAGGAAACTGACCGACTTCGCCGCGCACACCGTCAGTACCGAAATATTTTTTTGCCATGAGATAACTCCGTGATTGTTTTGTCGTATGTGAATATGGTTGAACTTCTTTAAAAGAATCTTGATTGTATTCGAAGGCCGTCTGAATCTTTCAGACGACCCTTGATCATGAGAATAATTTACTACTTCAGTATTATAGCAAGATCCAGATTTCCTGCACGAAAAAAGCGCATCCTTTTGCAGAATGCGCTTCCTATTCGAGATTCAAAATCAAATCTTAGAATTTAGCACCAGACTGATTAGCCATGTAATCAACTGCAGCTTTCACTTCATCATCGCTCAGGCTGCCGTTACCGCCTTTGGCAGGCATTGCGTTAAAGCCTTCGAGTGCGTGTTTGTGCAGGGTGTCTTTACCTTGTTTGATACGAGGAGCCCAGTCTTCTTTTTTACCTACATGAGGAACACCTGGAACTGCACCGCCGTGACATGCTTGGCAGTTGGCTTCGTAAACTTTTTTGCCGTCTGCGCCACCGGCTGCTGGAGCTGCCGCACCTTTGTCATCTGCTTTGGCCACATCTGCTTTAGGGGCTTCTGCAGGAGCTGCACCTTCAGCCGCCGGAGCTGAAGCGGCTTCACCGGAAGCGGCTGCATCGGCAGGAGCTGCGGCATCAGGATCAGGGAAAGTACCGCCGGCTTTGTTGGCCATATAAGTAATCACGCGTTTCAATTCTTGGTCGGTCAAATCAGCCGCACCGCCTTTGGCAGGCATTGCGTTGAAACCATTCAAAGCGTGTTGGAACAAGGTATCAAAGCCTTGGGCGATACGAGGAGCCCAATCGCCTTTGTTTTCAAATTTAGGCGCATTAGGAACGATACTGTCCGCCGCGTGACATTGGATACAGATTTTGTTGAAAATCTGGTCACCTTGGCGTTCGCCAACAGGAATGCCGTCGCCCATTTTGAGTTGGCCGACTGGCTGGATACGGGTTTGAGTCGCAGCTTCGGTTGTTTCGGCAACATCGCCGAATGAACCGCTTCCCGCCAGTTTGATCAGGAAGTAAATCACTGCAATGACAATAACGATACCGCTCACAAGGGTGAACAATGCAGAGCCTTGGGCTTTGTGGTCGCGGAGTTGTTTCATTTGGTAGGCCTCGCCGTTAGGTTAGGTTGTGCTGTAAGTTATAGTTTATGTGTTAAACGCAATTAACAATATTTTGCTGGATTATACTGAATTCGCAAAGGCTTTCCAATCCATCTTGAGAAAAAGATACGCAAAAATCCTCAAAAAGGCCGTCTGAAATCTATAAGCCTTTGTAGTTAATTGATTATTCCAGCCATGCAAAAAAGTGACCGCCAATGCCACTTTCAGACACTTTCAAGATAAACTTTGCCAATAAAGCCAATATGCGTTAACCTTACGGCTTTCGCACCCATAGCTCAGTTGGAAGAGTGTCAGTTTCCGAAGCTGGAGGTCACAGGTTCGATCCCTGTTGGGTGCGCCAATTATAAATAGGCCGTCTGAAAGATGAAAATTTTTCAGACGGCCTTTTGATTTACTTCAAATAAAACTACATTCAATTTCAGATTGCATGGCTATTGCAACACTTTGGCAAATGCCTCGGCCACATAATCGATATTTGATGCATTCAAACCGGCCACACACATCCTGCCCGAATCCAACAGATAAACAGCAAATTCGTCACGCAAGCGGTGTACCTGCTCTACGGTTAGGCCTGTATAGCTGAACATACCGCGCTGTTTGATGAAATAGCTGAAATCGCGATTGGGAATTTTGGCCGTCAAAACATCATAAAGTTTCTGACGCATGGCACGGATGCGGTCGCGCATGGCGTAAACCTCGTTTTCCCACAAAGCGCGCAGCTCCTCGCTGTTCATCACATCAGAAGCGATGTATGCGCCATGCGCGGCAGGGCTGGAATAAATACGGCGGACGGTAAATTTCAACTGTCCGAACACCAGCTCTGCTTCTTCCTTATTGGGACACACTACGCTCAAACCGCCGACGCGCTCTCCGTACAGCGACAGGTTTTTCGAGAAAGAGTTGCTGACAAACAAAGGTAGTCCCATTTCGACGGCTTTACGGATTGCATAGGCATCGCTGTCCAAATCCTCGCCGAAACCTTGATAGGCAATATCCATAAACGGAATCAGCTTGTGCGTTTTAATGATGTTCAACACTTCATCCCATTGCGCTTGCGACATATCTACGCCGGTCGGGTTTTGACAGCATGGATGTAAAATCAAGACGCTGTTTTCCGGCAATGTTTTGAAAAACGCAGTCATCTCTTCAAATTTCACGCCGACGGTTTTAGAGTTGTAATAAGGATACGCCCCCACTTCAAAACCTGCGCCTTCAAAAATACCCTTATGGTTGTCCCAAGTCGGGTCGCTGACATAGGCTTTCGCTTCAGGGAACCAACGGTGCAAAAAGTCGGCACCGACTTTCAACGCCCCCGAGCCGCCCAAGGTCTGTATGGTCGCAACGCGCCCTTCTGCCAACGCCGGATTATCCTGCCCAAACAGCAAACGCTGAACCGCGCTTCGGTAAGTGTCCAAACCTTCCATCGGCAGATAAGGCGATGGGCGCGGTACGGCCGCATGCTCTGCTTCTGCCCGGAGGACAGATTCCAAAACCGGCATTTTGCCTTCGCCATCAAAATAAATGCCTATGCTCAAATTGACTTTTTCAGAACGCTCGTCGCGTTTGAAGGTTTCAACCAAACTCAAAATCGGGTCGCCCGGATAATACTCGACATGACGGTACATGGTGCTTCCTTTGTTTTTAGACAGAATGGGGAAGATTGTGGCACTAAAAAGCCTTATTTGCAAAATCAGGCCGTCTGAAAAAATTCAGACGGCCTGATTATTTTTAAACGCTACCAATCTACCCGTTTCAAATCATTTTGCGCCAATACGTCCGCATGCTCGCTGTGGCTTTGATATTCCCTGTCCTGCAAAATGCGGCGGGCGACATAATTCAAATGCAGTTTTGCCGCTTCCGCCGCCTCGGCTGGTTTGGCCTGGACAATGGCTTCAAAAATAGCACTGTGCTGGGCAATCAGCGTCGGGCGCGGGTCTTCGGTTTGATGGATATAGATAATGCCGCTGCGTGTTTGCTGATAAAGCATTTTGAGCAGGCTGCTGGAAAGGTGGCTGAACAGGATATTGTGTGCGGCATCGGCAATGGTTTGATGGAAGCTAACGTCTGCTTCGGCTTGATGCTCCAAATTTCCGCTTTCGCAGGCCGCTTCAAATTTCTGCCGCCAAAAGTCAATCCGTTTCAAGTCGGCGTCAGTCCGTCTTTCGGCGGCCAGTGCCGCCATACAGCCTTCAACGTGACAGCTGAAATCGAAAACGTCGGTTTCCCAGTTGGTATGTTTGCCGAGCAATTCCTGCCAGCTTTGGAGGAAATCTTGTTGCGGTTTGACGGAAACGTAATAGCCATCGCCCTGACGCGCTTCCAAAACCTGCCGCGCAATCAGGATGTTCAGCGCGACCCTGACCGAGGGGCGCGATACGCCGAATTCTTCCGCCAAGGTACGTTCGGGCGGGATTTTGCCGCCTTTTTCGTAAACGCCAGTCGCAATCCGTTCTTCTAATATCGACAATATTTGGTCGCTGATTTTTTGTGGTCGAACCAGTTTTGTCATTGTAATTCCTCTTTTTCTTCATATTTTCCTATGAAGAAGACTCAAATCCGATAATGTGATGCGGCAGGTCGTCTGAAATGGCAATCTGCGTCAAAATTGGCATGACCAAATTGGTGTGCCCAATGTCGCGGTATTCTAATTAACCGGCCATATCCCGTCAATATGGCTTGTTCTACCCGAATATGGTTTAAAACTATATCGGGTTACATTTTTACAATTCATATAATGTTTTGTTTTATTTAAAATTAAATAACAATTTTGCACTTATGTAGCAAGGTTGCTTAAAAAAATAATTGACTGCCATATTAAAGTTTCGTAAAGTGTCCTCCGTTCAAAAAATTGGTTTTACCAATTTAGGAAAGTATATTAGAAAAATATTCGGAGATTTTCCCAATGGAAACTTGGATTCAAAACTATACCGCAGTGGGCGGCAGCCTGTATTTGACGGCAGCCGTCGCCCTCCTGCCCATTATCTTTTTCTTTGTTGCACTGACCGTCTTGAAGCTCAAGGGTTATCAGGCGGGGCTTTATACGCTGCTGATTGCACTTGGCGTTGCCGTATTAGGTTTCGGAATGCCTGCGGGCATGGCGGTTTCTTCCGCGCTGTACGGCTTTGCCTACGGTTTGTGGCCGATTGCATGGATTATCGTTACTGCTGTGTTCCTGTATAAAATTACTGTGAAAACAGGGCAGTTCGACATCATCCGCGCTTCCGTGATTTCGATTACCGAAGACCAACGCCTGCAAATGTTGCTGGTTGGCTTCTCCTTCGGCGCATTCCTCGAAGGTGCGGCAGGCTTCGGCGCGCCGGTGGCGATTACCGCCTCGTTGTTGGTGGGCTTAGGCTTTAACCCGCTCTACGCCGCCGGTTTGTGTTTGATTGCCAATACCGCACCCGTGGCTTTCGGTGCGATGGGTATTCCAATCTTGGTTGCCGGTCAAGTGTCCAACCTCGACCCTTACCACATCGGTCAGGTCGCCGGCCGCCAACTGCCGATCCTGTCGATTATCGTTCCTTTCTGGTTGGTCGCCATGATGGACGGTATGCGCGGCATACGCCAAACTTGGCCTGCCGTATTGGTGGCAGGCGTGTCTTTCGCCACTACCCAGTTCATTACCGCCAACTTCATCGGCCCCGAGTTACCCGACGTGACCTCCGCATTGGTCAGCCTGGTCTGCCTGTCTGCCTTCCTGAAAAAATGGCAGCCTAAAGAAATCTTCACCTTCAACGGCATGAAAAAACCGTCCGAACGCAAAGCGGGCGAATACACTGCCGGGCAAATCATCAAAGCCTGGTCGCCTTTCGCCATCCTGACCGTTTTCGTCAGCGTGTGGACGATTAAGGGTGTTAAAGAGGCTTTGGGCGTTGCCACCATCAAATTCGACTGGCCGATGCTGCACAACTTGGTACAAAAAGCCGCGCCCATCGTCAGCGAACCGACACCATACGCCGCCGTGTTCAAAATTGACCTCCTCGGCGCAGTCGGTACGGCAATCCTGTTTGCTTCCATCGTTTCCGCCGCTTTGCTGAAAATGAAACCCTCCGAAGCCGTCAGCACTTTCTTTGAAACGCTCAAAGAACTGCGCCTGTCCATCCTGTCTATCGGCTTGGTACTTGGCTTTGCATTCGTGGCAAACTATTCAGGCCTGTCGTCCACATTGGCACTCGTCCTCGCCGCCACCGGCACCGTGTTCCCGTTCTTCTCGCCGTTCCTCGGCTGGCTGGGCGTATTCCTGACCGGTTCGGACACCTCCGCCAACGCGCTCTTCGGTTCGCTGCAAGCCAGCACCGCGCATCAAATCAACGTCGTACCCGAGCTGACCGTCGCTGCCAACACCACCGGCGGCGTGACCGGCAAAATGATTTCGCCGCAATCCATCGCCATCGCCTGCGCGGCAGTCGGTCTGGAAGGCAAAGAATCCAACCTGTTCCGCTTCACCGTGAAACACAGCTTGATTTTCTGTACCTTCGTCGGCCTGCTGACCCTGCTGCAAGCTTATGTTTTGCCGTGGACGCTGGTTTTCTTCAACAAATAAGCCAACCGGCTTGAAATAAAAGGTCGTCTGAAATCCAATTTGGGTTTCAGACGACCTTTTTGTCGTTGTGGGCGTGATCGGGTTTACCGTCATTTCCGTTTCGTTTAAACAGTAGGGGAATGCGTGAATCGAAGATGGCTTAAGTTATAGTCAATTAAAAACAAAATGGTACAATACTCAACTTTGAAGGTTTAACCATGGCATACTCTGCGGACTTAAGAAACAAAGCTTTAAACTATTACGAACAATGCAAAAACATCAGCCAAACCGCAGCAACGTTTAACTTGTCAAGAAACACGCTTTACCTGTGGATTCGCCTTAAAAAACAAACAGGCAGCCTAAAACATCAAGTTACCGGTCTAAATGCCGTCAAATTGGATAGGCAAAAACCGGCTCAATATGTTGGGCAACACCAGGATGCCTATCTGCATAAAATCGCCAAACATTTTGATTGTACGCCAGCCGCCGTTTGCTATGCACTCAAACAGATGGGGATGACGCGCAAAAAAAGACCACCACTTACAAAGAACAAGATCCGGCCAAAGTAACGCATTATTTGACACAGCTGGCCGAATTTTCCGACTACCAACGCATTTATTTGGATGAAACAGGATTTGACCGCTACCTGTTCCGTCCCTATGCCCGCAGCCTGAAAGGGCAAATAGTGAAAGCGCAGATAAGTGGAAAAAGATACCGACGCTTATCTCTGGTGTCCGCACAAGTCGGCAACCGGCTGATTGCTCCGATGGTTTATCAAAATACGATGACCGGAGTCTTTTTTGAAGCGTGGTTTCAGCAATGCCTACGGCCCGCATTGACTCAAAAATCGGTGATTATTTTAGATAATGCGCGATTTCACCGTATGGGTGTCTTACGGGAAATGGCGGAAAAATTGGGACATAAGGTATTGCCTCTTGCACCTTATTCACCTGAGCTCAACCCGATTGAGAAGGTGTGGGCGAATATTAAGCGGTATCTGCGAACCGTATTGTCTGATTACGCCCGATTTGACGATGCGTTACTGTCCTATTTTGATTTTAATTGACTATAATTCAAACACATTCATTTTTATTGATTAACCTCACCAATGTCTTCAAATCAATATTTTGGTATGACCAATCTTAATAAACAACCTATACGCCAAAAATCTGAAAATATTGATTTAGATTAAAATCCCACTGCTTCTATTTCACTAGACTTTATGTATAATACCTAGGTATTAGTTAATATAATTCCTAATAATAGAGAGAAACGATATGAAATACCCACCATTACTTATCTTGCCTATCGTCTTAGCCGTATCCCAAGCATGGGCAGAGACTAACCCTACACCTGAAGAAACGGTTACCCTTTCCCCTGTCACCGTCACCGGCACACAACAAGAAAAAGCCAATCGCGTTACTTTCAACCCCAAAGCTGCTTTGCAACCCCTCCCTGCCGGAGACGGGGCAGACCTTTTACAATCCGTGCCCAACATGAGCATCATCCGCAAAGGCGGCAGCTCGGGCGATCCGCTGTTCCGCGGTTTGGGCGGCTCGCGCCTCTCCGTCAATGCCGATGACCAGTTTATTTATGGCGGTTGCGGTATGCGCATGGACCCGCCGACTGCCTATATTCACCCAAATTCATTTGATAAAGTCGTGGTCACCAAAGGCCCGCAAACCGTCACCCAA
Source organism: Neisseria sp. P0018.S001 (assembly GCF_051957355.1). Lineage (NCBI taxonomy): Bacteria > Pseudomonadati > Pseudomonadota > Betaproteobacteria > Neisseriales > Neisseriaceae > Neisseria > Neisseria sp. P0018.S001. The sequence continues at coordinate 12,140 of NZ_JBQCWN010000001.1, read as the reverse complement.
GGTATGGGCTTGGTCAGCGGTTCGGTGCAATTTATCCGTAAAGACCCTGACTTCACTGAAAAACCTTACAACATCAATGCCACTCTGACAGCAGGCAGCAACGACCGCCTTGACGGCTCGCTGGAAGCCGAGTTCGGCGGAAAATACGGCTACGTCCGTACCAATATCTCCCATAACGAAGCCGACGACTACAAAGACGGCGACGGCAACCGCATTCACTCCAACTTCAAACGTGACAGCCAAATGCTGCAACTGGGCATCACCCCGACCGAAAACACCACCATTGCCGGCACATACGAGCGCAGCAGGGCCAAGGTTGCCTACGCCGACCGCATGATGGACGGCAGCAAATTCGACCGTGATGCATGGAACATCCGCTTTACCCAACGCAACCTTACCCCATGGTTCAGCGAGTTGGAACTGCGCTATGGTAAAAGCGAAATCGACCACGTGATGGACACATACAGCCTGCGTACCATCCGCACCCCTGCCGGTATGCAGATTAAAAATGCCAACAACCCTAAACGCAATACCGATACAGGCCGTCTGAAAGCCACTTTCGACTGGGACAAGCTCAACCTGCAAACCGGTTTGGATTATCTGGACGACGTCCACGTCGCACGCATGGAGCGTGGTGGCGACGGCTACAGCCACAAGCCTTACATGCCCAACCAAAGTTTCAAACAATGGGGTATTTTCACCGAAGCCTCTTGGCAGCAAACCGACAATCAACGCTGGGTAGCAGGTTTGCGCCATGACCAAGTCAAAGCGCATTACGATACCGCGCGCGTGACCAACCCCGTTTTGAAACATCAAAAATTCAATTTGAACTCAGGCTTCCTGCGTTGGGAAAGAAATACGGACAACGGCCTGAAATACTATGCCGGCTTCGGTATTGCCGAACGTGCGCCTGACTACTGGGAACGCCTGCGCTCCGAAAACAAAGCCATCCGCGCAGAGCAAAACCGCCAAATCGATGCTGGTGTAATCTGGAAACGTCCTAACCTACACGCATCTGTATCCGTATTCGGCAGCAACATCAAAGACTTCATCATGATGGAGCGCCAAGGCATGGATTTCAACGTACGCAACATCAACGCTTCACGCTTTGGCGGCGAAGCCGAAGTCAAATGGACATTTGCGCCTAACTGGGAAGTCGGCACCAGCCTCTCCTACACCCACGGCAAAAACCGTACCGACGGCAAACCTTTGGCACAAACGCCGCCGCTCGAGTGGAACAACACCCTCGCCTTTGACAACGGCAAATTCAGCGCGGGCGCATTATGGCGCGTCGTAGCCAAACAAAACCGTTACAGCAAAGGCCAAGGTAATATCGTCGGACAAGACATCGGCGCTTCTTCGGGCTTTGGCGTACTCTCGCTCAACGCTGGTTGGAAATTCAGCAAATACGCCACATTACAAGGTGGCGTGGACAACGTGTTCAACAAAACCTATGCTGAATTCGTCAGCCGCGGCGGCGACCCGTCTGCCGGTACACAAACCATGCGCGTGAACGAACCCGGCCGTACTGCATGGCTGAGACTGCAAGCGAAGTTCTAATCAGCCTCATGCGTATATAAAAAGGCCGTCTGAAAAATTTTCAGACGGCCTTAATATTTTTAATGATGTTTTTAAACAAACAGTCCGGCGAAACAATGCAACGCCGGACTGTTTGCTCTCTATCGGATTAAATCAAACCCAAAGAGTTGATGAACACCACAATAATCGCAATCGGCGCAAGATAGCGAAGCGCACCCAACCACAGGTAAAGCAGCTGTTTCGGAATGGTGCTGCCCATGCCCGCATCACGCAGAACGGACTGTTTGTCCTGAACCCATGATGTAAACACGGCAACGCTCAATGCGCCAATCGGCATGATGACGGCAGAAATAATGAAGTCCCACAAATCAAAAATAGTTTTTCCGAAAATCTTAAAATCGCCCCAAACGCCAAATGACAGCGCCGAAGGAATACCAACTATGAAAATCGCAATACCGGTTACCCAAGCGTGACTGCTGCGCTTTTTCTCGTCTTGGCGGATGGTTGCCGCGATAACGGTTTCCAGCATGGAAAACGCGGAAGTCAGCGTCGCAAAGACAACCAACAGCATAAATACGGCAAACAAATATGTACCCATCGGCATTTTCATGAAGACCGCAGGCAATACGACAAAAATCAAACCAGGGCCCTGGCCGGGCTCGAAACCGAAGGCAAATACCGCAGGGAAAATCACCAAACCGGCCAGTAGCGACACAAATAGGTTCATCCACATAATCATATGGCCGGAGCGGAACATATCCTGATCCTTACCCAAATACGAAGCATAGGTAATCATCGCGGACACGCCGATACTCAATGCAAAAAACGCCTGACCCAAAGCAGTCAGCATCGTACCCGGTTTCAAATACGACCAATCCGGTTTCAACAAGAATGCCACGCCCTCCATTGCGCCGGGCAAGGTCAGCGAACGGATAGCCAGCGCGATAAAGAGGATAAACAAACCCGGCATCAACACGCGGTTTGCCTTTTCAATGCCGTCTGAAACGCCGCCTTTGACCACCCAAATGGTAATCAGCATGAACAAGCCTTGGTAAAACAGCGAACCAAACGGCGAAGAAATCGTTTTGCCGAACAAAGCTTCAAAGTCTGCACCGGCATGAATTTCGCCGGTAAAGCTGTGTACGACGTAGTTTAATACCCAGCCGCCGACCACACTGTAAAACGACAGCAAAATAAAACACGCGGCCACACCCATGCGGCCAACCCACGGCCACTGCGAACCCGGACGCAATGCTTTGAAGGAATCAATGGCGTTTTTACCGCCTGTACGACCGATGTAAAACTCGGCCAGTTGAACCGGTAAAGCCACCAAAATGGTGAAAATCAAAAACAAAAGAAAGAATACGGCGCCGCCGTTGGTACCGGCTGTATAAGGGAATTTCCAAATTGCACCCAAACCGATGGCCGAGCCTGCCGCAGCAAGCACAAAGCCGATTTTGGATGACCAAGATGAATGGTTGCTCATGATGTAATATTAAGAAACGTGAAGATGCCGAATTGTAACAGGGTGAAGTCAAGCCGTGAGTGGCTGACGGACAGCCGATAAGCAATTCGCACGGATGGTGCGTACTTACCAAGCAAATTAGCATGAATTTTTGATAATTAAACTTCTAATAGCACAAATTTTATTTTTATATTCTAAATTTGACGGTTTATTTCAAAAATAAGCATATAAAAGGCCGTCTGAAACCTTGTTTTTAAGGTTTCAGACGGCCTTTATCCTTAAGCCGCTTTATTTTTTCATGGCATCGGTCATAACTTTGACATTGTAGCGGTACATGCCGATGTAGCTGTTGGCCGGTGCACCACCCAATGCATCGGAATACAAACGTCCGCTGACATTGACGCCGGTTTCTTTGGCGATACGGTCAATCATGCGCGTGTCTTTGATGTTTTCAGTAAAGACGGCTTTAATGCCCTCGCGTTTGATTTGGCGGATAATGGAAGCCACTTGTTTGGCAGACGGCTCGGCTTCGCTGCTCACGCCTTGAGGGGCGATGAATTCAATATTGTAGCGTTTACCCATGTAAGAGAACGCATCGTGTCCGGTCAAGACTTTACGCTTGGCTGCAGGTACGGCATTAAAGGCAGCCTGCGCATCGCTGTGCAGTTTTTTTAGCTGCATTTGATAGTTGCCCAAACGTTGCTGATAGTAGGTTTTGCCTTCAGGGTCGGCTTGAATCAGCGCATTGGCAACGTTTTGCGCATAAGTGCCCATCAGGACGGGGTCGGTCCAAACGTGCGGATCAAACTCGCCGTGATCGTGATGATGGCCTTCGTGATCGTGGTCATGATGATGGCCGCCCTCTTCTGCTTTCAAAGCCTGAATGCCTTTGGTCGCTTCGGCGAAAGGAACTTTACTCTGTTTGACTGCACGCTGTACATCGGCGGCTTCCAAGCCCAAACCGTTAAGCAATACCAATTTAGCACTGCGGATTTTTTTGATGTCGCCACTGGTCATGTGGTAGGCATGGCTGTCTTGGTTGGGGCCCACCAAGCTTTGAACAGCCACACGGTCGCCACCAATCTGTTTGGCCACGTCGCCCAAAATGCTGAAGCTGGTCACAACAGGCAACGGAGCAGCATAAGCGGCACCGGTCAATAATGCGGCAACGATGCCGAGTTTCCAATGTTTCATATTCTCTCCATTGATATAACGTAACATTAACATCATCATAAAACAGACCGCCTGATTATTCAAGCGGCCGTCTGAAAAATCATGCCGTACGGTGTTTTTTACGGCGCAACCATTTTGCCAAAATACCGCCCTCCCAACCAAACACGACGGAAATTAGGTAAAGCGTGCCGCAGCATAAAATAATCGCCGGGCCGGACGGGATTTCGATATGGTAGGAAAACAACAATCCTGCCAAGCCGCAAAGCAAAGCCAATGCAACCGACAAAATCATCAGCCAACCCATGCTTTTCGCCCACAGTCTGGCGGTAATCGCCGGCAACATCATCAAACCGACCGACATCAGCGTACCCAATGCCTGAAAACCGGCAACCAGATTCATCACAACCAGCACCAAAAACAACACATGCCAAAAGCCGCCCTTACCGCCGACAGCCTTGAGGAACAAAGGGTCTATGCTTTCCAACACCAGCGGGCGGAACATGACCGCCATCAGCAAAATAGTGACGCTCGCAGAAACGGCAATCAGCTGCAAAGCCGGAATATCCACCGCCAACACCGATCCAAACAGCAAATGCAGCAAATCGACGCTGCTGCCGTTTTTGCTGACCAAAACCACGCCGATGGCGAGGCTGCTCAAATAAAATGCGGCAAAGTTCGCGTCTTCTTTCAATGAAGTAAACCGGCTGACCAAACCTGCTAACAAAGCCATCAGCAAACCGGCCGCAAAACCGCCGACACTCATCGCAGGCAAACTCAAACCGGCAAACATATAGCCAATGGCCGCACCGGGCAAAACCGCATGGCTCAAAGCATCGCCCACCAAACTCATGCGGCGCATCACCAAAAACACACCGACAGGCGCCGCACTCAATGCCAGGCAGAAAATTGATGCCAAGGCATAGCGCATAAAGTCAAATTCGGCGAACGGCGCGACGACCAAATCATATAAATCCATGTTTTATCGCTTTTTTCTTAATCTCTGAAAGCCTGAGGCCGTCTGAAAAATACTTACTTTCAGACGGCCTTGTCCATTAAACCGCGCACCAATCGGCCGCTTCCTGTTTCTGCATCATTCGGTTGGCCTGCGCCAAAAATTCATCGGTCAACACATTTTCCGTCGAACCGGCAGTCACTTTTTCACGCGCCAAAAGCAGCGTGTTGGCAAAATATGCCCTCACCTGCTCGTAATCATGCAACACGGCAATCACAGCCTGACCGTCATGATGGCACTGGCGCAAAACTTCCAACAGCGCATAAGTCGTCCGCGCATCCACCGCATTAAACGGTTCGTCCAGCAGCAAAAATTTGGCATCCTGCACCAGCATCCGTGCAAACAACACGCGTTGGAATTGGCCATTGGACAAGTGCGCGATTTGGCGCGTGGCAAAATCCTGCATTTCCACTCGTTCCAAAGCCGCCATCACGCGCTTTTTCTGCGCCGCGTTCACGCGTCCGAAAAAGCCGATTTCATACCACAGTCCCATCGCCGCCAGTTCAAATACCGTCATCGGCTGGCTGCGGTCAATGTCCGACTGCTGCGGCAGATAGGCAATGTCCTTGCGCGCCATATTTTCATAGCGCACGCTGCCCGTATCCGTCTTCTGCAAACCCATAATGGCTTTGAGCAGGGTCGATTTGCCCGCGCCGTTCGGCCCGAAAATCGTCCACATCTTGCCATCTTCAAACACCATATCTACATGGTGCACCACCGGCCTACGCTGATAGCTGACCGTCAGATTCTCCACTACGATACTCATGGCGACACCGCCCAAAAATATACAGCCCACAACGCCGCCAATGCGACAAACGCAATCAGCAGCCTTTGCAGCAATCCGGTCAACAATACAGAATTCATAAGCCTAAAACCGCCCTTGTCCGAATACGGACAACAGGCCGTCTGAAAGAAAATTAAAACATTAAAATGATACTGTATAACGTTAACCCTGTAAATTTCTTTCGTTTTCAGACGGCATCGGGCAAAAGGCCGAATATCGGTTACAATCCATTTTTTATTTGATGATTGTCCTATGTCTATTCCACTCTTAAACGAAAAACTCAATACCGAAACCGCCCGCATCTCATGGGAAGAGCTGCAACCCCACTTTGCACACGGTGCCGCCGTCTATGTTGCGCCTGATTTGGATTTGATTGCCGTCGCCCGCCATGTTGCCGAAGATGAAGCCGCACCATTGAAACAATGGATGGAACAAGGCAAATTCGGTGCCGTCAGCGATGATATGGCGCGCACATTTTTAGCGGATAAACAGGAAATGTGGGCGGTTGTCGTGGCGCCGTGGGTATTGATACAGCCTTGCAAAGACTGATAAGGCCGTCTGAAAAAATAAAACCGGAACATTTCACATGTTCCGGTTTTTCATTTTTCAGACGGCCTATTGCAACGTAAAGCCTGCTTTAAATTCAAGCTTCGGCACCCCGATAACGAAACGTTTGCCGATGCTGTCTTCAAACTCATACGCGCCTTCGATACTGCCCCAAGGCGTGCTGATTTGCGAACCGCTGTTGTACTCATAGGCTTCGCCCGGGTACAAAACAGGTTGCTCTTCAATCAAGCCGGCATGACCGACCTGCTCTGTCTCACCGTGTCCGTCGGTGATTTCCCAAAAACGCTGACGCAAAGTAATGATTTCATCACTGCGGTTGCAGATGGTAATCAGATAATTGAAGGCATAGCGGTCGCGATAGACGTCGCTCTGACCGGCCATATAACGCGGCTCCACGTTAATCTCGATTTCATTCATAATTGTTTACCCCGTATGGTATTTATTTTATTTCAATCCGGATAATTCCGGCGTGCTTGCCCTATTTTTGCAAAGGGTCGAAACACTTAAAACGCATCACGCGATCCAATAAAACAGGCCCAAGACCATCAAGGTCATCACAGCCGCAATCAAATCATCAAGCATAATGCCTAAACCTCCATGAATCCGCCGGTCAAACCATTTGATCGGCCATGGTTTCAACGCATCAAACAAGCGGAAAATAATAAAAGCCGCCAGCCACCAGCTCCATTTAAACGGAATCAGTGACAGCACCAGCAGCATCGCGACAATTTCATCCCAGACGATACCGCCGTAATCCTGAATACCCAATTCCCTCTCGGTATAACCGCAAATGCGGATACCCCAAAAAAACAAGGCGATACACAATAAAAGCAATATCCAGCCGTCTATGCCCAACAGGCACAATACAAAAGCCAGAGGTAATGCTGCCAGCGTTCCGGCCGTACCCGGCGCAACCGGCGACAAGCCGCTGCCGAAACCGAATCCTAAAAAACACAATGGTTTGTGCAACAGCCAAGAAAAAGTAGGTTTACGTTCAGCCAAAATGATCAAATCCTAAAGAAGTCAGTTCCAATACGCCGCCTTCGGCATCCAAAATATTCAGACGGCCTGAGTCAGTCATTTTACCAATTCGGGCGACCGGTACGCCACTTTGTTTCGCTGCCTGACAAACGCGTTCCCTGTCTTCTGGAGCGGCAGTAAAAATCAGTTCATAATCATCGCCGCCGGCCAATACCGCCGACAACCATTGTTCGCGCGACAAAACGTTTTTCAATTCAGGCAACGACGGCACACAATCGGCAAATATTTCCGCCCCGACAGCAGAGGCTTTCAAAATATGCCCCACATCTTGAGCCAGGCCGTCTGAAACATCTTGCGCAGCATGGGCAAACGGCAACAATGCCTGACCCAATGAAACACGTGGTTCCGGACGGAGTAATTTATCATTGCAAACCGCCATGATTTCAGACGGTAATTGATAATGCCCCAGATGTTTGTTCAACGCAGCGGCAGCCAAACCCAACCGACCCGATACCCAAATATCGTCGCCGACTTCGGCCGCATCACGCCGCAGGGCACGCCCTGTCGGAACTTCACCTACTATCGTTACATTAAAGACCAAATCGCCTTTAGTGGTATCGCCACCAATCAACACCGTATCAAAACGCGCGGCCAAAGCAAAAAAGCTATCACAAAAACGTTTGAGCCAGTCTTGATTCAATTCAGGCAGCGCAGCACTGAGCAACACCCAACGTGGCTTAGCACCCATAGCGGCCATATCGGATAAGTTTACTGCAAGCATTTTCCATGCCAAATCTTCAGGCAAAACATCTTCAAAAAAATGTCTGCCTTTGACTAACATATCAGCGCTAAAACATAAATCAAATCCGTTACTTGGGCGAATAATAGCGGCATCGTCCCCTATACCCAAAATCAGACCTTCCGATTTTTGTCGCTGCAAATATTGTCTGATAAAGTCAAATTCCGTCATATTTATCCAATATAACTATAACTTAGATTACTATATCTAATTTTGTGCCAGCCTGATGCTTGCCTACTAACACGTCAAATATCAAACCTAAACCATTATTTAGATATAAAACTCAATAAGTTAAAGGCCGTCTGAAAATATAGATTTCAGACGGCCTCATGTTTTCAAACCACTCTGAGCAGGTAGATTTACAGATAGACGATTTCGCCTGTCCGCCCCCTGCTCTCTTGACTTGCCCACCAAATAAATTGCGGCAGGACATCTTTGTAGTTTTTACGTTCGCTTTTCGATTCACCCGGATGCGATTTAATACGTTGCGGCGAATTGATGGCACCCGGCACCAAAACATTGGCTCGCAGGTTGTCAAAACGTTCCCACTCGTCCGCAGCCACTTTACACAAATAATTAAGCGCGGCTTTGGAAGCTCCGAAACCGCCCCAATAGGCTTGCGGTTTTTCGCCGTGGCTTTCACCAACAAAAATCACAGAAGCGTCTTCGGATTGCTTCAACAATGGGAACAGCGCACGGGTCAAGCCCATAGGCGCAACGGTATTGATGCGGTATTGGTTGACCCATTCTGATACGGTTTGGAAATCCAATGGCGACAAAGCATAGAAATAGCTGGCGCAATGCACCACGCCATCCAATTTTCCGCCGGTAGCTTCATCAATGGTTTCTGCGAATTGTTTAAACTCTTTCTCCTCCGCGCTCATCAAATCAAAGCAGATGGCAAACGGCTCAGGGCTGCCCGCAGCCACAATGGCATCATAGACTTTTTCCAAACGCTTTTGATGACGCGCCACCAAAATGACAGTCGCTCCGGCAGCCGCATAGGCTTTGGCAACCTGTTCGCCCAAGCCTTGGGATGCGCCGGTAATCAAGATGGTTTTGTTCGCTAATGTCGTCATGACTTTTCCTTGAACTTTATGGTTTCGGATATTGTATCGGCTTGGTAAGTTTTGTAAAGTCAAAAAGGCCGTCTGAACATTCAGACGGCCTCAGTTTATTCAACCCGCAAATCCAGCATAAGCTTTTCAGCCGCTGCAAAGCCCGACTGAACCGCAGCTTCCAATGTTGCCGGATAACGCGGATGGAGATAGTCGCCGGCCGGATAAATACGTCGATGGTGCAGCCATGAGAAATCTGGTTGTACAAAATCAACCGTTGCCGCCGTAGTCGCGCGTTTTTCCGTAATAATACGTACGGCTTCAGGCTTACCCAAATCCGGACAAATCCGCTTAATGTCCGCATGAACTTTCTCGGCCAAATCTTTGTCCTTCCAAGTTTCGGTGCAATCGGAAACGCTGATGACGACCGCGACTTCATTATCCGGCAAACCCAACGCCCCCCGATGTAATACCCATTGCGCCATACCATCAAAAAATCCGGTTAAAGGTGCCGGCAGTTTGACTGCTTGGGCATAACGCAAATAAACCGTGGTAATCGCATGGTAGTGAAACGATTGATAGGCCGTCTGAATATAGTCAGGCGTATCTTCAGGCAAAAGCGCGTCAACATGATATGGCGCAACAGCCAAAACAACCGCATCAAATACTTCGCCATTGATTTCAATCCGACCATCAATGTGGTGGTTTAAATGGGAAACACGAGTTTCAAGATGTATCTTTGCACCATGCGTGAGTAGGAACGCCAAAGCCGGTTCGGCTACCATCCTCCCTAAATTCTGCTTAGGCAAAAGATAATCGCTGTTCTCCTTTTCAGACCATACGCCATCATTCAATACATTACATAAAATACGCAACGATGCCTGTTCTAACGGCGTATTTAAAGCACCCCAAACCAAAGGTTGCCAAAATTGGCCAAGTAGGCTGCGCGGAACATTTCGTGTTCTCAACCACTTTGCAACCGTCAAATCGGTTTTATGATGGCCTACCCAATGTTGCAATGCCGACATATCCGACAGCAATTTGATTTTCAATGAAAAAGAAAGATTTTTTGCACGCAGGATACCGACAAGCAAATGCCACGGTGCAGGCAGAGAGGCCGTCTGAAACTGCAATCCCTCATGGATGTACCATTGCAAAGGCTGGCGTAAAAAGGCTGATTCAGGTTGAACACCAATATGTTGCATCAAAGTTTGAACACCATGATACGCGCCCAACAAAATATGCTGCCCATTATCCAAAAAGCTGAATCCATCATCTTTCCCTGCTAAGGTACGCGCCCTACCGCCTGCCTGTCTCCCGGCTTCAAACAAAGCAATATCAGCTCGATGAATCAGGGAAACCGCCGCAGACAAACCTGCCCAACCGGCACCAATCACAGCAATTTTTGGACGCCGAATATTCATGGTTTAAATCCAAACAGCCAAGTTTTCAAAGCAATACGTTTTTTACGGGGAGAAGGAATCGCAATTTTGTAAGTCAAAACATTTTGCGCACCATCACGGTCGATTTCATTCAACAGCGCATAATAAATGGCCGCCATAATCAGACCGACTTTTTGCGATTTCTTATCCGCAGCCGGTAAAAGCAACATAGCCTCACGATAAGTTTCACGCGCCCTATCCACTTGAAACTGCATTAATTTCGCAAAATTGTCTGTCGGTTTACACTGCATGATGACGTTGGCAGGCACATCAAATTTCTGCATTTCCTCTATCGGCAGATAAATTCTTCCCTGCCGCGCATCTTCGCCCACATCACGAATAATGTTCGTCAACTGCAAAGCCAAGCCCATTTTGTCCGCATATTCCAAAGTTTGGGGATTGGAAAAACCTAAAATCCGCGCAATAAGACACCCCACTACTCCGGCAACACGGTGACAATACAGCTTTAATTCATCAAAACTACCATAACGAGCCTGCTCCAAATCCATCTGCATCCCATCAATCAAAGCTTCAAATTCATTCTTCGGCAAATCAAAACTTGCCCGAATATCTTTTAAAGCTTGATGAACAGGATGCTCAGGCATCTCATTATTAAACACTTTCTCCAAATCACTGCGCCACCAATTCAACGTTATCTGAGCTACATTTGGATCGGTACAGCCATCAACCACATCATCTAGTTCGCGACAAAAAGCATATAAAACAGTGAGCGCATTTCGTTTTTCTACCGATAAAAAACGAAAGCCGGATAAAAAACTGGAATGGCTTTCTGCAGCCTTTTGATGACAATAATCCAAAGCAAGCACTGTGTATCCTAAAAAATATCGTTATAAATAATTAACAGGGATTTTATCTGTATTTAAAAAAGTACGCCAATATCAAAAATTCATCTTACAACAAGGCCGTCTGAAAGCTATTCTTAAGTATCTTTCAGACGGCCTAATATCCTACGTCGCCAATATCGAAACCAGCAGCATCACCACCAACAGCTGTATCAAGGAGTAGCCCCTCTGTACAGCTGCCCCATTCCGTTTTCCGTCAAATGCTTTTAAGTACATATCTTTCTTCCCTTTATCTTTATCTTTATCTTTATCTTTATCTTTATCTTTATCTTTATCTTTGTATCCCTATCCGACAGGAGGCACCTTATCCGTTTGTCCCTTTACTCAATGGCCCCCATTGGTCCAAGTCTTCATTGCCACTGCCCATACAAAGCCGCCCGTCAGCCCGAACCGGCAAACGGTTCAGCCTCGGGGCGGCATACGGCAGTTAACCGTCAGGCTTATTTTTTCACGGCAG